>NZ_JBCMFH010000003.1:0-455454 GCF_043848115.1 Salmonella sp. 2020_1395 | reverse complement strand
AGGAACGTTGAAGACGACGACGTTGATAGGCCGGGTGTGTAAGCGCAGCGATGCGTTGAGCTAACCGGTACTAATGAACCGTGAGGCTTAACCTTACAACGCCGAAGATGTTTTGGCGGATGAGAGACGATTTTCAGCACTGATTCAGAGTTGAGTACGCAATAATTTGCGCAGCAGCAAGGCGGCAAGCGAAGGAAAGGAAGGAGCATACAGAAGTATGTGACTGACTTTACGAGCGCAGGCAACGCAGCTGATGCGATAAAGAATTGCGTACAGAGCACAAAGAATTTGCCTGGCGGCAGTAGCGCGGTGGTCCCACCTGACCCCATGCCGAACTCAGAAGTGAAACGCCGTAGCGCCGATGGTAGTGTGGGGTCTCCCCATGCGAGAGTAGGGAACTGCCAGGCATCAAATTAGAAGTATGGCATTAACTTTCGAGGCAGTTCACTACTCGACAGAGAGTAGGACAAAAGCGAAAGCTTTTGAATGTTGCGAAGCAACGGCCCGAAGGGTGAATCACGAAGTGATTCATAAACTGCCAGGCATCAAATTGCAGTAAACCAGGATGAAAATCCGGGTTGTGACAAAGAAATTCGGTGGAGCGGTAGTTCAGTTGGTTAGAATACCTGCCTGTCACGCAGGGGGTCGCGGGTTCGAGTCCCGTCCGTTCCGCCACTTATTAAGAGCCCTGAGCATTAGCTCAGGGCTTTTTCTTTGCATGTCATTTAATTATTGCTCAATTCGCAAAAATCCTCTGCATTTCTCGCTCTTTTTCTGCAAAGCGCTGAAGGTCATAATCCCCTCAGTTAACGAACATAGTGATTAAAAAGAGGAATTCTATGACTATCCCTGCATTCGGTTTAGGTACTTTTCGCCTGAAAGACGACGTGGTTATCGCTTCTGTTAAAACGGCGCTTGAACTAGGCTACCGTGCTGTCGACACTGCGCAAATCTATGATAATGAAGCGGCTGTTGGACAGGCGATTGCTGAGAGCGGCGTACCGCGTAATGAGCTGTACATCACCACCAAGATCTGGATTGAAAATCTTAGCAAAGACAAGCTAATCCCAAGCCTGAAAGAGAGCCTGAAAAAACTGCGTACCGATTATGTCGATCTGACGCTGATCCACTGGCCATCTCCGGGTGATGCCGTGCCTGTCGAAGAATTTATGCAGGCATTGCTGGAAGCTAAAAAACAAGGGCTGACTCGCGAAATTGGCATTTCAAACTTCACCATTCCGTTGATGGAAAAGGCTATTGCCGCGGTGGGCGCAGACCATATCGCCACCAACCAGATTGAGCTATCTCCGTATCTGCAGAATCGTAAGGTGGTTGACTGGGCGAAAGCGCACGGTATCCATATCACCTCTTACATGACGCTGGCATACGGTAAAGCGCTGAAAGATGAAGTGATTGCGCGCATTGCGGCTAAACATAATGCGACCCCGGCGCAGGTTATTCTGGCATGGGCAATGGGTGAAGGTTACTCGGTGATCCCTTCATCCACCAGGCGCGAAAACCTGGCAAGCAACCTGCTGGCGCAGGACCTGCATCTGGATGCCGAAGATAAAAATGCGATCGCGGCACTGGACTGCAACGATCGTCTGGTTAGCCCGGAAGGACTGGCCCCTGAGTGGGATTAATTGCCTGACCCTTTGTACCCTTTACCCCTCTTTCACAGCTCCTGCGGGGGCTGTTCTTATATATTCGCTCAAAAAGTCGATAAATGCCCGAATGCGTGTGCTGACGGCGCGATCGCTGTAGTAAACGGCGCTGAAAGGCATTTCTACCGGCAGACGTTTATCGGCCAGCAGTTCCACCAGTTCTCCCCACGCGATCTCTTTATCAATCATATAATCTGAAAGACATGCAATGCCGTTACCGTTCAGGCAAAGTTGTTTTAACGTTTCCCCGCTATTGGAAGAAATCCCACATTTGATCTCATGGAGCTGCCCGTCGCTACAGGCAATCGGCCAGGTATTGAGCGAAACAGGTTCTGAGAACCCCAGGCACAGATGCCGTTTTAACTCTTCAACGGTCTCTGGCTTGCCAAAACGGGCAATATAATCCGGTGAGGCGATAATCTTACGATAACTGGTAAATAACGGACGCGCGCGCAGACTTGAATCTGTCAACGTGCCTGCGCGTATCGCAACATCCACTTTTCGTTCAATAAGATTGATGAACGTTTCTGAGGAGACAAGAGACAACGTTATTTCCGGATACCGTTCACGAAAAGGTTTAATCAGCGGCATCAGGAAATGCAGCATTACCGGCGTTGCCGCATCGATACGCAGTAAGCCGCGCGGGGTATTACGCGACTCCATGATTTCCGTTTCTGCGGCGGCCATTTCTTGCAGTATCTGCTGCACGCGCCTGAAGTATCGCTCTCCTTCTTCAGTCAGGCTCAGCTGTCGGGTCGTACGATTAAGCAGACTGACGCCGAGCTTCATCTCCAGCTTTTTAACTGCCCGGCTGACAGCGGAATTGGCCTGTCCAAGCTGCTCTGCCGCCCGGCTGAAGCTGCCGCTTTCCACGACAGCGACAAAAATTGCGAGTTCTTCGGAGGTGGCTTTCATTTTTGCTCCTGAAGCAAAATTAAATTGATATTTTGGCTATTTTTGTCATTAAAACATCCAGGCATACTGCGTGTCATCTGATTACTGCTGTTATGGAGTTATGTATGCCTCTCGCTTTATTTGCACTGACTATAAGTGCCTTCGCTATTGGCACGACTGAGTTTGTGATTGTCGGCCTGGTGCCGACCATTGCTCAACAACTGGCTATCTCGTTACCTTCCGCCGGAATGCTGGTTTCAATCTATGCGCTGGGTGTGGCTATTGGCGCGCCGGTGCTAACCGCGCTGACCGGACGCCTGCCGCGTAAACAGTTACTGGTCGCGCTGATGGTCTTGTTTACGGCGGGGAATTTGCTGGCATGGCAGGCACCGGGCTATATGACATTAATCGTCGCCCGTCTGCTGACGGGCCTGGCGCACGGCGTGTTCTTCTCGATTGGATCTACCATCGCGACAAGTCTGGTGCCAAAAGAGAAAGCGGCTTCTGCGATCGCTATTATGTTTGGTGGTTTAACGGTAGCGCTGGTCACGGGCGTTCCGCTGGGCACATTTATCGGTCAGCATTTTGGCTGGCGTGAGACCTTCCTTGCGGTATCACTGTTAGGCGTGATTGCGCTGATGAGCAGTCAACTGCTGATCCCTGCCAATATTCCCGGTCGGGCGGCCGCCAGCATTCGTGACCAGGTGAAAGTACTGACTCATCCTCGTCTGCTGCTGATTTACGCCGTTACGGCGCTGGGCTACGGCGGGGTATTCACGGCATTCACCTTCCTGGCGCCAATGATGCAGGATCTGGCGGGATTCTCCCCGGCAGCGGTAAGCTGGATCTTACTGGGGTATGGCGTATCAGTGGCTATCGGCAATATCTGGGGCGGTAAACTGGCGGATAAGCATGGCGCCGTGCCGGCGCTGAAATTCATTTTCGCCGCGCTGTTTGTTCTGCTGATGGTCTTCCAGGTGACGGCCTCCACGCAGTATGCCGCGCTGGCTACCATTCTGGTGATGGGGATCTTTGCCTTCGGTAACGTACCGGGGTTGCAGGTCTACGTGGTACAGAAAGCGGAACAATTCACGCCTAATGCGGTAGATGTGGCGTCAGGTCTGAACATTGCGGCGTTTAACATTGGTATTGCGCTGGGCTCCGTGATTGGCGGGCAAACGGTGGCGCATTACGGTTTGGCGCAGACGCCGTGGATTGGCGCCCTCATTGTTCTGGTGGCTTTCCTGCTGATGGGTGTCAGCGGACGTCTTGATAAACCTGTACGCATTGCTCTGGAGTAAATTATTGATGTAAGCGCCTACTTACAAAACAAACTGCAATTGTTCGTTGAAAGTGAGTGCTAAAATCCCTATAACAGAAGAACCAGTCCGGTTGAGGACTGGTTGACGTTACAGAGGTTTGAAAGTCAAAAGTGCGAAAAAATACCTATGCGATGCGCTATGTTGCCGGACAGCCCGCCGAGCGGATTTTGCCGCCAGGGTCGTTTGCGAGCATCGGCCAGGCATTGCCCGCCGGGGAACCGCTAAGCAGTGAAGAGCGGATCCGTATCCTCGTGTGGAATATATTCAAGCAGCAGCGAGCCGAATGGTTATCGGTGCTGAAGAACTACGGCAAAGATGCGCATCTGGTCCTGTTGCAGGAGGCACAGACGACGCCTGAACTGGTACAGTTTGCCACCGCTAACTATCTTGCCGCCGACCAGGTTCCCGCTTTTGTACTACCTCAGCATCCGTCTGGCGTCATGACGCTGTCTGCCGCCCATCCTGTTTACTGCTGCCCTTTACGGGAAAGAGAACCGATTTTACGTTTGGCGAAATCAGCCCTGGTGACGGTATATCCCTTGCCGGATACCCGTTTATTAATGGTAGTAAATGTTCATGCGGTAAATTTTAGTCTGGGCGTGGACGTGTACAGTAAGCAGTTACTTCCGATCGGCGACCAGATTGCGCACCATAGCGGCCCTGTCATTATGGCGGGTGATTTTAATGCCTGGAGCCGCCCACGTATGAATGCGTTGTACCGCTTTGCACGTGAGATGTCGCTGCGCCAGGTGCGTTTCACTGACGATCAGCGCCGTCGTGCGTTTGGACGACCGCTGGATTTTGTTTTTTATCGTGGTTTAAACGTGAATGAAGCCTCCGTACTGGTGACGCGCGCTTCCGATCACAATCCGCTACTCGTTGAATTCAGTCCCGGCAAACCTGAGCAATAAAGGTGAGTCAGGTCTGCCGTGGGGCAGGCCTCTGCGGGTGCTGCCCTCTATTTTTCTCATAACAGAAGGGCACTACCATGACAACGCATTCCCACCATGACAATGTTGAAAAGCAGTTTGGTTCACAGGCGAACGCCTATTTACATAGCGCCGTTCACGCAGCGGGTCGTGACTTAGCGCGGCTGGCGCAAAGGCTGTCTGATTTTTCCCACGCGAACGTACTGGATATGGGATGTGGGGCTGGACACGCGAGTTTTGTCGCTGCGCAACATGCCAACTCGGTCGTGGCATACGATTTATCCGCCAGCATGCTTGAGGTTGTCGCTGGAGCAGCGGAAGAAAGACATTTAAGTAATATTACTCTCCGCCAAGGCTATGCCGAAAAACTGCCCTTTGAAGATGCATCGTTTGAGGTGGTGATTAGCCGCTATTCCGCGCATCACTGGCACGACGTTGGTCAGGCATTGCATGAGGTTTATCGTGTATTAAAACCCGGCGGCGTGCTGATTATCATGGATGTCATGTCGCCTGGACATCCTGTACGCGATATCTGGCTGCAAACGGTGGAGGCGTTACGCGACACGTCGCATGTCCGTAACTATTCCAGTGGTGAATGGCTGGCGATGGTCAATAACGCGATGCTGGTAACGAATACCGTGATAACCGATCGTTTATCGCTGGAGTTTCGCTCATGGGTAACGCGGATGCGTACGCCAGCGCCGTTGGTTGAGGCGATTCGATTATATCAGGGGAGCGCACCGGCAGAGGTGAAGCGTTATTTTGAGTTGCAGGATGACGGCTCGTTTAGCAGCGATACTATCATGCTGGAAGCGCATAAAGCGGTATAGCAATTTAAAAGGCGCCGGGGGAAGCGGCGCCTTTTGGCTTTTTCGTCGGACAATATCAGGAGTCTGGCGTGCTATTGTCCTTCACAAACAACGTAAGCTGATCGCCCGGTTGTAGATTATCCGTATCATGGTTCCAGCGCATTACATCTTTGATGTTCACCCCGTGACGTCTGGCGATACTGGAAAGCGAATCGCCTTTACGGACACGATAGGTAATGCTATCGCTATTGTTTGCCAGTCGTTGCGCGCTGCTGCCAGCGCCTACGGTCAGGCTTTGCCCGATTTTCAGGCGCGAACCACGCAGGTTGTTCCACTGCTGCAAGTCCTTCGTGCTTACGCCAAGCCGCGAAGCAATACCGGAAAGTGTATCGCCAGAGCGCACCTTATAGCTACGGCTATTCAACGGCGTATTGTCGGCGATCAGTTGGGACTGAACGGCGTCAATCTCACCGGAAGCCAGCGACTCACGCAACTGCTCGGCATGCTTTTTGGGCACCATAACATATTGCGGACCGCTTACGCCTAAGGTAGACCCTTTTACACCGGCATTAAACGCCTTCAGCTTGCTGATAGACATGCCCGCCATATCCGCAACCTGCGCCATTTCAACTGGACTGTTTAAACGAACTCGTGCCAGCGCTCGGCTTTCATCTGTTGTTGGCAGACGTACGCCGTAGCGTTTGCTGTTTTTGAGAATTTCACTCAATGCCAGCATCTTAGGTACGTAGAGTTTCGTTTCTCTGGGCAAAGAAAGCGACCAGAAATCCGTCGGTTTTCCACGCGCTTTGTTTGCTTTAATTGCCCGCATAACACGGCCTTCGCCGCTGTTATACGCTGCAACGGTTAACAGCCAGTCGCCGTCAAACATTTTGTTCAGACGCTGCATCATGTCTAACGCGGCGGTCGTAGAGGCTACAACATCGCGACGCGCGTCATAATTACGGGTCTGCTTTAAACCATAATTGCGCCCTGTGCTCGGTATGATCTGCCAGATGCCTGCGGCATTGGCGCCAGACGTTGCGTGAGGATCAAAAGCGCTCTCCACTATGGGTAGTAGTACCAGCTCCATAGGCATGTTACGTTTCTTAACCTGCCCCGCTATCCAGTACATATACGGCTCTGCCCGTAAAGTTACATCGTGGAGATAGCTCTTATTGCGTAAATACTTCTGTTTCTGTTCGCGAATCCGGCTGTTTTCCGGAATTCCCATCTTTAGCTCGTCGCCAATGAAAGCCCACAAGTCCTGATCTGGCGCGATAGACGTTCCGTCGTCCATCCATCGTGCCTGACTCGTAAACTTTCCTGCTTCCCCTTGACCAGCTGCAGAAAGGCTCTGTGCGTGCTGTTGGACGTTGCCAGTGTTCTGAGACGTCTGGCACCCCACAAGCAGGACAGAGGCGAGTAATATCGCTTTTGCCTTCATGTGTGTGTCAATAGTTGCTTAAAAGACGACCGATCATAACGGCGAAGTTAGCGAATGACAAGTAAGAATTATCAGAACGTGTCTTTCTTTGACCTTAACCATGCAAAACGCGCTTCTGGTTGTTGCAATATTGTTTCTTTGTTTATTTCGTTAATTAAATCAATATCTTCAGTTCTTAAAAAAAGATTAATCTTACGCTCATTTTTAAGAATAACGGGTAATGTCATTTGTTTTTTTACACGTAACTCTTTAACTTTACGATAATATTCATTTATGAACGAATCGTGCGGAAGTATGCTCAATGCGAACTTAATGTTAGCTAAAGTGTATTCGTGAGCGCAGCAAATGAGTGTGTCGTCAGGCAGAGAATTAATTTTCATAAGTGACTGATACATCTGTGATGGCGTGCCTTCAAACAGTCGACCACAGCCGCCAGAGAACAGCGTGTCGCCGCAGAATAAGTAAGGATGGCTAAAGTAACAGACGTGTCCTAACGTGTGGCCCGGCGTGGCAAAAAGAGTAAATTTCTCGCCTAAAACGCGAATAGTATCGCCATCGCCAACAAGATGGGTTGCTCCCTTGTCTTGTGTTTCCGCCGGTCCATAAACCGTCATTTGCGGGAAGTGTTGCAACAGCTCTTTGACTCCGCCAACATGGTCGTGATGGTGATGCGTCAGAAAAATCGCCTCCGGCATCCACTTATGTTCAGCAATGGCCTTTAAGACGGGGGCCGCTTCGCCGGGATCAACAATCACACAGCGGCCTTCATCATTGGTCAGCACCCAGATGTAATTGTCCTGAAACGCGGGAATACTGTTAAGATTCATATATTACCTCTCAAATAATTAGCGGAAGGTTGCGATGAAACCGGCAAGGCTCTCTCAAACTGTCGTTGCGCCCGGATGTTGGGGTGAGTTGCCCTGGGGCAATTACTACCGTGAGGCGCTGGAACAGCAGCTAAATCCGTGGTTTGCAAAAATGTATGGTTTCCATTTGCTTAAAATCGGTAATTTAAGCGCAGAAATCAATTCCGAAGCGTGCGCGGTCTCCCATCAAGTGAATGTTTCATCGCAGGGCTCACCGATGCAGGTTCTGGCCGATCCGCTACACCTTCCTTTTGCAGATAAATCCGTCGATGTTTGTCTGCTGGCGCATACTTTGCCGTGGTGTACCGACCCGCACCGTTTATTGCGGGAAGCCGACCGCGTATTGATTGATGACGGTTGGCTGGTCATCAGTGGATTTAACCCGCTGAGTTTGATGGGGTTACGTAAACTGGTACCTGTTTTACGTAAAACACCGCCCTATAATAGTCGGATGTTTACCCTTATGCGGCAACTGGACTGGCTGTCTTTACTCAATTTTGAAGTGCTACATTATAGCCGTTTTCATGTCTTACCCTGGAAAAAGCAGGGGGGGCGGCTTTTAAATACGCATATCCCGGCGCTGGGCTGTTTACAGCTTATTGTGGCCCGTAAGCGGACCATTCCGCTTACGCTTAATCCGCTGCGACATAATAAAAGTAAAACCCCTATCCGCCAGACCGTTGGCGCCACCCGGCAATATCGCAAACCGGATGGCTAAGCTTCCGCCTGGTAGCCACTATCTTCCTGCGTGGGATTCATTGCCGCGGCGCGCGCCAGTTCATCACAACGCTCGTTTTCGGGATGGCCTGCATGGCCTTTGACCCATACCCATTTGATCTGATGCTGACCTAACGCAGCATCGAGACGTTTCCACAGATCGACATTTTTTACGGGTTTCTTTTCCGCAGTTTTCCAGCCGCGTTTCTTCCAGTTATGAATCCATTGGGTAATTCCTTGCCGCACATATTGGCTGTCGGTGCTCAATGTCACTTCGCAATGTTCTTTTAACGCTTCAAGCGCGACGATCGCCGCCATCAGTTCCATACGGTTATTGGTGGTCAGCGTGTAACCTTCACTAAACGTTTTTTCATGACCGCGATAGCGTAAGATAGCGCCATAACCACCAGGCCCTGGATTCCCCAGGCAAGAGCCATCGGTGAAAATTTCTACCTGTTTAAGCATCTCTGGTAGACTTCCTGTAATTGAAATCGATAACAAAACGCAAGTCTGACATAAATGACCGATATGAGCACTGCAATTACACGACAGATTGTCCTCGATACCGAAACCACCGGTATGAACCAGATAGGCGCGCACTATGAAGGTCACAAGATTATTGAGATCGGTGCGGTTGAGGTGATAAACCGTCGTCTGACCGGCAACAATTTTCATGTTTACCTGAAGCCGGATCGGCTGGTGGATCCGGAAGCGTTTGGCGTACACGGTATTGCCGATGAGTTTCTGCTGGATAAGCCGGTTTTTGCTGATGTGGTCGATGAGTTTCTCGATTATATCCGCGGCGCGGAGCTGGTCATCCATAACGCATCGTTCGATATCGGCTTTATGGATTATGAGTTTGGTCTGCTTAAACGCGATATTCCTAAAACCAATACTTTCTGCAAAGTTACCGACAGCCTGGCGTTGGCGCGGAAAATGTTCCCCGGCAAGCGTAACAGCCTTGATGCGCTGTGTTCGCGTTATGAGATAGATAATAGCAAACGTACTTTGCACGGCGCATTGCTCGATGCCCAGATCCTTGCCGAAGTGTATCTGGCGATGACGGGCGGGCAAACGTCCATGACGTTTGCGATGGAAGGAGAGACGCAACGGCAGCAAGGTGAAGCGACCATTCAGCGAATCGTTCGCCAGGCCAGCCGGTTACGGGTCGTTTTTGCCTCTGAGGAAGAGCTGGCTGCGCATGAATCGCGGCTTGATCTGGTGCAGAAAAAGGGCGGAAGTTGCCTTTGGCGGGCGTAATTTATTCCTTTTTAGGCTATAAAAATCATCCTTCGGGCGATTTTTGCAGCAACTGATTCAAAAGGTGAGAAAAAGCGTTGACGGGCGACACCGCAAACCGTAATATTCGCCTCGTTCCCAGCGGGAACATCACGGAGCGGTAGTTCAGTTGGTTAGAATACCTGCCTGTCACGCAGGGGGTCGCGGGTTCGAGTCCCGTCCGTTCCGCCACTTACTTGTTTTTCGGTGTTCCAGGACGTCGCTGATTTGTCAGCGATATCATGGGGTTAGACCGAAAAACCATCCCAGTGCGTTTTTAGTTTTCCCTGCGCATTCGGTGTAAAAGCGGGTCAAATAGGGGGTCTGTCCGGTTCGATAAAGGAGTGACCCCTAATGGCATTAACCGATCCGAAAATCCGCGCATTAAAATCCCTCGATAAACCCTACAAAGTCATCGATTCCGGTGGGCTGTATATCCTTGTCAAACCCGGCGGCGCAAAACACTGGTATCTTCGTTATCGTTTCGGCGGTAAAGAAACCCGTATTGCCTTTGGCGTATATCCTGCTGTGACGCTTGCTGCTGCCCGCGAGAAGCGCGAAGAAGTCCGCCGGATGCTGGCTGAAAACGTGCACCCCGCCTTACAGCGCGTGGCGGAGAAAGTCGCCGCCGATCCTTCCCGGACACTGCAACATATCGCCAGTGAACTGCACCAGAATATATTACCCGGTCATATCCATTGTCGGGTAATAATATAAAAGCACTGCGCCAGATCTCCAGAAAATAAGCACTGAACTGCACCAGTTTTACCCTTTAAGCCCTTTGGCCTTTCCGGGCTGGCACAATTACCCTTAATGATCCTTTGCCCTGCGGCCCTTTTCCCTTTCGTGGCGCAGTCGTTTTATTCCCGTTACTGCGTAACGCAGTAACAACGGTCAGGAGGTACGCCATAAAGCCGTTGTCTGCGCCAGCCTGTAAGGGAATAAAATCACAAAATATTAACACGGTGATAGTTTATACCTTTTGATATTGCATTCACTGATAGAAAATAGTACAAAAATTTTGCCCTCAAAAATTTTTGTACGAAAACCGATTGATCACCGAATATATACAAGGTACAGGCTATCAGCCGTCAGCCCTCCCCACGTAACCTGTACACCTGCGCCACATACCGCCCGCGTCCGTCACCGTGCCCCAGCTCCATCGCCACCATGGCCAGCGCCTCTTTTTGACCGAATCCCTGCGCCAGTCGGTGGCGGATGTAATCCTCGATATGCCGCGCGTTCAGGTGCCTGACATTGCGGATCTGCACGTTCAGTTCTGTCACCAGCCGTTTGCAAAAACGCTCCGCCAGCGCCATGCGATCGCTGACCGTTTTGTGCGCGCCGCCCGCCTGCTTCATCGCTGATAAATCAGGCGCTTCTTCCAGGTCTGAGCGCAGGAGCTGTCCACGACAGCGTGTTACGGGAGGGAGTGTATACCGTTATGGATAATGCAGAAGAGGGAAAACTGAATGTGCAGCAGATAAGTTTTTAGGGCGTTTTCCACCGGCACACTGCTGTGCTTCCGCAAGCATCTGCGTCAGGGCGAGGTAGTTGTTACAAAGTCCGGTGAATTCAGGTACGGAACAGAACGCGATCGCTGAGAGGACATTCACGGTCAGGCTTTCAACAAAACAACGGGATGAACGCACGGCACAAAAAAGATGCAGATGCGCCATTGTGGTCACGAAGGTAGTTCAGGAGGCAATTCTGGTGCCTGAGCTTGCAGGTACAGATAAAAGGTATACCGGACAGGAAGTAATTTGCAGAAATCCGTCAGGTTTTATATCAAGATACGAGCATGTATTTATATACATAACTTAAGGAAATCTTAAGTTACTTTTTGATAAATATAAATAACTATCTTTCATAAGTTGATTTCAGTCACAGGATTAGATGAACATAAGTTTTTAAATGGATTTCAATTCATCAGTGAAATTAATGATTTATCCGGTTTTTCGTAGATAATATATCAGCCATATTGCGATATTCCCGGAAATATTTATTCAGGGAGCTTTTTATGTCAACAGGATTACGTTTCACGCTGGAGGTGGATGGCTTACCGCCCGATGTGTTTGCTGTGGTTTCCTTCCATCTGAGTCAGTCTTATTCCTCACTGTTTACTCTCGATATCTCACTGGTTAGCCAGCAACTGCACAGCATTGAGTTCTCTCAGATCCTCGAAAAAATGGCGTACCTGAAAATCTGGCAGGGTAATGAGACAGAGGGATCCGACTGGTTTGTTCCTGATGGATTATGGGGGGTTAATTTCATGGATGCCTGTCGAAATCATGATAAATGCTATGCGACTAAAGGCAGTGATAAAATAACTTGTGATGTTAATTTAGGCAATGACATTGCGTTAGCATGTGGTGTACTGAAAAGTGAAGATCCACGATATAATGATATTTATACTCAATGTTTAATTACTTCTGCTGCTTATCGGGTCGCAGTGGGGACCTTCGGTAAAGGTGCTTATAATGATGCACAAGCTGGTGCCGAATAATAAAAAGGTGTAACCATGTCCTTGAGATTAGTGGTTTTATTTATATTGGCATATATTATGACTGTATGTGATTTATATGGAGATGATAACCAACATGACTTTCGATTAGGCTTAATAGCGGGTTCTATTGCATCTGTAGATGAGTTAAAGGAACGATGGTTTTTCTGTGAGAAATGCTTGAATGATTTCCAATGTAAATTTGATTATGTAGAACAATGTAAGTCAGTAACAATTCCGGAAAGAAACAACGCGTTAAGTTTGGCGGTAACACATGCTAATACTGAAGCAGTTTATTTTCTTGTAAATCAAGCAAAAACAGATGTAAATGGAATTACTGGCAGATATCACGAGACACCGTTAATGATAGCAGCATATTACGGTACTAAAAAGCATCAGGAGATAGCCAGTTTCCTCATTTCTCGTGGAGCAAATGTGAATGCAATAGATTTGACAAAAATGACTATACTTCAAACAGCTATATGGAAAAATAATATGGATTTTGTCAAGATGCTTCTTGAAAATGGAGCAGACCCATCCTTAACATATAATGGTAAAAAGGAAGGGGCAGCATGTATGACTGCAATCAGGAGAAAACGTTTTGAATTTATCTCAATTATCCCAGGATGTTGCTCTTTAGTTAAAGATAATTCAGAACTAATACCTAATAACGTGTATGTATGTCAGTAAATGAAGTTAAATATAAATAGGTCGTACCGTTACGATAAAGACACGCTGCAACTGACAGAGGTGATAAATCCACAGGACGAATCTTACCGCGATCTCCAGGATAACAACCAGGTGGAAAACGTCATCAGGTCGGTGGCGGTGAACCGGAAAAACTGGTTGTTTGCCGGTTCCTCAGAGGTCAGCCAGCGCGCGGCGGCCATCATGAGCTTGTTGGTGACGGCGCGGATGACCGGTATTAACCCGCACCAGTTGCTGCACAATGTGCTGATGCGCCTGCCACAGTAGCCCAACGTCCGGTTATGTGAACTACTACCTTACCCGGAGAGTCACTTCGGCCGAGGGAAGAATAGCGTACTGAAGGGGATGGCAGTATGTTGTTGCTGGAAGTTTTCAATGATTTTTGAATAGAGTAACGATTCTACAGGTGGGGTTAGGTCATATAAGTAAGTCAGAAATATCATGCAGCGCAGTAGCAGACTGCGTAATGTTGATGTTACTCAGATAATCACAGAGAACCGCCAGACATGCGCATCATCACTCCAGGGCATCCCACTTCTCCAGCAACTCCACCGGGATCTCATTGATCACCTCCGAGAACCTGGACGAGAGCTTGCAGGAGACGCAGGGCTGGCTGGCGAGGCTGGCGGCGCAGCATATCACGCCGGACACGATGCGGCGCGGGCGGCTGACGGAGCAGGTGGACCAGCTATGGGCGATGTGGCAGCCGGGGCCGTGGTGGGCGCAGTGGCTGCGCGGGTTACGACGTACATCGCAACGCAGCCGGGAACTGACCGGGCTGTCGGATGAAGCACCGGTAGTGGAACTGCCGGGCGTGCGTTATCTGCCGTGGCCGGGCTGGCCGGGTAAGACGCTGGGGCAGGGGTGGTTCTGGCAGCAGAACAGTGAAGGGCGGTATGTGGATGCGCTGCTGCTGGTGGATAGAACAAATAGAGGTCACATGCTGTGAAAAAGTACGCTGTAGAGGTTCTGTTTATGTCTGCCTGTGCAGGAATGTTCCTGCCCGTATTTGTCTGGGGCGGAACAGATGTAAACATTGATAATCCGCTGGCGGAGTGTGTGGATATCCATCCCGTTCATCGTCAGGAAATGGATAACCTTACCATTCTGAAAACAACGGTCACACTGAAAAAAAGTACCGGTGAATGTGGCTGTTTCTCAGCATTAATCAGCTATACCAGCTTACTGGCGCAGGATGTTGAGGGTTACGGACGCGGAAGCGCATATTCCCTTCAGGAGGGGAATATCTCACTGGCGAAGATGCAGGGACGTTATCCTTTCAGCTTTGTATTATCGGTGGATAACCAGTCTGTACGGGACCAGAAGCTGGCGCTAATGATACGTTGTACACCACCGCTGTAATTGTAGTGGCACAGTAAATTTGGCCACCTGATTAAAGGTGATATCCTCACCTCAATATAAGGGATTTTAAAATGAAACTAACTGAATTTATGCGATCAGATTTTTATTTGAGTTATCTTGATGATTTAGATAAGAAAATGCCAGTTAAAATTGATCGAGTCTCAATAGTGCAAGATATTATTATAAAAATAGAACTAGATTCTTTAAATTATGCATCATTGACCTTATGTGATATAAAATGGCTAATTGAAAATTACAGATTTAAAACAATGCATTATATATTAAAAAAACAAGTAAAATATACTGAACCAGATGGCGGCAAGGATAATATTGTCAATCTAGCACCTAAGATAAATTTTCCTATTGGTCATCTGATTGAATATTATTTATTATCGAAAAGACCGAGTGATTTGCTTGAGTATGTAAAAAAAATTCGGATTCCCGGCCCTAATAAATATGTAAAGGAAATTGAAAAGATATTTTCTGAAATACAAGAATCATAAGTTAAAAAGCCGGAAAGAAAATTAAATCTTCCCGGCTTTTTGTTTATTTAACCCCCGTTCAGTCCACTAAACCAGTACATCCTTCAACCCCTTAACCACCCGTTCAGCCTGATAAAGCTGTTCGCACAGCTTCTGCACCTCGTTACCGTCCGCCATTAGCACAATACACCCCTGTGAAATCTTCACCGTCACGCTGCGCCCGGTCTCAAATCCCGCTTCTTCCTGCCAGTCACCCTTAAGGTGCTGGCTGGGGATTTGTGAGTAACAGGTGGTTATACAGGTTTCGCTGTTGATGTGGCGGACGCTGACGCCGGAGGCATTCATATTTGCTGACTAAATAAATTCTTAATTCTCCGCCGGATGCTGGCTGATTGTGGAGCTCAGGGTGAGCGAGTATGGGCGCGACATCCTGGCACCGCGCCCCCCTCTCCCCGGCCAGCACCGGGCGGTGATGAGCAACCGGCTACCGGGGCCGTATTTTGACGATGAAACGGGCCTGCATTAAAATCTGTTCAGATATTATGCACCGGAGTGTGGCAGGTTCGTCAGTCAGGCCCGACAGGGCTGAAAGGGGGATTAAATCCTTACCACTATCCGTTGAATCCCGTCACAGATACAGATCCGCTGGGATTGTTTACATGTGAATTATGTAGTCGCATGATAGGTGAGACTAATAATAGTCTGGATAATCTTCCATTTAATCCGGCAAAAATGTTAACGGCTAGTTTAAATACGGCTAATTCTGCAAGATTGCACGCAAGTGGGGTAGCCAAACTCGGGATAGGTATTGCTGCTGATGGATTGGTTATATTGTCTCCAGTGGGCAATGTTTCTCTGGCATGGGGGCGTGGAATATCAAATTGGCAACTGCTTCATATAACAGGGCAAATTTATGATTATCAGAATCACTTAATGAAACCGACAAGGATAGGTGCTGCAAAAATTTATTAGGTGTATTGCCTTATAGTGAACAGTTTGACGATCCAGATGAGCTATCAATTAGCGATGTGTGTAAAGAGAAATTCCATAACATGATGGATTCTCCAATGAATTTCATCAAAGAGATAGGGACATTGATGTTTGATGTATATGATTAATAAAATATCCATGTTGATCTTTATTATTGGAAGTATAATCGCGATAATATGGATATTATATGCCACTTTATCGAAAAGAGGGATGTTTAGAGATAATCTTAAAAAAATAATCAAGATAATATGTGATTTATTTTGGGGGATAGGCTGATAACTCTGAGTAAAGAATATCAGAGACTGTACATGAAATTATTAATCCTTCGTTGAATAAAAGCCGGGAAATCATTATAGGCGGATAACCGCATCACGGAAGATATGCAATACGTGTACCGGTATGGCTGTTACGGGAGGCTGACGCCGGAGCAGATGGCGGGACAACTGGAGCCGGAGTACACACCCCAAAGGAAAGAGAGGTTTGTGCGTATTATTCATTGTGTGATCATAGCGGTACAGGTACTTCTGCTGGTTTGTTATTCACAATATCAGCCCCTGATGCTGATTTATTACCAGGAATATCAGAGTCTGGAGGGGATTCTTATGGGGCACTTCTTGCGGGAATGGCTTATACAGATGCTTGTGATCAAACTGATAGTTATAAATATACAAAAGGTGTGAGTATGGGACCCGGATTTGGAGACTAGGGGGAACTCACATGCTTCCGGCATTCGAGGTGTCTATCGGAGATTTTCGATCTGATGGATAAGGAATATGATTGGTTACCAGGTGAATTCAAGTGAAAAGAAATAGATTTTTTCTATCGTTACTATTTATGGTGTTGATTGTGTTGTTCGTTATTCTATTTTTTACATGGTTAGGTAGAGAGAATATTAAAAATGATAGCGCTATTCGAGAAGTTGCGAAAGAAGAAGTTGATAAGCTTTTTTCTCTTTATAATGAAGGGGAGTATGCTGAGATATATGATTTGTCATGTGACTCTTTCAAAAATGCCACTGCGAGAAAAGATTTTTTAACAGTTATGGGAACTAAAATGAAAATACTCGGTGAATTTAAAGGGCGAAAACTTCAATATAGTAATGTCATTAATTCAAAATCCGTGGAGTTATATTATAGAGTGGACTATATTGACTATTCTTTAATTGAAGAATTTAATTATATTAAAAATGATGGACAAAAAATATGCTTGCAAGCAATGTATACGGATGATGCGGGGAAACATGGGGAGGTAATTAAATTACATTAATGTGTGATAACTCCAGTTAGAACCTATCCCAATGCGATGAAGAATCGGGGCTGTATTATAACTAGCGCCGTTTCTATAATCCGGGACTGGGAAGGTATATTACGTAGATCCAATAGGGCTGAAAGGGGGATGGAGCCGATATCATTATCCGCTGAATCCTATTACAGATAGTGATCTTCTTGGTCTTATTACTTGTGGTACTGATAGAGGTGATTCTGGCAAGTTATTAAGATGAAAAATGGTTGAAAATAATTGCATTAGTGAATGCTTATTTATGTCTTTACCTACAAAAAGTAACGGATTTGCTTGCTGGAATTGTGTTAACGAATGTAAAGGAAATCAAGGCTATTGATGTTTTTACTACAGGAATAGATATGGTTAACGATAAGGATACAGCTATATTAATTAGTGATTTAATGTTGAGATTCGGTAAGGAGCTTGATGAATCTGTTGCTGTTGTTCAGTCCCGTTGTGATGAGGATGAATTTAATGTATATCGAGAAACGGTTGGTTTTATCATGGGTGAAATGCTTATTAAAATAATGAATCCATTATATGAAAAACATCCAGAAATAAAACCAAAAGGATTGGAATAAAACATCTGGAACCGGATGAATAATGTGTAAAAGCCGGAGGGGTTATCTTTTCCCGGCTTTTTATTATCAATTACTCATTAACTCCTGTTCCGTTCTTTTGCGTTTAATCACCGGAATATCTCCGGTATTGTTCAGCGCCCCGGAAATGTTTTTAACCACTGTTCTGCACTCCGTTTATTAATGCGGGTTACGCCCATCCCTTCAATACAGCCAAAGAGTCCGTGGGTATGCTGCGGCGTGATCACGATGCAATCCCTCATTACCCGCACCTTGACGGGCATCCCGTTAATAAACCCCGCCTACGGCATCCATTCACATTTAGAGATCATCCGGCATAATCAATCTGCCAACGCAGGAGATCGCTGTGCGTAAAGCCCGTATTACTGCGCACCAGATCATCGCTGTGATTAAATCGGCTGAATCCGGACGGACTGTTAAAGATGTCTACCGGGAGGCCGGTATTTCTGAAGCCACCAGGGACAACTGGAAGTCTGGATACGGCGGCAGGGATACGCGTGGAATCACAAAAGGCTCCACCGTATTTACTGTCTGCTCAAGCTGAATTTTCGCCGTAAGGGTAAACAACGGCTGCCGGTACGCAATCCCTCGCCACTGGTCACGCCGGAAGCGCTGAACCAGAGCTGGTTTATGGGCTTCGTTTTCGCACGTTCAATGTTGTTGATGACTGTAATCGTGAAGCGTTGTCGATTGAAATCGATCTGAATCTGCCAGCTCTGCGAGTGGTCCGTGTACTCGACAGGATTACAGCAACCGCGGTTATCCGGCCATGCTGCGTATGGATAAGGGACCGGAAGTTATCTCGCTGGCACTGGCTGAATGGGCAAAGAAACATGTAGTAAAGCTGGCGTTTATCCAGCCGGGTAAGCCGAAGAAAAACGTTTTCATCGAGCGTTTTAACCGGACATACCGTACAGAAATACTCAATTCTTATCTGTTCAGAACGCTGAATGAGGTGCGGTAAATTACGGATAAAGGGTTATCAGAATATAACTGCGAACGTCCACATGAATCGCGGAACAATATGATACCCAAGGAATACCGCCAATAACGTTATCTGGCCGGAATCTTAAAAATGCATGGAACTAAAACGGGTCTATTTACGGGGGCACCTGCGATGAATTTCGCTGCACTGAAAAGCGATACCGGATGAGAGCTGCTTCAAATTAATGTGCCATGTTCACGGGGAGGTGGTGCGACGTTTGCATAATCCAGCAAGAACTGAAAGGAAGGGGAGAGCTTTTTCATGCCTGTATAATCAGTCTGACCTGTGTCAGTCAGCTCTTAGTGTTGAGACTCTCGTTGGAGCGTTATAATTGCTTTTCCGTTTCGGAAAACAAGATTTTCCATTAAAGATCTTCCCTGCGAGGAAAAGTTAACTAATAATCTTACCGTCGAGTTAGGAGATGTATGTTTAAATATAAACAATGTTGCAACGATGCCTGATAATTATCCTCTCTTCGAAGATAAGTTTCCCACACCCAGTGTGGTGGGTGTCATTGTAATGTTATCACTTGAATGTAAATGGAAGGTATAATTGCTTTTTGACTAGTATTCTATTCCACCCTGACAACACGATGTTAACATCAACACTGTTTATATTGGCAATAACGCAATTTTTTTCAGATTAAGAGGTGCTCTGATATATAGATTTTTATAACATTACTTATTTGAATTGGTAACAAATACCAATAAGTACAAGCTTTTATTACCAGCCACGGCTTTTTCCATACGGTAAGATTTGGTATGGCGTTATGTATTCTGGATGTGCTGGATTATTTTAATTTGGTTTAAAAAAGGTGGTTATTCAAATGAAAAGCATAAAAAAATTGATTATCGCAAGTGCGTTGAGCATGATGGCTGCTAGTTGTTATGCTGGCTCATTTTTGCCGAACACAGTGCAAGAGAAATCAGTGGATATTAACTTTGCCGCTCCCGAACATTTAACCGTATCGTTGGATCAAGTGCCGGGTTTAATTGCTGGGGATGAGCCTACAGGTACGGCTATTGCGAAGCTTACAGTTGATTCTACTTCTGTTAAAGAATTCGGGGCCAGGGGGGGGGCTGGCGTGATAATGGACAATGCTGGCATTGTATGGAGAATAGCTGGTAAAAATAGTGGCAACTCAATCACTGTGGGCTTATCACCTAAGGATGTGGCCAAGAGTCAGGGCAGGCAAACGTGGAATGGGAGAGAGTGGATCACCTTTGATACCAATGTCCCACTTTATATTACTACGATAGGGGAGCAGAATATCTCACCTGATACGTACCCACTGACTTTAGATGTAGTGGGATATCAGGCGTAATAGTAAACAACTATTAGTGTATTGCGCCTTGTTTAAGGCGTAATACACATCAAATTTTTCGTTTTTCTTTTACAATTTTTGATATGAAAACAATTAATTTTGTTTTAATGGCGGTAGCTTTGTTCGCCTCTAATTCTATGGTTTCAGTATATGCCGCCAGGCAGCAATTAAATTCAGCCACTAAATCATTCAGCGTGAAGCTGGGAGCTACACGGGTGATTTATCACGCTGGTACACCCGGCGCGACGCTCTCGGTGAGCAACCCGCAGGATTACCCTATTTTGGTTCAGTCTTCAGTCAAAGCAGAAGACAAAAATTCGCCAGCCCCCTTTATGGTGATGCCGCCTCTATTTCGTTTAGAAGCGAACCAGCAGAGTCAACTGCGTATTATCCGTACTGGTGGTGACATGCCAACGGATCGTGAAACTTTACAGTGGGTCTGTATAAAGGCGCTACCACCCGAAAATGAACCGTCGGATACACAGGCTAAGGGCGCGACCCTTGACCTCAATTTGTCCATCAGCACCTGTGACAAGCTGATTTTCCGCCCGGATGCCGTGAAGGGGACGCCGGAAGATGTTGCAGGAAATTTAAGATGGGTGGAGACGGGCAACAAACTTAAGGTAGAGAACCCCACCCCGTTTTACATGAATTTAGCCTCTGTCACAGTAGGGGGAAAGCCCATTACAGGGCTTGAGTATATCCCCCCCTTTGCTGACAAAACACTAAATATGCCAGGTGGCACTCGTGGTGATGTCGAGTGGAAAATTATTACAGACTTAGGTGGTGAAAGTCATCCGTTCCACTACGTTTTTAAATAAGTTCAAGGAATTAGCGGCAGAAAATGAAGTTCAAACAACCTGCCTTGCTACTGTTCATCGCGGGAGTGGTTCATTGCGCAAATGCGCACGCTTACACATTCGATGCATCAATGTTGGGCGATGCA
This sequence comes from Salmonella sp. 2020_1395, assembly GCF_043848115.1. NCBI lineage: Bacteria > Pseudomonadati > Pseudomonadota > Gammaproteobacteria > Enterobacterales > Enterobacteriaceae > Salmonella > Salmonella sp. 2020_1395. Next base: position 434,351 of record NZ_JBCMFH010000003.1, on the reverse strand, counting down.
GCGAAAGGGGTTGATATGTCGCTCTTTAACCAGGGGGTACAACAGCCAGGGACTTATCGCGTGGACGTGATGGTGAATGGTAAACGTGTCGACACCCGTGATGTGGTGTTCAAATTGGAAAAGGATGGGCAAGGAACGCCTTTTCTGGCTCCTTGTTTGACGGTCAGTCAGCTTTCACGCTACGGCGTAAAAACGGAAGATTACCCTCAGTTGTGGAAAGCAGCAAAGACCCCAGATGAGTGTGCGGATCTGAGCGCCATTCCACAGGCTAAAGCGGTACTGGATATCAATAATCAGCAACTGCAACTGAGTATTCCTCAGGTGGCGTTGCGTACGAAATTTAAGGGGATCGCTCCTGAAGATCTCTGGGATGATGGTATTCCGGCGTTTCTGATGAACTACAGTGCGAGGACAACGCAGACGGATTACAAAATGGATATGGAGAGGCGTGACAACTCTTCCTGGGTACAACTGCAACCGGGAATCAATATAGGTGCGTGGCGTGTCCGCAATGCGACCAGCTGGCAGCGGAGTGGTCAACAGTCGGGGAAGTGGCAGGCAGCATATACCTATGCTGAGCGTGGACTGTACTCACTAAAAAGTCGTCTGACTCTGGGGCAAAAGACTTCGCAGGGGGAGATATTTGATAGTGTGCCATTTACCGGTGTGATGTTGGCATCGGATGACAACATGGTGCCCTACAGTGAGCGGCAGTTTGCTCCGGTAGTGCGTGGGATTGCCCGCACGCAGGCTCGGGTGGAGGTCAAACAGAATGGTTACACCATTTACAACACCACCGTGGCGCCCGGACCGTTTGCACTGCGGGATCTGTCGGTAGCAGACAGTAGTGGTGATCTGCATGTCACCGTGTGGGAGGCCGATGGCAGTACACAAATGTTTGTGGTGCCGTATCAGACCCCGGCGATAGCACTGCACCAGGGATATTTGAAGTACAGCCTGTTGGCGGGCCGATACCGATCGTCAGACTCTGCAACGGATAAGGCGCAGATCGCGCAGGCTACGTTGATGTATGGTCTGCCGTGGAACCTCACTGCATACGGCGGTATACAGAGTGCAACGCACTATCAAGCTGCATCGCTTGGTTTGGGGGGATCTCTCGGGCGGTGGGGGAGTTTATCTGTCGATGGAAGCGACACACACAGTCAGCGTCAGGGGGAGGCGGTACAGCAAGGAGCCTCCTGGCGACTGCGTTACAGCAACCAGCTGACTGCGACGGGGACAAATTTTTTTCTGACGAGATGGCAGTATGCCTCGCAGGGCTATAACACCCTATCCGATGTGCTCGACAGTTATCGACATAATGGCAACCGTCTATGGTCGTGGCGGGAAAATTTGCAGCCGAGCTCGCGTACTACCCTGATGTTGAGTCAGTCATGGGGGAGGCATTTGGGCAATCTGAGTTTAACCGGTTCCCGTACCGACTGGCGTAATCGCCCCGGTCATGATGACAGCTACGGACTGAGTTGGGGAACCTCTATCGGAGGGGGCTCGCTGTCATTGAACTGGAATCAAAACAGGACGCTGTGGCGCAATGGCGCGCACCGTAAAGAGAACATAACCAGCCTGTGGTTCAGTATGCCATTAAGCCGCTGGACGGGGAATAATGTAAGTGCTAGTTGGCAGATGACTTCACCATCACACGGTGGTCAGACGCAACAAGTGGGGGTCAACGGAGAGGCATTCAGTCAGCAACTGGATTGGGAGGTGCGTCAGAGTTACCGTGCCGATGCCCCGCCAGGTGGTGGTAATAACAGCGCATTGCACTTGGCATGGAATGGGGCTTACGGCCTGTTAGGTGGTGACTATAGCTACAGCCGGGCGATGCGCCAGATGGGAGTCAATATCGCGGGAGGTATAGTTATCCACCATCATGGTGTGACGCTGGGGCAACCTTTGCAAGGCTCAGTGGCGCTGGTTGAAGCGCCAGGGGCCTCGGGGGTGCCAGTTGGCGGCTGGCCTGGCGTTAAGACGGATTTTCGTGGCGACACCACAGTGGGCAACCTGAACGTCTATCAGGAGAATACAGTCAGCCTCGATCCGTCGCGACTACCGGATGACGCAGAGGTCACACAAACCGATGTGCGCGTGGTGCCAACCGAAGGGGCGGTGGTGGAAGCGAAGTTTCACACTCACATCGGGGCCAGGGCACTGATGACGCTGAAACGGGAAGATGGTAGCGCCATTCCTTTCGGGGCGCAGGTTACAGTCAATGGGCAGGATGGCAGTGCTGCTCTGGTGGATACTGATAGCCAGGTTTATCTCACTGGTTTGGCGGATAAGGGCGAACTGACGGTGAAATGGGGAGCACAGCAATGTCGGGTTAACTACCAGCTACCTGCCCACAAGGGAATCGCGGGCTTGTATCAAATGAGCGGTCTCTGCAGATAGCCGATTCTGAAGGAGAGAATAATGTGGATGAAAATACAGCGAGTGAAAACGGTTATCTATAGCGTAAGCTTACTGGTCGCTGCCAGTAGCTTGATGCCGATAGCGAACGCCGCAGAAAAACTTCAGACAACGCTACGTGTAGGGACTTACTTTCGGGCTGGGCACGTGCCAGATGGGATGGTGCTTGCGCAAGGCTGGGTGACTTATCACGGCAGTCACAGCGGGTTTCGGGTATGGAGCGATGAGCAAAAGGCGGGTAACACGCCTACCGTATTGCTGCTGAGCGGGCAACAGGATCCTCGCCATCACATTCAGGTTCGCCTGGAGGGCGAGGGGTGGCAACCAGATACGGTGAGTGGTCGTGGCGCCATTTTAAGAACCGCTGCAGATAACGCCAGTTTCAGTGTGGTCGTTGATGGCAATCAGGAAGTGCCTGCGGACACCTGGACGCTGGATTTTAAGGCCTGTGCATTGGCGCAGGAGGATACGTAGCCGTCTGTTCCACTCATACTTCCTGTATCAGTGAATAAGGCGAATACTGTATATCAGGTTCGAGGATGTATTGAAAATTTACTCAAGGCAAATATGGTTAGCAATCTTCATTGCAGAAAAATCAATTGCTGATTGATTTTAAAATCTGAAATTCATCTTTTTTTGTAGGGAGAGGAATATTATGTTTCGTAAAATAATTTAACGGACACTGATGCCTTTATTATTTTCTGTTTTGTGGATTTGTTTGATTCACTCTTTTGTGAGCGGGGCTTTATAAGCCCCTGGTATAAGGTTTGTTTATCTGTCAGGTATTCATATGTGATATTTAAGATTTTATGTTTAGGGGGCTTTTTCTTGTCCCCTCAGGCGTAAAAATAATTTATTTTTTACATAAAGGAATAAAGCATATGTCTTATGCACGACATTTACCGGTATTAATGTATCACCATGTCAGTGATAAACCCGGACAGATAACCTTATCTCCCCGTACGTTCCGGGCGCAGATGAAATGGCTGGCTGAATCTGGCTGGAAAACCGTTACTGCTGCAGAGGTGGAAGCTTTTTATCATGGTGCAAGATTGCCTCGTAAAAGCGTCATGCTGACCTTTGATGGCGGCTGGCTGGATAACTGGTTGCAGGTTTTTCCGGTGCTGCAGGAGTTTAATCTGCATGCGCATCTCTTTCTTGTGACCAGTTTGATCAGTGACGGACCGGTCCGTATTCCTGCAGGCGAACTGGTGTACTCTCATGATGAGTGTCAGATGCTGGTTAAACAAGGCCGGGCTGATGAGGTCATGCTGCGCTGGTCAGAGGTCCGGGAGATGCACCTCAGTGGCCTTGTTGAGTTTCACTCGCACACGCACACCCACCGACGCTGGGACCAGAAACCTGTGTCCCGTAATCCGTCGGATTTGCTTCGTGTCGATATTCTTCTTAGTCGTAAGCGGATGAGGGAGATGCTGGGTTACTGCAGTCAGCATCTGTGCTGGCCTGAGGGCTGGTATTGTTCTGACTATATTCATGTGGCTGAAGAGCTGGGGTTCACATACCTGTATACCACAGAAAGGCGTATGAACAATCCAGTCATCGGTTCACAGCGTATTGGTCGTATCAACACAAAGGAGCGAAAGAATGTGGGCTGGCTGAAACGTCGTCTGTTTTATCACACCACGCCCGGATTTTCTTCGCTGCTGGCCCGGCATAAGGGGGCACGTCGGATAGCTGACTGAGCCGGAGACCAGGATGAAAGTGCTGCATACCGAATCCTCCCCCATCATCGGCGGGCAGGGGTTGTAGGCTATATCCCAAATGATGGTGCTGATTTTGAGCAGAAATAAGATAACACCGGAGGCCGTGATAGACCCGGTTGCGCAGAATCTGGAGGCAGCAGGTCACTGGCGCAGGGCTTCTACCCGCTGGCTTTTGGTCATGGGAGATTTTGAATGTACAGAGGCCCAGCGGGAGTGGTTGTTGTTGCGCCGGAATTATTGCCTTGCGCAGATATCTTCCCCTGGCGCCAGTAAAGCTGGATATCAGCGACGTGACGAAATGAGAGGAGCCTGCACATAGGTTTATGTTTTGAGTAAGCGTCTTATTTAAACCGTCTGTTCTGTTTCCTCCACTTTCACAAATAATATCGAGCCGGGTGGGGGGTATGCAAGTAAGAATAATCTGGCGATGTTTTGCTTGTTTCCACGGGATACTTTGTTAGGTGAACGATGCAATTAATGCGCTCCAGACTGCGTCACAGAAAAGGAGAATGCCTTTGCAGAACGGGCGCATGACAATGAACCACTTTATTATTGGTATCTGGTTCGGCGACAACCTTGACGATCACTTCTGAGATAGGGTATTTACACTGAGTGGTAAACAGGTTCAATTAGTAACCGGAGATGGATGCAAAATCATGATCGATTCAGATGCTATTTTGCAGCCAATAGATTTTTTATTAAGATGATATCAAGGACATTGAGGCACACAATGACGCATCAGTAAGTCGTTGATAGCTCCTTTAATATAAGAATTTCTTTTATCAACGGAAGATAATGATGGAACTGATCAATAATCGTGGTATGCGAGACTGGATGATATTTATTAAAGTGGCGGAAGTAGGGAATCTTTCCCGGGCTGCGCGGGAATTAGATATTAGCATTTCTGCTGTCAGTAAATCGCTTAGCCGCCTTGAGAATTCTATTGAGGTTACTTTACTTCGGCGCGATTCACATCACTTAGAACTGACTGGAGCTGGTCAGACAGCCTATGCAAGCATGAAAAGGATAACATCTTCCTTTCAGTCTTTGCTGGATGAATTGCGAAATCCGGATAAAATTATCAGAGGGAGTATAAAATTTTCGGCTCCGGCTATTGTCTGTGAGTTTCTTGCCAATAAGTGGATATGGGAATTTACAGCTAGCTATCCGGATACAAAAATCTACCTGGATTCACGAGAGCGTAGCGATTTTTTTAGTAAATCCCTGGAGTTTGATGAGCTGGTTTTTAAAAGTGGCATAATCGAAAGTGAGGATCTCGTGTATCGAAAGATAAGCCCTTTAAAGTTGGTTCTTTGTGCGAGTCCGAAATATATCAGAAAATATGGCAGGATCTCACATCCTGGCGATTTGGAAAATCACATTATTGTGGGTCTTCACAACCATGGTCTTTCCGGACCTCTTACTCTTTTCCGTCAAGATGAATCATACACTATTAGTGGCGCTGTTAATGTTCATTTATCTTCCAATAATCTTTTGAGTGTTCTTAATTTGGTTTTAGAAGGAAAGGGTATCAACCTCATGACTCCGGCTTGGCTTGCCACCAAATACTTAAAAAATAATGAACTTGAAATTATACTTCCTGAATGGAGGGTTCCAGATCTCCCCATTTATCTTGTATGGCGTCATCGTCAGTATTATTCTCCTTTATTTCAACGCTTTCTGTCTTTTATTGAAGATAAATGGAATAATCGCCCACAAATTGATTTTCTGAATGATGATTAACCCGTTTGGAATGGTTTTGACACGTTCCTGACTTAAACCCACATGATGATGACTGAATTGAGGCATCGAGATATGCGACTGGTCAGCCAGTCGTCTTTTGACGATGCCCAATACAAAACATGATGCCGACTGACGGAAATGATAATACCCGGAAACAGGATGGGGCTGTTTTTGGGCAGCCGGAAGTTAAGCCCATACCAGAAACGTTGCAGTGTACTGAAAAATGGCGCCAGGTTGCACCTGTTCAACGATTTTCTGAAGGCGCAGGAGTATTCATTACTGATATCCTCCATTGCGCCTTCGGGAACCCACAGGACCAGCTATTTTACCGATAGTGTTTAAAAGGCGTAAGTAATGCCGAGCATGAAGTCATTGGAGGCAGCCTTTGTGTCTGCATCATAAGCGGTATGTTCATCACCAGCATAGTGATTTTTTGAAATGCTTACTTTGCCTGCATTAATGTATTTATAACTGGCGTCAATCATAATATTATCTGTTACAGCATATTTTGCACCGATACCTGCGCCCCAGGCAAAGTTATTTTTTGAAGCAGACAGAGTTTCATTAATACCAAAACCAACAGGAATGGTGTTATTACTTAGCTTCACATGAGCGAGGCCAACGCCTGCGCTGATATAGGGTGTAAATGCCGTACTATTGTGAAAATCATAATAGCCATTAACCATGTAAGTGGTCATTCGGACCTGATTTTTTACATTTATGTGTACTGGCTGACCAAATGCAATAATATCCTGCCCGCCTTTAGCATCCGTCTCACCTCTGAAAGTGGTATCCAGTTCTAAACGTACTGGAAGCTGGAATGGATCATAAAAGTCATAACCGATAGCAACCCCGCCGCCAAAAACGCCTTTGGTACGGTCAGGTAACGTTGCATGACCATTGACTATCTTATCCTGGCTGAAGGTTGAGTTGATTCCATAGACATTGACTACGGATGTCCCCGCTTTCCCGGTGATATAGATCCCTTCTTTTGCTGATGCAGTAGCGGACCAGGTTACCACAAGGGGAATGATGCAGACTGCGAAAAAGTTTTTCATTTCAGAACCTGCCTTAACATTGGGCTAAAAGACAAGTTTCACGGTATAGGGGGTGATATAACGATTACATAAACGAAGCCCAAAAAACGGTCTATTGTAACGCTGGGTTTTCTGTAAGCGGGTAAAAAATGAGATGAAGATTTTAAATAACAATACGATAATCGTCGGTATGGAAATCCATCTCCTCGCCAAATTGCCCAACGTATGCCAGCCCCACGTACGGTTTCACTTCTACGTTATGTAACGGGTAGTGTGAGATAGAGCGATGCTGTAAGAAAAAGATGAAGATGAATTTGTACCCGACCTGGATAAAGCCCGTTATCCAGGAATAACGGGCAAAAATATTTACTCAAGTGCCTGGGCGAGATCTTGTTGTACCTGTTGACGTTGTTCTGGTGTCAAGACTTTGCTTAAATCAAAATAATATTTAACCCGATAATAGCGAGCCTGTTGTTCTATGTTACTGAAGGCTGCAAGCTGCTGTTTTACGGCGGCGTCATCCCATTTACCGGATTTAATTACCTCTATCAGCGCACCGTCTTTAATTCCCTTCATAGAAATCTGACTGACGTCGGTTTCCAGTTGTTGGTGAAGTTTTTTGATCCGGGTAATCTGATCGTTTGTCAGCTTCAGATGCTGGACAATAGGATCTTGGGCGGGCAGGGGAGGATTGGGGACAGCGGTGGCGAAAGCGCCAAAAGAAACGCCCGCCAGAGTCGCTGCCAGTAAAGTTGTGCGTACAAAGTTTTTCATGAAGATATCCTGATAAGGGAGTGATTAACCGTTTTTATTACCCACGAATGGCGAGCAATTATCTTAGAGCCTATCCCATTAGGGCTATTTTACTTGCCATTTTGGACCTGGGCAGTGCTCAAAATCCTCACGTACTACGTGTACGCTCCGGTTTTTGCGCGCTGTCCGTGTCCAAACTGGCTGCGCCAATAACGCCTGGTGGGATAGGCTCTTAGTCAGAATACGTTGCCTGCCACATTACGCCACGCGAATTTGTTTTACGGAGAGTTACGGAGTGAAACAATCCCGCCGCGGTGAGCGGCAGGTTGCTTACAAGGTGAATGGATCGGCATCGCGCCAGGCTGGAAATTTTTCGCGATAGTCCTGCAAGGCGACGAGAGAAAGATCGGCATCGATACGTGTCGCCTGGTGTGGTTCGGCGGTGGCGATAATATCACCCTGGGGATTAATGATCCGGCTATCGCCGCGATAATGTAACCCGTTGCCATCGGTGCCAACCCGGTTGCAGCCTGCGACATAAGCCTGATTTTCAATAGCGCGCGCCGTCAGTAATGTTTGCCAGTGTAGCGAGCGCGGCGCGGGCCAGTTCGCTACATACAGCGCCAGATCGTAATCATTGCGGTTGCGCGACCATATCGGAAAGCGCAGATCGTAACAGATCAGCGGCAGAATGCGCCAACCGCGCCACTGCACGATGATGCGTTTATCGCCTGCGGCATAATGTTGATGTTCATCCGCCATACGAAACAGATGGCGCTTATCATAGAGATGAACCTTGCCTTCCGGTTCAACCAGTAAGAAGCGATTTACGGCGCCGCGCTCAGTTTGTAGCGCCGCGCTGCCGGCAATCAGAGCGTCAGTTTGTCGGGCTTTGGCCTGCATCCACGTAATCACGCTATCTTGCGAAAGTGAGTTATTAGCGGCCTCCATCGCAAAGCCGGTGGTAAACATTTCAGGCAGAACAATCACATCCCGGCCAGATACGAGCTCTAGCTGTCTGTCAAAATGACGCAGGTTTGCCGGGCCGTCCATCCAGACTAAAGGTTGTTGCAACAGAGTAATTTTCAAACCAGACACGATCGGAGCTCCTCATTGAACAGCGTCTTTACACTGTAGCATGAGCAATAATAAAAAAGCGGCAAGAAAAAGCCCCGCGAAAGCGGGGCAGGAAAGAGGCGAGACTGATTATGCGGCTTCGACTTTACGCACTTTCTCCGGCTGCTTTACCGGTTTGGTCGCCAGCGCTTCAGGTTCAAAATCATCAACGTTGATACTGCGCAGGCGGCTCTCTTCCGCTTTCGCCAGAATGGCGGCTTCATCTTTATCTATAAGCCCTTTCGCCAGCGCATTGCGCGCCAGTTCATCCAGACGAGTAAACGGCAGATTTTTACCCAGTTCTTTGCAGATGCGCTGGTGGATAGGGTCGGCAGCGATGACATCACGCAGCGCTTCTTCCAGTAAACCGACCGGATTATGTTCGGCGGGCGTCAGATACTGACCGCGCCCAATGCGTGAACGTGTGGCGTTCGGCACCTGCAGGATCTTCGCCACGGCGTGATCCAGCTTATCAGACGGCGCCAGATAATGACGGCCAGTCGGGAAGATCATCGCGGTGAGCAATCCGGCCACGACGCGGTTCGGGAAGTTCTGCAGCAGATCGTCCATCGCTTGTTCAGCACGATACAGCGCATCCTGTACGCCCCAGTGCACCAGCGGCAGGTCGGCTTCGTGGCGACCTTCGTCGTCGTAACGCTTCAGTACGGCTGAGGCCAGATAAAGCTGACTCAACACATCGCCCAGACGCGCGGAGATACGCTCGCGGCGTTTCAGGCTGCCGCCCAGTACCGCCATTGACACGTCAGACAGCAGCGCCAGGTTTGCGCTCAGTCGGTTCAGATGCTGGTAATAACGCTTCGTGGCGTCGCCGGTTGGCGTATGGCTCGTTAATCCACGGGTCAGGCCAAGCCAGAAACTGCGAACGGTATTGCTGCCGACATGGCCAATATGTTTAAACAACAGCTTATCAAAGGCATTCACATCATTATTCTGCGCTGCGGCCATCTCTTCCAGTACATAAGGATGGCAGCGAATGGCGCCCTGACCAAAGATCATCATGCTACGGGTCAGGATATTCGCGCCTTCCACGGTAATCGCGATAGGCGCGCCCTGGTAAGCACGCGCCAGGAAGTTGCTCTCGCCCAGCATAATGCCTTTACCACCAGTGATATCCATCGCGTCGATAATGGACTGCTGGCCGCGGTGGGTGCAGTGGTACTTCACGATAGCCGACAGTACCGCCGGTTTTTCACCCAGCATAATGCCGTAGGTGATTAACGATGCGGCGGCATCCATCACATAAGCGTTACCTGCAATACGCGCCAGCGGTTCTTCAATACCTTCCATCTTGCCGATAGAAATTTTGAACTGACGACGAATGTGAGCATAGGCGCCGGTTGCCAGCGCGACGGATTTCACCCCGCCAGTGGAGTTGGACGGCAGGGTAATACCGCGTCCTACCGACAAACATTCCACCAGCATACGCCAGCCCTGTCCGGCCATTTTGGGGCCGCCGATAATATAATCAATAGGCACGAAAATATCGTTACCGCGGGTTGGGCCATTCTGGAACGGAACGTTAAGCGGGAAGTGACGACGACCAATTTCCACACCCGGCGTTGAGGTAGGGATCAGGGCGCAGGTAATACCCAGCTCTTCTTCTCCGCCTAACAATCTATCCGGATCGGAAAGCTTAAACGCCAGGCCCAACACGGTAGCTATCGGCGCCAGCGTAATGTAACGCTTGTTCCAGGTCAGGCGCATACCCAACACCTGCTGGCCCTGCCATTCGCCCATGCAAACCACGCCGGTATCCGGAATGGCGCCTGCATCAGAACCTGCTTCCGGGCTGGTCAGCGCAAAGCAGGGGATCTCCTGGCCGCGCGCCAGTCGCGGCAGATAGTGATTCTTCTGCTCTTCCGTACCATAGTGCTGCAACAACTCGCCAGGGCCGAGTGAGTTTGGAACGCCGACGGTGATAGCCAGAATTCCGGAGACGCCGGACAGTTTTTGCAGTACACGGGACTGCGCATAAGCGGAGAACTCCAGCCCGCCGTACTCTTTTTTAATGATCATCGCAAAAAAACGATGCTCTTTCAGATAAGCCCACAGTTCCGGCGGCAGATCCGCCAGTTCATGGGTAATCTGGAAATCGTTCGCCATCCGGCACGCTTCTTCTACCGGACCGTCGAGAAACGCTTGCTCTTCGGCAGTGAGTTGCGGTTGCGGATAGTTGTGCAGTTTTTTCCAGTCTGGCTTGCCCTGGAACAGATCGCCTTCCCACCAGGTTGTACCGGCATCAATCGCTTCTTTCTCAGTGCGCGACATCGGCGGCATGACCTTACGGAAGCCGCGGAACACCGGTGCGGAAATCATTGATTTTCGCATCGGTGTGAGGTTAAACGGCACGAGGATAATGGCCAGAGGAACCAACAGCCAGATGGACCACAGGCCAGCGACGCCAAGTGCGGCGGTCCAGGCGAGCAGAATCAGGCTGCTGAGAAATAAACTCACGCGGTGATAGAACAATGCGCCGAGCAGAACAACCGTAGCGATAATACTCAAAATCATCATAACGAAAAGCTCCCTTGCTTGTAGGAGGTCTGACCACTTGTGATGATTAGGTTGTAGTGGATGTAAAATTTTTTAGCAATGTGTTTACAAAATAATTACAACAAAGCTCACATTGTTGCCGTTTTTGGGGGCACGAAAAATCAAAAGCGTGAGGCGTTAATTCGGCTTATGCTTCTCGCCTGTACTGCTATCCGGTACACTGCATACTGTCATTTACATTCATGCTGAAGGATATCCTCATGTACCAGGATCTTATTCGTAACGAACTGAACGAAGCGGCGGAAACGCTGGCTAATTTTTTAAAAGATGACGCCAATATTCACGCTATTCAGCGCGCGGCGGTCCTGTTGGCTGACAGTTTTAAAGCGGGTGGTAAGGTACTTTCCTGCGGTAACGGCGGCTCCCATTGCGATGCGATGCACTTTGCTGAAGAGCTGACAGGTCGTTATCGTGAAAATCGTCCGGGCTACCCGGCAATTGCGATTTCTGATGTTAGCCATATATCCTGCGTCAGTAATGATTTTGGCTATGACTATATTTTCTCTCGTTACGTTGAGGCGGTAGGGCGCGAAGGCGATGTCCTGTTAGGGATCTCGACGTCGGGTAACTCAGGTAACGTGATTAAAGCGATTGCCGCGGCCCGTGAAAAAGGCATGAAAGTGATTACGTTGACCGGCAAAGACGGCGGCAAAATGGCGGGAACGGCGGATATTGAAATTCGCGTACCGCACTTCGGTTATGCCGATCGTATTCAGGAAATTCATATCAAAGTGATTCATATCCTGATTCAACTGATCGAAAAAGAGATGGTTAAATAACTATACCCGTCATACTTCAAGCTGCAGGTGCGTTGGTTGCGCTCAGAAACCCCAGTCACATAGTTATCTATGTTCCTGGGGATTTCCTCCCTTACCGCCTTCCTGCAACTCGAATTATTTAGGGTATAGCATATTGTTTTCTTTGATATTTTGAGATTTGATTGGCTGTAAAAATTACGCCTTCCCGCTTAAGGCGTTTGTGGAGGTGATGTATGTGCGAACTGCTTGGGATGAGCGCCAATGTGCCGACGGATATCTGCTTTAGCTTCACCGGACTGGTGCAGCGTGGCGGCGGAACCGGGCCGCATAAAGACGGCTGGGGAATTACCTTTTACGAAGGAAAGGGCTGTCGCACGTTTAAAGATCCGCAACCGAGCTACCATTCGCCGATTGCGAAACTGGTACAGAATTACCCGATCAAGTCCTGCTCGGTTATCGCCCATATCCGTCAGGCTAATCGCGGTGAAGTGGCGCTGGAAAATACGCACCCTTTTACCCGGGAATTATGGGGACGCAACTGGACTTATGCTCATAACGGTCAGCTCAATGGTTATAAGTCGCTGGAAACCGGTAATTTTCGTCCGGTGGGGGAAACCGACAGCGAAAAAGCGTTTTGCTGGCTATTGCATAAATTAACGCAGCGTTATCCCCGCACGCCGGGCAACATGACAGCGGTATTTAAATATATTGCGACACTGGCGACGGTATTACGTGAAAAAGGCGTTTTTAACATGCTGCTGTCAGATGGGCGATATGTGATGGCGTTTTGCTCAACCCATTTGCACTGGATCACTCGCCGGGCGCCGTTTGGCGTAGCCACGCTGGTGGATCAGGATATGGAAATTGATTTCAGTTCACAGACCACGCCAAATGACGTGGTTACCGTGATTGCTACCCAGCCGCTAACGGGGAATGAAACCTGGCAAAAGATTATGCCAGGCGAATGGGCGTTATTTTGCCTCGGAGAGCGTATAATTTGAGGCCAGCTGTGGCTGAACGACTTCGTGACTCAACGGTTTGCTCACGACGTAACGTCCATCAACGATAGAAACAGTTGGCGGCTTATGCGTCTGTTCAAAATAATCGTAGCCGGGTTTTAGCTGCGCCCAGAAATCTTTGTAATATGAATACTTATGACGCTGCATATTGGCGTCGGTCATCCGGAACGGATAAATACTCACCTGCACGCTCGGCTGACCAAAGACCAGCGCGGCGGTGACAAACTGGAAAATCTCATCAATGCCGCTGTCGGTCATGGCATAGCAGCCGACGGAAACACAGGCGCCGTGAATCATCAGATATTTACCATCATAGCCATGCGCGCGATCGTAGGCATTGGGAAAACCAATGTTGATGGCCTTATAAAAACGGCTGTCTGGCTTGAGTTGATTACGCTGAACGCTGTAAAACCCTTCCGGACTTTTAAAATCGCCCTGACGGCGTTTCGGGCCTAACCCGCCGGAATAGTTGCAAATTTTGTAGCTATCAAGCAACTGGTATTGCTCACCCATTTTGACGTAGAGATCAAGAGTGCGCTCTTCTTTAAAAATCTGAATATAGACCGGTGAGCCCATTAACTGCTGCTTATACTCTTTACTGACCGGCGTGACGGGGCTGCTGCTGCTCAGCAAACCGGCAAATGAGACGCACGGCATCAGAAGCATCGCAAGAAAAAATGCGATTTTACGCATACTGCTTGTTCCTTGATAAAACGGTTACACACGCCAGAACGGCAAAAGAGTCCCCAAATCGGAGTAATCTGGATTTGGAGCGCTCACATTAGCACCACGGCAGTTTTTCGCAAGTCCCCGTGTGTACGTTTACAATTTTCCCGCCGCTTTCGTCGTCATACCTTCGAATATGTCGCATTTTTAACGCGAATGTCTCTTTGCGCGCAATAAAATATACTGTACACTTAAACAGTATTGTGGGGGCGAGCGATGCGCAAAATCATACATGTTGATATGGACTGTTTTTTTGCCGCGGTAGAGATGCGTGATAATCCGGCGTTACGCGATATTCCCATTGCCATTGGCGGGAGTCGTGAGCGAAGAGGCGTTATCAGTACCGCCAACTATCCTGCGCGCCAGTTTGGCGTACGCAGCGCGATGCCGACCGCCATGGCGCTAAAGCTGTGCCCCCATCTCACCCTATTGCCTGGCCGCTTTGACGCCTATAAAGAGGCTTCGCGGCATGTACGTGACATCTTTTCCCGCTACACTTCACTGATTGAACCGCTCTCGCTGGATGAAGCCTGGCTGGATGTGACTGACAGCCCGCACTGTTATGGTTCGGCGACGCTGATCGCCAGGGAGATTCGTCAGACTATTTTCAATGAACTGCAACTCACCGCCTCCGCCGGCGTTGCGCCAGTGAAATTTCTGGCGAAGATCGCCTCCGATCTCAATAAACCGAACGGACAATATGTTATTACGCCAGCCGATGTACCCGACTTTCTTAAAACGTTGCCGTTAGCCAAAATTCCAGGCGTGGGGAAAGTTTCCGCCGCCAAACTGGAAAATATGGGGTTAAGAACCTGCGAGGATATTCAACAGTGCGATCTGGCGATGCTTCTCAAACGCTTCGGTAAATTTGGCCGGGTATTATGGGAGCGTAGTCAGGGTATTGACGAGCGTGATGTTAACAGCGAAAGGCTGCGTAAATCGGTAGGCGTTGAGCGTACTCTGGCGGAGGATATTCATGAGTGGTCGGACTGCGAGGCCATTATTGAACATTTATATCCGGAACTGGAGCGTCGTCTGGCTATAGTAAAGCCCGATTTACTGATTGCCCGACAGGGCGTTAAATTAAAATTTAATGATTTTCAGCAAACCACTCAGGAACATGTCTGGCCGCAATTAAATAAAGAAGACTTAATTACCACCGCCCGTAAAACCTGGAACGAGCGTCGCGGCGAGCGCGGCGTACGGCTGGTGGGGTTACACGTAACGCTGCTCGACCCTCAGTTGGAACGACAGTTGGTGTTAGGGTTATAAGTCAGGCCATTAATATTTTATCACTATTACGATTGCGCCATCTAAATTTCAGTATTACTATACCCACGTTTTCTCATTCTCAATAACTGCAAAGGAGGTTCATCATGACACTTTATTCTCTGAACGCACTTTGCAGACCTTTCCAGGATTAATTTTCTTTTATTGCTCTGGATTCGTCTGCCATTTCCTGATTTTTTAATTCATACATGGAATGGTATATGGGCAATTATATTCGTCCTTTATCAGATGTGGTATTTTCTATCGCATCGGATAACCTGTGGATCGAAGATTCCGCGATCCAACAATTATATACGACGGCTAAGTTAACCGGTATGAAACGCGTTATCGGGATGCCAGATCTGCATCCGGGGCGCGGCTACCCTATTGGCGCAGCCTTTTTCTCACGTGGACGTTTTTATCCGGCGTTGGTCGGCAACGATATCGGCTGCGGCATGGCGTTATGGCAAACGGATATTTTAGGGCGTAAATATAACGCCGATAAACTGGAGAAGCGGCTGGCGTCGCTGCCTGACGTGGCGGACGCGCAGTGGCTGGAGGAGAATGTCCCCGCCGCAATGCAGCATCATTCGTGGCGCTCTGCGCTGGGTTCCATTGGCGGCGGCAATCATTTTGCCGAGCTACAACAGGTCGATCGCATCGTCGATGCTGATTCGTTCGCTTTGTCGGGGTTACAAAAAACGCAGTTATTACTGCTGGTACACAGTGGTTCACGCGGTCTGGGGCAAGCTATCCTGCGTCGTCATGTGGAGGCGTTTTCGCATAACGGTTTGCCGGAAGATAGCGACGATGCGCGCCGCTACCTTGCAGAACATGACGATGCGCTGGCATTTGCCCGCAGTAATCGCGCGCTGATTGCCTGCCGGATACTGCAACAGCTCAGGGCTGAGGGCGAACCGCGGCTGGATGTGGCGCATAACTTCGTTGAACCCTGTACTGTCGCGGGTGAGGCGGGGTGGCTGCACCGTAAAGGCGCTACGCCAGATGGGCAGGGACTGGTGATTATCCCCGGCTCGCGCGGCGATTATAGCTGGCTGGTGAAACCCGTCGTCAGCGAGGAGAGCCTCTTCTCCCTGGCGCACGGCGCGGGGCGCAAATGGATGCGTACCGAGTGTAAAGACCGGTTATCGGCAAAATTTACCCCGCGACAGCTCTGCCGTACCGGGATGGGTAGCCGGGTGATTTGCCGCGATCGCCAGCTCATTTATGAAGAAGCGCCGCAGGCGTATAAATCCATCGATAGCGTTGTGGATTGTCTGGCAGACGCCGGACTGATTACGCCAGTTGCCTGCCTGCGTCCGGTGCTGACGCTGAAAACCTCAGGGGAGAAAAGCGCATGATCTTACTGCAACTTTCTTCTGCGCAGGGGCCGGACGAGTGTTGTCTGGCGGTAAAAAAAGCGCTGGATTGTCTGACGAAAGAAGCCGCCAGAGAAAAGGTATCGTTGACGCGACTTGAAACAGAGCCGGGACGATTACCAGACACGCTGCGTTCCGCGCTGGTCTCGCTGGACGGCGAAAAAGCTATGGCTTTCAGTGAACGTTGGTGTGGCACGTTACTGTGGATTTGTACCAGCCCGTATCGTCCGCACCATGGGCGAAAAAACTGGTACGTCGGCATTGGGCGCTTTTCCGCCGACGAACAGATGCAGTCTGATGAGATTCGTTTCGAGACTCTGCGCTCTTCCGGCCCGGGTGGGCAGCACGTTAATAAAACCGACTCGGCAGTGCGGGCCACGCACCTGGCGAGCGGGATTAGCGTGAAGGTTCAGTCAGAGCGCAGTCAACATGCGAATAAGCGTCTGGCCCGGCTGCTGATTGCCTGGCGGCTGGAACAGCAACGGCAAAATGAGTGTGCGGCGTTGAAGTCTGAAAGGCGTCTGTTCCATCATCAGATTGAGCGCGGCAATCCGCTACGGATATTTAAAGGAATGGCGTTTACGCCACAATAATTCGGTGCTACCAGCGCTGTTATAGGGCTGTCTGGCTATTCGCGTGTAGCCGCAGCGCTATTCAGCGCATCCAGGAGAGCTTATCTGGCAATGGATACCCGATATTCCATATTGATAGCCCGTCCAGAAATGGGACGGGCATTTTAGCGCTTTCTTACTTCGCAGGAATCGCTTTCAGCAATTCGGTCAGCAGAGTCCAGTAGTGGCCGACGCTTTCGATATGTACCTGCTCATCCGGAGAGTGAGGTCCGGTAATGGTAGGCCCAATAGAAACCATGTCCATATCCGGATAGGGTTTCTTAAACAGACCGCATTCCAGGCCGGCGTGGATAATCTGGATGTTCGGTGTTTTGTTGAACAGACGCTGATAGGTTTCCCGCACCAGGTGCATGACCGGCGAGTTCGCATCGGGCTGCCAGCCAGGATAGCTGCCTTTTGCTTCGGTTTTCGCGCCAGCCAGCTTGCCCAGCGAATCCAGCATACTCACCACATAATCTTTACCGCTGTCGATTAGAGAGCGAATCAGGCAGTGAATTTCGACATTCGCATCGGACATTGTGACCACGCCAACGTTCAGCGATGTTTCCACTACGCCTTTCGCCACGTCTGAATTGCGGATCACGCCGTTCGGCGTTGCGTTCAGCAGGCGCACAAAGGTATCGCGTGACGGCGCGGTCAATGCGGCTTTATCACTGGCAACCTCATTGAGTTGCAGCGTCAGGTTTTTCTCTTTTTCCGCCAGTTCGTTTTTCAGAATATCCTGGTAAGCATTCACTAATGTTTTCAGCGCGCCTACGTTGTCTGCGGCAACGGCGAGGGTAGCGAACGCTTCGCGCGGAATCGCGTTACGCAGCGTGCCGCCGTTGAAATCGATCAGACGCAGATCCAGCTCTTCTGCGTGCCCGGCCAGGAAACGCGCCAGCAATTTGTTGGCATTGCCAAGGCCTAGGTGAATTTCACCACCGGAGTGGCCGCCTTTCAGGCCTTTCAGGGTTAGCTTAAAGCATGCAAATCCTGCGGGTACAGCTTCACGGGTCAACGGCAGATTAGAGGTAAAATCGATGCCGCCTGCGCAGCCCATATAGATCTCACCTTCTTCTTCAGAGTCGGTGTTGATCAGGATGTCGGCCTGCAACCAGCCGGACTGAAGGCCGAACGCGCCATCCATGCCGGCTTCTTCGGTCATGGTCAGCAGCACTTCCAGCGGGCCGTGGACGACATTATCATCAGCCAGTACCGCTAACGCAGAAGCCATTCCAATACCATTGTCGGCGCCGAGCGTAGTACCGCGCGCTTTAACCCATTCGCCATCAATATAAGGCTGGATAGGATCTGTAGTGAAGTCGTGAACGGTGTCGCTATTTTTTTGCGGCACCATATCCAGATGCGCCTGTAAAACGACCGGCTTGCGATTTTCCATACCTGCAGTGGCGGGCTTACGGATCAGAATATTACCGACCTGGTCGCGATCCACGTAAAGGCCTTTCTCTTTGGCCCAACTCACAATATGTTCCGCGAGTTGCTCTTCGTGATAGGACGGGTGAGGAATAGAACAGATTTTGGCAAAAATATCCCACAAAGGTTGTGGTGATAACTGAGACAGTTCAGACACGATAAGTCTCCTTGGCGGTGGTCTGAAAAACGTTCTTACAGGCCACAGGGTTAGCGGAATTGATAACTCTTACGAGATGCGACTGAGAATACCACTTTCTCCGCCTGCGGGTAGTATAAAGCATACAAAAAGAGGCGTGGATTCCGCTAAACACTGGTTTTTAGCGCGTCAGGTCTCTATAATCTCGCGCAACTATTTCCCCCTCGAACACTTTTTAAGCCGTAGATAAACAGGCTGGGACACTTCACATGAGCGAAAAATACGTCGTCACCTGGGACATGTTGCAGATTCACGCACGCAAACTGGCGAGCCGCCTCATGCCTTCAGAACAATGGAAAGGCATTATTGCCGTAAGTCGTGGCGGCCTTGTACCGGGCGCACTACTGGCGCGTGAATTGGGCATTCGTCATGTCGATACCGTATGCATCTCCAGCTACGATCACGATAACCAGCGCGAACTGAAAGTGCTGAAACGTGCAGAAGGCGACGGCGAAGGCTTTATCGTCATCGACGATCTGGTCGATACCGGCGGCACCGCCGTCGCGATTCGCGAAATGTACCCTAAAGCGCATTTCGTCACGATTTTCGCTAAACCGGCGGGCCGTCCGCTGGTTGATGATTATGTTATTGATATTCCTCAGAACACCTGGATTGAACAGCCCTGGGATATGGGTGTGGTATTTGTACCGCCGATTTCAGGTCGTTAATCAGCAGCTTTTCAGAGCGCCCGGCAATGCCGGGCGCTGTTTTATTGGTTACAATAAGCCTCTATGAGTATCCAAGGAGGCTGCACGAATGACACAGGCTAACCTCAGCGAAACCCTGTTCAAACCCCGCTTTAAACATACTGAAACGTCTACCCTTGTCCGTCGGTTCAATCGTGGGTCGCAGCCGCCCATGCAATCCGCGCTGGACGGTAAGAACGTCCCGCACTGGTACCGCATGATAAACCGCCTGATGTGGATTTGGCGCGGCGTTGATCCACGAGAAATCCTTGATGTGCAGGCGCGCATTGTGATGAGCGACGCAGAGCGAACGGATGATGATTTATACGATACGGTCATCGGTTACCGCGGCGGCAACTGGATTTATGAGTGGGCAAAGCAGGCGATGGACTGGCAGCAGAAAGCCTGTCAGGAACAGGACGCCATGCGCAGCGGACGCTACTGGCTTCATGCCTCAACGCTCTATAACATTGCCGCCTACCCGCATTTGAAGGGCGATGAGCTGGCGGAGCAGGCGCAGGCGCTGGCGAATCGCGCCTATGAAGAGGCCGCGCAGCGGTTGCCCGGCTCGTTACGTGAAATGGAATTTGCCGTTCCTGGCGGTTCGCCTGTCACCGCGTTTTTACATATGCCGAAAGGGGATGGTCCGTTTCCGACGGTGCTCATGTGCGGCGGCCTGGACGCCATGCAAACCGACTATTACACCCTGTATGAACGCTATTTCGCGCCGCGCGGTATCGCGATGTTAACGCTTGATATGCCTTCGGTTGGATTTTCATCAAAGTGGAAATTAACCCAGGATTCCAGCTTGCTCCATCAGCATGTGTTAAAAGCGCTTCCTAATGTCCCCTGGGTGGATCATACCCGTGTTGCGGCGTTTGGTTTCCGTTTTGGCGCCAATGTTGCGGTGCGTCTGGCCTATCTGGAAGCGCCGCGTTTGAAAGCGGTGGCTTGCCTGGGGCCGGTGGTCCATGCGCTACTTAGCGATCCGCAACGACAGAGTACGGTGCCGGAGATGTATCTGGATGTGCTGGCCAGCCGTCTGGGTATGCATGATGCTTCGGATGAGGCGCTGCGTGTGGAGCTCAATCGCTATTCGTTGAAAGTACAGGGGCTGCTGGGCAGACGTTGTCCTACGCCAATGCTTTCCGGCTTCTGGAAAAACGATCCTTTCAGCCCGGAAGAAGAGTCTCGCTTAATTACAACATCATCTTCAGACGGTAAGCTGATAGAGATCCCTTTTAACCCGGTGTACCGCAATTTTGACCACGCGCTGCAAGAAATTACCGACTGGATTAATCATAGATTGTGTTAATAGATTGATAAATTCTATTGATTTGGTAAAACAGTTGCTTCATTAAAGGAGATCGCAATGACGTTACCGAGTGGACACCCGAAAAGTAGATTGATCAAGAAATTTACCGCGCTTGGCCCCTATATCCGGGAAGGGCAGTGCGAAGACAATCGTTTTTTTTTCGATTGCCTGGCAGTTTGCGTCAACGTGAAGCCCGCGCCAGAGAAGCGTGAATTTTGGGGCTGGTGGATGGAGTTGGAAGCACAAGAGAAACGCTTCACTTATCGTTATCAGTTTGGTTTGTTTGATAAAGAGGGCAACTGGACCGCAGTGCCGATTAACGAAACCGAAGTGGTGGAGCGACTGGAATACACGCTACGCGAGTTTCATGAAAAGCTACGCGACCTGCTGATTTCTATGGAGCTGGCGCTGGAGCCGTCTGACGATTTCAACGACGAGCCGGTAAAACTGTCGGCATAACCCTGCTGTCATGCCTGATGGCGTAGCGCCATCAGGCACAATGCGACTTATCAGAACTGGTAGGTCAACCCTATTGCCACAATATCATCGTCATTAATGCCTAACGTGTTATCGCTATCAAGCTGATTGATTTTGTAATCTACAAACGCGGACATATTTTTGTTGAAGTAATAGGTTGCGCCCACGTCAATGTAATTCACCAAATCCTCACTGCCGACGCCCTCAATATCTTTGCCTTTTGACAGCACATAGCCTAATGACGGACGCAGACCAAAATCAAACTGATACTGGATAACCGCTTCGAAATTTTGGGTTTTATTGGCAAATCCGCCGGAAACTGGCGTCATGTTGCGGGTTTCTGAATAGAAAGTCGCAATATAAATATCATTCGCGTCATACTTTACACCCGTAGCCCAGGCTTCGGCTTTATCGCCCGTACCGCGGCGCTGCAGATTTTGCTCCCTGGTGCGATCGGAGAGAGTATAAGCGCCGCTGACGGCAAAATCACTGCCGCCGAAATCATAGCTCACGGAAGTGCCGAAGCCGTCGCCGTTTTGCTTTTTCACATCGCGATCTTCGTTTTTCCCCTGATACTGTAAGGTAAGATCCAGTCCATCAACGATGCCGAAGAAATCGGTATTGCGATAAGTCGCCAGCCCGCTGGCGCGTTTAGTCATAAAATTATCGGTCTGGGCGGAAGAGTCGCCGCCGAATTCGGGAAACATATCCGTCCAGGCCTCAACATCGTACAGCGCGCCCAGGTTACGTCCATAGTCAAAAGAACCGATATCTTTTAATTTCAGGCCAGCAAAGGCCAGGCGGGTTTTTTGCTGGGACGAATCACTTTCGGCTTTATTACCGGCAAACTCAGCTTCCCAGCGCCCGTAGCCGGTCAATTGATCGTTAATTTGCGTTTCGCCTTTAAAACCAAAACGAACGTAGCTTTGATCGCCATCTTTGCTGTCATAATCGCTCATATAGTGCATGGCTTTAACTTTTCCATACACATCAAGCTTATTACCGTTTTTATTGTAAACCTCGGCGGCGTGAACAGATGCTGATGCGATGATACTCACCACTATTGCCAGAGTGCTCTTATTCATTTCCATTCCTGTTTTAATTACGCGCTATGATTTGTCGGGAGACCCGGTAAAAAACAGGAAGGTTTTTAACGTTCGGTAATGAAAGATTTATGACAAAGTGAGAATTTTTTTAAAAAAATATGTTTAATTGTTGCGGTAATAAAATGGTCAAATTCCGCCGCTACGCTTGCTGATCCTGCGCAACAAAATTTCACGCTACGCGTACAGGTTGTTGGCAACCGGAGCCAGTCCTGCTAAAACGTTCATTTGGTCTTTATTTCTTATTTTGAACGGCAGAGAATCATGAGTGACAGCCAGACGCTGGTCGTAAAACTCGGCACCAGCGTGCTAACAGGCGGATCGCGCCGCCTGAACCGTGCCCATATCGTAGAACTTGTCCGCCAGTGCGCGCAGCTACACGCCGCGGGACATCGTATTGTTATTGTTACCTCTGGCGCGATTGCCGCCGGACGTGAACATCTCGGCTACCCGGAACTGCCGGCAACGATCGCCTCTAAACAGCTTCTGGCGGCGGTAGGGCAAAGCCGTCTGATTCAACTGTGGGAGCAGTTGTTTTCAATTTACGGTATCCATATCGGGCAGATGCTGTTGACGCGTGCGGATATGGAAGACAGAGAGCGCTTTCTGAACGCCCGCGATACGCTGCGTGCATTACTGGATAACCATATTGTGCCGGTTATCAATGAAAATGATGCCGTTGCGACAGCGGAAATTAAAGTGGGCGATAACGATAACCTCTCCGCGCTGGCGGCGATCCTGGCAGGCGCGGATAAACTGCTGCTGCTGACCGATCAGCAAGGATTATTTACCGCCGATCCGCGTAGCAATCCGCAGGCGGAGCTTATCAAAGATGTGTATGGCGTTGACGATGCGCTGCGCTCTATCGCGGGAGACAGCGTTTCCGGGCTGGGAACCGGTGGTATGAGCACTAAGCTTCAGGCGGCAGACGTGGCCTGTCGCGCGGGTATTGATACAATTATTGCCTCAGGCAGTAAACCGGGCGTGATCGGCGATGTGATGGAGGGGATTTCCGTCGGCACCCGTTTTCATGCGCAAGCCTCGCCGCTGGAGAACCGCAAACGTTGGATCTTCGGCGCGCCGCCGGCAGGCGAAATTACGGTTGATGAAGGCGCGACCGCGGCAATGCTGGAACGTGGCAGTTCACTTCTGCCAAAAGGCATCAAAAGCGTGACGGGCAATTTCTCGCGGGGGGAGGTCATCAGAATTTGTAACCTGCAAGGGCGTGATATCGCTCATGGCGTCAGCCGTTATAACAGTGATGCTCTGCGGCGGATAGCCGGTCACCACTCTCAACAAATCGATGCGATTCTTGGCTATGAATATGGCCCGGTCGCTGTTCATCGTGATGACATGATTACTCGATAAGGAACAGGCATATGCTGGAACAAATGGGCATTGCTGCTAAAGCGGCGTCGTATAAGCTGGCGCTGCTCTCCAGCGGCGAAAAAAATCGCGTGCTGGAAAAAATAGCCGATGAACTGGAAGCGCAAATGGAAAGTATCCTCAGCGCGAACGTACAAGATGTTGAGCAGGCGCGAGACAACGGCCTGAGCGAAGCGATGCTGGACCGCCTGACGCTGACCCCTGCGCGTCTGAAAGCGATTGCTGACGATGTGCGCCAGGTCTGTAATCTCGCCGACCCGGTCGGGCAGGTGATCGACGGCGGTCTGCTGGACAGCGGGCTACGTCTGGAGCGCCGCCGCGTGCCGTTGGGCGTGGTTGGCGTTATCTATGAGGCGCGTCCGAATGTTACCGTTGATGTGGCTTCTTTGTGTCTGAAAACCGGTAATGCGGTGATTCTACGCGGTGGGAAAGAGACGCATCGCACGAATGCCGCAACCGTTCGTGTCATTCAGAAGGCGCTGAAAGCTTGCGGTTTACCGGAGGCGGCGGTTCAGGCGATTGATAATCCGGATCGTTCGCTGGTCAATGAAATGCTGCGTATGGATAAGTACATCGATATGCTGATCCCGCGCGGCGGCGCAGGCTTGCATAAACTGTGCCGCGAGCAATCCACCATTCCGGTGATTACCGGCGGGATTGGCGTGTGCCATATTTTTGTCGATAGCAGCGCAGACATCGCCCCGGCGCTGAAGATTATTGTCAACGCCAAAACCCAGCGCCCGAGCACCTGTAACACGGTGGAAACCTTGCTGGTGCATCAGGACATCGCAGAACGCTTTTTGCCTGCGCTGAGCAAGCAGATGGCGGAGAGCGGCGTGACGTTGCATGGGGATGAAACCGTCATGCAGGTACTGCATGGCCCTGCCAAACTGGTGCCGCTGAAACCGGAAGAGCTGGATAACGAGTTTCTGTCTCTGGATCTGAACGTTGTGGTGGTCGAAAATATGGATGGCGCTATCGGCCATATTCGCGAACATGGCACTCAGCACTCCGATGCGATTTTGACGTGTGATATGCATAATGCTGCGCGTTTTGTGAACGAAGTGGATTCCGCTGCGGTTTATGTCAACGCCTCTACCCGTTTTACCGACGGCGGGCAGTTTGGGCTTGGCGCAGAAGTGGCGGTCAGCACGCAGAAATTACATGCCCGCGGTCCGATGGGGCTTGAAGCGCTTACCACCTATAAGTGGATAGGCTTTGGCGATGGTACGATTCGTGCGTAATTAATGACGAGCGGTGCAAAAATAGCCGGTTGAGTAGCAAGGCTATTGACGCACCGCCCGGTTAGTTTTAACCTTCTACCCCGTGATTCACCCGCGTGAACACACCCTTCTCAGGGCCGATATAGCTCAGTTGGTAGAGCAGCGCATTCGTAATGCGAAGGTCGTAGGTTCGACTCCTATTATCGGCACCAGTTAAATCAAATGCTTACGTATTATTCGTACCTTCCTTATTTTTACTGTGGGACATATTTGGGACAGAAGTACCAAAAATCGAGTCAATTTGTCGAGCATGTTCAGTCAGGTGATTTGGTGCCAGATGAGCATATCTGCGAACCATTTCGATAGACTCCCAGCCACCCATTTCCTGCAATACCGAAATCGGAACGCCAGCCTGAACTAACCAACTTGCCCACGTGTGCCTCAGGTCATGAAAACGGAAGTCTTCAATGCCCGCTCGTTTTAATGCTGCCCTCCATGCAGTATTAGCGTCATAGCGCATCTTCCTCACTACAGGTGATTTAGTTCCGTCTGGTTTGGTGCTGCTTTCCTTGTAGACGAACACCCATTTGTGATGATTGCCGATTTGCTTTTTCAGCACCCGGCAAGCGGTATCATTCAGCGCCACTCCAATGGCATGATTAGACTTGCTTTGTTCCGGGTGTATCCATGCCACCTTTCGTTGCATGTCTATCTGCTGCCACTCCAGATTGATAATGTTAGACCGCCTTAAGCCAGTAGAAAGCGCAAACTCTACGACTGACTTTAGCGGTTCCGGGCATTCATCAATCAACCTTTTTGCCTCGTGAGGCTCAAGCCAGCGGATACGCTTATTTTTCGGCTGAGGAACTTTGATGATCGGAGCCTTATCCAACATCTTCCATTCGCGTTCAGCAGCCCGGAGGAGTGCCTTAATGAATGAAAGGTGAGTTGCTTTTGTGGCTACTGCTGCCGGCTTAGGCTTGAATACCGGAGGCTGCTTCCCATTCTTCCTGCAAGCTTCATCCATTAACTTCCAGTTTTCCTCATGCCGCCGATTAGTCATCTTCTGGATGGCGGAGTAAATCTTCGTCTCGGTAATATCCTTCAACTGCATCCCTGCAAAATGCTGGAGCCAGAATCCTATCCGACTCTTGTCATCATCCAGCGACTTCTTATGCGCCTTCTCCTCTAACCACCTGACACAGGCCTCCTCAAAAGTCATGTCAGGCGTCTCTCCTAATTTATTTACCCTCCATGCTTCTGCCTTCATCTTGTCATGAAGCTCTGTGGCCTGCCTTTTTTCCTTTGTCCCAAGAGATTGCTTAAATCTTTTGCCGTTCGGCAATGTGAAACTGGCGTACCATGTTTCACCTCTGCGGAATAGTGACATTTCAGTTCCTCTGTTATGTCATCACCCGCGCTCACCTGGACAGTATGCAGCGGAGACTGAAGCGCCGCAATGCAGGCTTGTCGTGTGGTGAGGTAAGGGGATTTCGGTTTGGTGGGGTCTTTACGTGTTGCCTGTAGTCGGCCTGTGCGAATCCAGTTGGTGGCGGTAGGTCTGGATATTTTGAGAAATGCACAGGCCTCATCGAGTGTGAGGCTGTGTGATTCCATGGTTACTCCGCTGTTTCTTCTTCGTCTTCTTTTGCGTTAGCGATGTCGTAGAATTGCCCGTAAGTTATTTTCTTGAATGCATCAGGGATAACAACTTCGCCATGCTGCTCTTCTTTGTTATTTGGTATTGCAAAAATAAGACAATCATCGCGTTGCGGGTGCTTGCCGCCGTACGTTGATAACATAGCGAAACCAAAGCCACGCCCAGATTGACAGCCAATTCCTGTGCGCATAATACCGTAATGATTAGCGATGTAGTCATTCCACTCAGGTAATGCTTTTAGCTTGACGTTAGCTTCGTGGATAACTGCATCAAGCTCCTTGTTATATGCACGGCCTTCTTTTGTATTTCCCTTTCCTCGTGCTATCACAACTCGCTTCCCATTCCAAAAATCTTCACGCTTGATTGTTATCTGGCATGGGAATTCATATCCTTTTTCCCAAACGAAACTTTGCAGCAAGCCACCTCTACCACCCCAATTACGAGTTGTTGTCCATGCTATAGCACCAACCTGTTCTGCTGCGGCTGGGAGGATAGAATTACGTTGTTCGTTAATGGTATCGTATGAACTGATAAGTTCCTTAACATCATCACCTTCAACCATGTAGTAATCGTAATACTTGCTCTGGTCTGACATTATCTATCTCCAATAAAAAACCGCCATCAGGCGGCTTGGTGTTCTTTCAGTTCTTCAATTCGAATATTGGTTACATTGTTTTCATATATGAATAAATAAATTAGCTTTTTTCGTTGCCTTTGCGTTCCTTATTAATTCTGACAAACTCGTTTTTACCACGCTCTCCAAATGCGTCTTTAGAGTCGTTGTATCCGCAATCGCAGCACACATAATCATCAGACCATCCACGCATTGTTTTTTCTTTTGCAATATTTCCAGAACCGCATTTTGGACAAGACATGTCACTACCTCCAAAGCATGAGTGAGATGACAACGTAACATTGATTGGAGATTAACAATAGATTGCTGATGTAAAAGATATGTATAAGCTTCGCTATCAAAGGGGAGGATCTGGTAGCTGCATCCAGTGGCTTACACCGATAATTTCCATACCCTCCCAATAGTCAAAGAACCCATCATCGTCGTATGTAGCAACGAACATCCCCTGACCCAGACATTTTCCGGTAAAAATTGCGATGGGTTTAGATTCATCATTATCCGGCATTCGCTCACTACAGCTTATCCAACCATCCTGAGTTACCGGAGAGTTGCCAGCCTGAATTATCGCTGCGCGAACTGTGCGTGCAATTCGTTCACGTAACTGCTGTGTGCCGTGATACTCAATAGCAATATCACGCAGCTCGTTAACCAGTTCTCGGATTTGATTCTCTTTCACGATTTACCTCCGTTGAGCATGGCAGCGCGACAGGCGTTCCATGCTCTCATTGCAAGAGTTGCCCGGTCCTCCTTCGCCATTCCGTTGATTTGCACAAAGTTGCAGGCGGTGGAAAAGTTCATTTCTTCAGGCACTACCGGCACTGGCTGCTCTTTGAATTCGTCGGCATAACGAATAACCCGGTCAATGAGACGCTGTATCCAGCGATCTATCTGGAAATTAAACTCTTCCTTTGATTCAGGTAACGCAACACCAACAACACCCAACGCCTTGTCCAGATTTTTAGGGATAAATTCTTTGTCTACCGACACTGGCTGGGCGTGACGATAGAGCGGGACATCTCCCACTATGTATTTCGGTCCTATCACTCCTGTTTCACCACAATAAACCTCCGCAAGATCACCCTCGCTCGTCCACGCTACCGGCTCCGCGTCCAACGATGCCAGTGCGATACGCGCCAGTTCACGCACAACTTCCGGCGGCGCGTAACGGTCATTCAGGTCATCCCACAGGCGTAGCATGTTATCGCTACCAGGGTGAACATCCTCGTTAGTTCCGGCAAGCGCACTAATAACCTCATCGGCTGCCTCAATAATTTTCAGAGCTTGTTCTCTGGTAATAGTGGTCATTTTTTAATCCTCAAAACTTTATGCCCGGGCGCAAAAGCACGCGTTTTGTCTTTGCTTATTCGCCAGCCATCCTTGCGCGCCTCTTTTGCACAGCCAGCCCATGACGTACCTATATACTCACCGAAGTCTGGCACTGGATATACACCTTCCGTACACTGGCGGCAGTCACAATAGAGATGCATTGTGTAACTTGCGGCAATAGCCATATCACCCTCCTTTACCCTGAAGCATGGCGTCGCTCCGCTCTATACCATCCAGCGCGATTCGCAGTGCCTGAATTGTGGTAGTGCTATCGTTTGGGGCTATTCCATATCGCTCGAATACAGCGATATGACCGCGCATAATCTCAGGCGTAAGCTCTTTATAAGCATAAGCAAGAGACTCTGATGCATTATCCGGCACAACCGACGCATGCGCGGCAGCATAAACAGGAATAACGTCCGCTTGCTCTTTATTGCTTTCATCCGTTAAAGCCCAGAATAATTTCCCGGCCGGATGCTTGAAAATATAAGCAATTGGTTCTGCACTATCAGCTTCGCGCCGCTTCTGTAGCTCTGCTGCCATCGCTCTCACGACTTCAACTGGTGCCCTTGCAGCAAACTCTATGTTGGTGATCAGCTCATTAAGATATTGCTCGCCTGGATACTGTTTCTTATCGGTTATAGTGGTCATATCACTCTCCTTTGATGCGAATGCCAGCGTCAGACATCATATGCAGATACTCAACTGCATCCTGAACCCATTGACCGCCAATCCCGTAATAGCGATGCGTAATGATGTCGATAGTTACTAACGGGTCTTGTTCGATTAACTTCCGCAGAAACTCTTCTGGGTCACCAGTGCAGTGCTTGATGACAGGAGTTTTCCCAGGATGGCGAACAACAAGAAACTGATTTCCGACTTCACGGACTTCGTTGCTTTCCAGTTCTGCAATGCGCTTTTTTGCTGTTTCCAGCTCGCCCAGCAGCGCTAAGACGGTAGCCGGATTGGCTGCGGCGATGAATCGCTTATTGGAGCGATTATCTGGTCCTGAGCATGAAGCTATGTAGTAATTGGCATTCAGCCCGGCATCAGCGATTACCCCATAGTGGTCATCAGTACACCATTCGCCTGGTGTTGCATTTTCTGCTGTCTCACGCAGTGCCTGGTAATTAATTTCGCTCACTGGTTGCCTCCTGCTTTTCTGCCTTCAACACCATGCGAGAACCATCATCCAGCTTCCACGCGATCTCACCACCTTCAGCCATGACCAGTCGCCACACCAATTGAGCAGCCTCATTGGTAACATCACGACCTGGATCATTGCCAACGCGCATACGTCCACCTTCAACATCGCGCATTTTTGCCAGCATGATAGTTTTTGATAGCGGTGAAAAACCAAGCTGTAGTCGTGCTGAATTACTCACTGGCTGCCTCCTTTGCTGGGCTTTCTAACTTCTGAGTGGTTGTATCAAACTCAAACAACTTAACCACGTCATCAAACAGGACATAATCGCCATCAGAATCTTCAGTCATGTCAGCGCCACAATCCTGACCGCACGAGTCACAACCATCCATATCAAGCTCGTATCGCTTCAGGTTTGCGATATTTGATAAATTCAGCGCCAGTACAGCAAGGTCATAAACCTCATCAGCGGTATACCCGGCACCATGCCCATACATTTCAATACGGGATATTATTTCTTCTACACGTTGTTTTGTGATCGTCATTTTTGCTCACCTCCCTGTTCTTCCAGAAAAATACGCATAGACTCAAGCATCTCTTCGGTGTCATACGGTGACAACTTGTCACGCAGGATGTGTTCAATGCTGTTAATGAACTTGCGGATTGCTTTGCGTTCAATTTCAGCCAGGAAAGCGTCGGTGGCTGGGGTTTCCGTGAAGTTGTCCTCCCAACCGTAGTACTCCTGACGACAGAAGTTATTAAATTCCTTCTCCGACTGTTTAAGCTCCGCATTCTCTGCTGCCAGCGCCGAAAACTTCTCGTGTGCCAACTTAACAGCTGCATCAGCCTGCTTAAGTGACTCCATTGCTTTATCGTTATCCGCCGCCAACGCCGCGTATTTATCCTCAAGCTCCGCATAATCACTATGACGCACCATATCAGTACAGAATGATTCTCCTGTTATTGGTGGTGATAACTGGTCACTGACAATTGTGTATATTTTCACTTCTTTCACTGATGGAAAACTCTTTCTCGCCAGCATTTCTTCGCGTGGAATATCGTTAATGGGCTTGAAGCGGTGTCGAATAATCATTTCCGATGGAAGGATTCCGGGGTCGTAGGACAAACCTCTCATGATGAATTCCTCAGTTATTGCTGGTAGCGCCGTAACGCGAACGGTAATTTTTAAGGCGCGGGTCTATTTCAATGAATTGGGTGTAAGTGGCTTTGCGGAATGGCCGGATGGATGTCTGGTAAATTCGTTCGCGCTCTTCTTTCTCTGCAAGCCATATACAGTGGCGAAATTCCTTTTCCTCTTTCGTTTCCTGCGGTAGCGACATTATCAAGTCGTAGTTTTTTCTGAATTTATCCAGCACCTCCGAGACGGAATTGCCGGAACAGCGGCGCGGGTCATCCGCACCATACAAAGGCGCTGGCATAATTTACTCCAGGGTAGGTTATCCGAATAATGTGGTACGTATAGGGTTATTTCTTTCGTAAACGTGATAGCCTGCTTTTTACCGACTCTTCACTTCGCCCGAGAATTTTTGCTACATTTCTTTGTGTATAGCCTGATGAGATAAGCGTCTGCATTCTTTTGTCTTCGTCGTCGCTCCATCTTGGCTTAACGAATGCCGTTTTTAATGACAGTTTTTTTGCTATGTAATAAAACTGATTTATGTTTAGGCCCAGATGTTCTGCTGCACGGCAAGCTACCATGCGACCGCAAACTGACTCCATCTCAGCTGGAGTTATGTTTAATCTTCTCATTAAGCCACCTGTTTAAGCTCATTTATTCTGATATTCATTACCTGAACGCATTTATCCTGCGCCTCCTCGTTGCCAGCCAATAATTGCCAGTCATGCTGATAACGCTCGATGAGTTTTTTCTTATCAGTTTCTTTCGAAGCATAATCGCTGAAGTCTTTCAGGATTTGTTCGCAGTCAACCGATGGAGATTTCTGGTTGGTATTTTCTGGTGATGGTTGATTGCATAATGCTGGCATGGCCCAGTCCGGCAGCGATGGAGGGAGCCAGTAAAATCCTGTTCCATCCTTCAGTTTGGCCCTGTGCCATCCTTGTTTCTTATCACTGGATATCTGCGCAAAACCTTCCTCAAGGTTATACAGATACCGACCAATTCCCCACTGAACGGCAGCACGCTTCATTGCGCCGGAGCGACCACCTTTGACGGCTTCTACCTGTGTGTTTTCAGCAGCATCCCATTTAGTTACCCATTCGGAATCAATCTTGATTGATATGCCGCATTCAACGCCACCGTTGTTGGGAATATCGCGGTATTCATTGCGCCATCCTGCTTTGCCGCAAACATCGTCCAGGCGTTTCATGATTGCCCTGTTTGTGACATAAGCCAGCACCAAAGCCCACACTTTGCCATCGCGTGTTTTACCGCTTTGCTGTATTCGCCACTCAATATCTTCAGCTGCGAACGGTTCATCTAACTGATCCAGATTCATGAGTAATACCCCGCAAATTCATCCCAGCTAATAACCGGATTCTGCCGTTCTGCGGCTAAGTTAATTTGCTGCTCCACTTCCTCATCAATTTCAGGAGAAATGAGAGCAATAAATTCTTCATCATCAAAATCATGCAACATGACGCGCCTCCCATTCTTCGTCCTGCCACTTATCCCAACCAAGAGCTATTCCGGCAGCCCATGTATACGCATCAGACATTCCCTGTTTTGTATCCGGAAATACTTTCTCATATAGCTTGTTGAACTCCCTGTTTCCTTGCTGAACAAGAATTGTTCCATTAACAGGCGTAATGGTCATGGCGCGGCACTCCTGGCTGATTAAGAATTTCACCGAGACGTTTCCATCCGGCCCGTAATTTTCTGGTTATACGCTCTAAAAGTGATTCATTAAGTTGGGCGATACCCATGACGGCACCGCCCGCGATAGCAAATGTCATCGTGGGATTCTCCATTTTTATTTATTGGTATAGCGAAAACGCCTCGATATGAAGCGCTGTGGATATGCGATAAAAAAGCCGCCCTGACTACGAGCGGCAAATAACATCAAGGGATGATTTTTCGATTAACCAGAACGAGTCGTCGTCCTCGTTTGGTTACGAGCGATATTGCTCACAATGACCACTATTAAAATGGTCATTAGGTGCTTATTCGCTATCTTCCTCGCCAACTACGTAATATCCATATCCGCAATAATTCAGGAACTCTTCGTGTGCTGCGTCTGCAATTTCCTCATCCGTTGCATCATCATCGACTTCAATGTCTACAACCTCATTAGCGCCAACCCATGACGTTTCAATTGTCACTCTTACTGTTTTCATCACTCCTCCCCAAGAGCCTTGCTGATGGCTGAGCGAGCTTTTCTCTCAGCGTTTGAAATATCTTTAGAACTACCATTTGACCAGGAGTTGAGAAGCAATTGTAGCGCTTCCAATAACTCCGGAGCTGCTGCTATCAAGTGTGCATTGGCCTCACATTCAGCTACGCGATTTTCGTCATGGGTCATGATAAAACCAAGCTGCAACCCAGCTCTATCTTGCCTGCAAATGCGTACATCCTTTCCGCTCCAAGGACCTGGCGTACCTTTAAACTTTTTCATATTCACCTCTGTGTCTCGCTGCCAAAAATACGCTTACTCAGTTACTTCATCTGCATATTCTTTACTTGTTAACCAATCCGGGCGTTCACCTTTACCAATATAGAAGTCGATAATGTCCAGAAGACGTGGATAAAATTTAAGAGCTTTACGACCATCCATCTCAGCAATTTCCTGCTTACTATATTTTCTCCATTCCTCAACTGTGTGGTTCTGGCATCCTGCTCGTACATATTCACCGTTCGTTATACTTATGAAGTATTTCTCACCCAGGATTACGAAAGTTAGATCAGGCAGGTCGGCACCGCGCAGGTCGGCATCGCGCAGGTTGGCACCGCACAGGTTGGCATCGCGCAGGTTGGCATCGCGCAGGTTGGCATCGCGCAGGTTGGCACCGCGCAGGTTGGCATCGCGCAGGTTGGCACCGCGCAGGTTGGCACCGCACAGGTTGGCACCGCACAGGTCGGCATCGCGCAGGTTGGCACCGCGCAGGTTGGCTCTCGATCCGCTCTCACGCATTGAGGTAATCCACACCTTGTGCTCTTCAAGAATCTTCGATAAATCTGCTGAATTCATGTTGTTATTCCTTAAATTTTGGCAATAAAAAAGGCCGCATTGCGACCTGATTAGATGATTGCTGCCTGAATAATTATCTAGCGGTAATTTGCCCACACTTACGATGACCAGCCGCGTAAAGTGCTACGTCTGGAAGACATACACCGGTTTCTGGTGGTTTATGTCCAAACTCATTTGCGTACACAATGGCTGCCCGCTCCAGATTGCGTCTGTATTCTTCCAGTTGCCAGAATGCATCTTTCGCCATGAACTGAAGTGATTTTGCGTCTTCAATGCGTTTTGGCGTTTCGTGTTTTCCTTTGGCCTGAATCTGCGCACGGCTAAGAGTAGGGCGGTGCATTACTTCTGAGCTTGCCGTTACCGCATTCTGAAGCGCTGCACGGCGTTCACGACGCCGACCTGCTGCTGAGCCATTGAAAGCTGTTCTGCGTGTCATATAGACCTCCTGATGAACTTTGGTGATGTGGTGGATGGAGTCGAACCATCTTCCATCGGTGCGATGCCGATTGGGTTACGCGCGCCTTGTGGTTAGTTATCTAGAATCTTCACCGCAAAACTATTCCCTAGCTCGCCGTTAAGCTTCACCACATCCCAAAGCTCACTTTGGTTATCAGGCTTTTCAGCCTCGTAGATTCATCACTGAATCGTTGTATGTTCACCGTCCTGGTGAGTAGTGCGTCCTGCTGATGTGCTTAGTATACGTATAGTAAACATCATTTCAAATACATTTTGTATCCTCGTGGTTGTTTTGTTTACATTGTGTTGATTTTTAAAGTGATTTATTTTTATAAGTCGCCTATGCCATACTGTTCTGAACAAAAAACGAGCGAGGAATCAGTGTGAAAAGTGAGGATGAGTTCTTTGCGGAGCTTCACCCGCAAGTGGTTGAGGTTCTCGGTACTGCGCTGATGCAGGTACTGGTAGAGCAGCGCGAACCTTCGCGTGAAGCTTTGATAGAAATGATTCAGGTACTGTGGCAGGAAGAGGATGTGGACTTGGCCGTAGAACTGGCTATTGATGTTCTGACACTGCCGAAAGAGTAGGGGAAAGAAAACCCGGCGCTGTGGCCGGGTTGGGTTAGTTAAGCCTGATACGCCATCTTGTACGCTTCAAAAGCATCCTTATGACGAACAGTTCCTGCTTGGCTTTCTGGCAGATCGGCCAGAATAGAATCGTCGTTGCACATTGGAATTCCCTTAGCCTTTAGCTCCATTGCGAGCTCGAATGCGCATCCTGGGCATTTGTGGCGTCCGGTATTTCCTTGGTTTTCTGGGAGAGAAGTAAAGCGAGGGTCATAGCGATGGTCTTTCTTACAGATATGCTTCATTCTGATACCTTCTAAAAAAGATGGCATCGAATGCTTTACAGGGGAAAACGCTTGAGGTAATCTCCCCAATCGAGATCTCAAGAAAACATTCTAGCCAGTGTTTTTGTGGGCCCAGAAGGTTGCCGCCTTCTGGGCCTTTCCATTGTTGGCGAACAGAAAAAGATCGCACAACAGCGGGATCCTACCCAGGATAAATAAAAACTTCAACAAATTGATCGGCTTATAGCTGAGTTTTTTTACACCTGTAATTCCATCCAATAAAAAAGGCCGCATTTCTGCGACCTGTTCCACACAACCACCATCCCCCAAACATCCCTTATCCATCATCACCCGAATATCTCATCAGGCCATTGGCTGGCTACAACCTTACCTACAACCCTGCATTGTTCGTTACATGGCATTATTGGGAACTGAGGGTTTAGCGGTTGTAAGAATACTTGTCCGCTGTCTTTGATGAGCTTCTTAAAAGTGAACTCATCACCACATAACCTTGCAATACAAAAATCGCCTGGGTCTACAGGATCTTCTGGGTCTACAAGAATCAGCATTCCTTCAGGAAAGCTTGGTCGTGATCCCGCTGGAGCCGTCATTGAGTGGCCTTCAACTTCAAGCCAAAAAGATGAATCACTGGCTTTTTTGGTCGTACTAATCCAGCATTCTGCATCTCTCTCGGTGAATGTGCGAAATTCTGGGGTAAACATTCCAGCCTGAACATGAGAGAAGAATGGGTATTCAAATTGAGGTTTAACAGGCTTTTGTTCTGTTGATTCGCCAACGCTAAAGGTTCCGTCAGCGTTGAACCTCACGTCTGTAACGCCAAGATATTGAAAAATTGCTCCAATTTCTTGTATTGATGGGTTCCTTCTTCCGTTAAGCCAATGACTAACAGCACCTTTGGTTACACCAAGGTGTTCAGCAACTTTATCCTGATTCAATCCAAGCTGATCAATCCTTTGCTTCGCTATGTCATACCAGTTCATTTTCATCCTTAAATTATACAATTTGTATCAAACAAGAACAGTCACAACTCGTAAACTCTGTATTGCGATATTGAATACGATGTGTATACTATTTGGTAGGGAGGAGCCTATGAATAATATTCGCAATTTTCGCGAGCGCTTCGGTTTAACGCAGGAAGATCTTGCGAAAGTACTCGGTTGTACGCGTGGTGCAGTTTGTCATTACGAGACAGGCAGAAGGGGAATGGACATCAATCTTTGTCGTGCTTTTATCAATGCGTTCAAAGAATACGGTTACGAACTAACCATAGACGATCTTTTTCCACCAAAGGCTGCGTAAGCAACACCACTTCCAACAACGGACATTCGTCCTACGTCGCTGAAAAGCGAACTCCAGATAACAAATCAACCACAGGTTTATGCGCCAGTGTGCATAGCCACAACTAACTATTAACTACAGGAAATACTAAGTAATGGAACTCACAAATCACAGCAAAAAGATACGCGAAGTGGAAACAGAGCTTCGCGCCCGACTCGTATCAATGGGCCAGACAAATTTTGCAAAGATGGCGGGATGGTCTGATTCAAAAGTAAGCCGCCTGAACATTCAGGATATGGCGGTGACGTTCGTTCTTCTGGAGAAGGTATGGGAGACGAGCTTAATCAGGGAAGTGGCAAGGCAAGCGGTGGAAGCTGTGATGCCGAGAAATAAAAAACGCCCGGCGGCAACCGAGCGTTCTGACCAAATCCAGATGGATTTCTAAGGGCATCAGGAGAGGTAATTATGACAAAACGTAGTAAGAAATACCAGGAAAAAGAAGAGATTCGACATCCTGATTCACCTGAGGGATTAGTGGTAGCCGCAGCAAATAACAGGGCGTTCGCAGAGCGCCTTGTTGGTGTTTACAGACTAGCCAAAGCAGGAGTGAAACATGGGCGTCGTTAAGTTAGCTGATTACAGGCCTCAACTGGAGGTCGTGGAGCATCGCGTGGCAGATACCGAAGATGGTTTCATGCGCGTTGCTAACGAGATTACCGACAGTCTGCTGATGGCTGATTTAACCGTCCGGCAGCTGAAGGTGATGCTCGCTATCATGCGCAAGACATACGGATTCAATAAGCCGATGGATCGACTCACAAACACGCAGATAGCAGCCATGACAGGTATTCATCACACTCATGTTTGCGCTGCCAAGCGCCAGCTTATCGAGCGTAAATTCCTCATTGCTGATGGCGTGAAAATCGGAGTGAACAAGGTGGTTTCTCAGTGGATTAGCCAGGACAGCTTAACATTAGCTAAAGCAGCTAATAAAACATTAGCCAAGTCGGCTAATGGGTATAAGCCAAGTCAGCTAAACACAAAAGACAATATACAAAAGACAATAAATACAAATACCCCCTTACCCCCTAACGGGGGCGGCGATGGGCAGGTTAAACCTGAACGTCGCAAGGCAGAACGAATCGACTATGAATCCTTCCTGAACGCCTACAACACCGAAGTCGGTGACAGACTTCCACATGCTGTTGCGGTCAACGAGAAACGCAAACGTCGCCTGAAGAAAATCATCCCGCAACTGAAAACGCCAAACGTGGACGGTTTCAGAGCGTATGTCAGGGCGTTTGTGCATCAGGCCAAGCCGTTTTACTTCGGAGACAACGACACGGGCTGGACGGCAGATTTTGATTACCTGCTGAGGGAAGATTCGTTAACGGGAGTACGGGAAGGGAAGTTTGCAGACAGGGGGATTGCATGAGACAGGATATCGAAGCGAGCGTTATCGGTGGCCTGCTGATTGGTGGATTAACTCCAACCGCCAGTGACGTTCTGGCAACGCTTGAGCCGGAAGCGTTTTCAATTCCGCTCTACAGGAAAGCCTTCGAAGTTATCCGTAAGCAGGCGAGAAACAGAAACCTAATCGACGCGCTGATGGTTGCCGAGGCGTGCGGAGAGGAGCATTTCACGTCAATCCTGATGACCAGTAAGAACTGCCCGAGTGCCGCAAACCTGAAGGGATATGCCGGAATGGTCGCGGATAACTATCACCGCCGTCTAGTGCTGGAAATCATGGATGAAATGCGTGAACCAATTCAGAGCGGAACCATCGATACATCGAGTCAGGCGATGGATGAACTTGTAAAGCGTCTTTCAGCCATCAGAAAGCCCCGTGACGAGGTTAAACCTGTACGGTTAGGGGAAATCATCACTGACTACACTGACACGCTTGACAGGCGTCTGAGGAACGGAGAAGAGTCAGATACCCTGAAGACCGGAATCGACGAACTTGACGCCATCACCGGAGGGATGAACGCAGAAGACCTGGTGATAATCGCTGCTCGTCCTGGTATGGGGAAAACCGAACTGGCGCTGAAGATTGCCGAAGGCGTTGCAAGCCGCGTTATTCCTGGTTCTGACATCCGGCGCGGAGTGTTGATTTTCTCGATGGAAATGAGCGCATTGCAGATTGCAGAGCGAAGCATTGCCAACGCCGGGAGGATGTCGGTTAGCGTGCTGCGAAATCCTGCATCGATGGATGACGAAGGCTGGGCGCGCGTTGCTAACGGCATGAGTCAGCTTGCAGATTTGGATGTATGGGTAGTCGATGCCTCGCGGTTATCGGTCGAAGAAATACGCTCAATCGCAGAACGGCACAAACAGGAAAATCCAAACCTGTCACTCATCATGGCGGATTATCTTGGCCTGATTGAGAAGCCGAAAGCAGACCGCAACGACCTCGCAATTGCTCACATCTCCGGAAGCCTGAAGGCGATGGCGAAAGACCTGAAAACGCCTGTTATCTCCCTGAGTCAGCTTTCACGCGATGTTGAGAAGCGACCAAACAAACGCCCGACAAACGCAGATTTGCGTGATTCAGGAAGCATTGAACAGGACGCAGACTCAATCATCATGCTCTATCGGGAAGCGGTATATGACGAGAGCAGTAGCGCCGCGCCATTTGCTGAAATCATCGTGACGAAAAACCGTTTTGGCTCGCTTGGTACGGTTTACCAGCGGTTCTGTAACGGACACTTTGTTGCATGTGACCAGGATGAAGCCAGACAGATTTGCACAGCATCAAATGCACCTGCTGCGCGTGGCAGACGATATGCACAAGGGGCTGACGTATGACCATCTACATCACTGAGCTAATAACAGGCCTGCTGGTAATCGCAGGCCTTTTTATTTGGGGGAGAGTAAATCGTGGCTGAGTTTATGCTCGTCGCACTCAAATGCGTTGGCGTTGGATGGATTCTTCTGACGTTTTTTATTGTTCTGCATAGCTACATTCGTCTTGTGAATGACGGTAAAGACCCATGGTATACGTTGTTTGGCGCTGCATTTGTCTGGGTGATTATCGGTGTTATGCCTGTCTCTGTAGCAAAAATGGCGTGGCGTTTTGTGAGTTGAACTGAGGGTAAGTATCGATGGACGAATCAAGAAAGCAGTTTGAAGAATGGTTTGAAAATTACACCGGATGTGATCCTAAAAATAAAATATACGCCAATATGGTTGAGATGTATTGGCAAGCGTGGCAGGCATCGCGAGCAGCTATCGAGATTGAGCTGCAAAAGCCAAAGAAAGGCCCACTTCCCGGTGATTATCACATTGGCTATGACTCAGGTGCAGAATCGCAATACGAAAGCGATGTAGAGGCTATCCGCGCCGCTGGAATCAAAGTGAAGGAGTGAGTATGACAAATCAGCAGCAAATAGAGTTCATCCTTGAGCAGATCCGAAAAATGCGAGAAAAGAACCAGCCAGACATGATGGAAATATGGAGACGCCAGCAGGAAGAATACCGCAAGCATATTTTTGGTGAGAGAAAACAGGATGACTGGAGCCTATATGGCTATGGTACCAGGACAAATAAAAACGGATATAGCCTTTACAAATATTGAGGAATTCCATGAAACAGACAATTTTCCTCAGGAGTAAGCAACAACAGCAAGCCGCAATCAACGCCATCCTCGCAACACCACTCGATAAAGACAAGCCAGTTACCATCCGCATTACTGACTACAAGCGCAATCTTGACCAGAACGCAAAATTTCACGCGATGGTCGCAGATATCGCTAGGCAAGCTCAGTGGCGCGATAAATGGTTAAAACCAGAACAATGGAAGGTTTTGTTGATCAGCGGTCATGCAGTGGCAACAAAGCAGGAAGCTGATGTTTTGCCCGGGCTTGAAGGCGAATACGTCAACATTCGCGAAAGCAGCGCGCAGATGAGTGTGAAGCGTATGGCAAGTCTTATCGAGTACACAACAGCCTGGGCTATTGGTCATGGTGTCAGATTTACCGACAGGAGGTACGAATGAGACGACAGCGACGAAGTATCACCGACATCATCTGCGAAAACTGCAAATACCTTCCAACGAAACGATCCAGAAATAAACGCAAGCCAATCCCAAAAGAATCTGACGTAAAAACCTTCAACTACACGGCTCACCTGTGGGATATCCGGTGGCTTAGAGAACGCGAGAGGAAAACAAGGTGATTGACCCAAATCGAAGTTACGAACAAGAAAGCGTCGAGCGGGCTTTAACGTGCGCTAACTGCGGTCAGAAGCTGCATGTGCTGGAAGTTCACGTTTGTGAGCACTGTTGCGCAGAACTGATGAGCGATCCGAATAGCTCGATGCACGAGGAAGAAGACGATGAATAGCGTCAAGCCATATTCACCGAGGGAGCAGGATTACATCAGGCGCGTCGCCGGTAAGGTTCCGGCAGAAGTAATGGCGGCGGCACTTGGCAGAACCAGAAACAGCCTGGTTAACTGGGCTAATCGACATGGAATAAGCCTGAGGGTTCCTTACGGAATACTTAAAAAGCACTGGCCTGAATATGCTGAAAAAATGACAAAAGGGGGACGCAATGGCACTAAAGAGAGATAAGTTTGATGACGTTTTCTCCCAACTGGTGAGGGAGCGAACGGACTGGATCTGCGATTACTGCGGACGAACATTCCACCACGAAAGACAAAAACTCCACTGCTCCCACTTCAAATCCCGACGACACAAAGCAACCCGATACCATCCCTATAACGCCTTCGCCCACTGCATTGGCTGTCACCGAAAACTCGAAGAGGACCCATACGAATTCACCGCGCATGCGGAGATTGTCTATGGGGAGATGACAATAGAGCGTGTAGCGCGTCTGGCGTGCATTCCTGTGCGCTTAAAGCCTTGGCAGATGGATGAGCTATACCAGCACATGAAGAGCGAACTGAAGCGGTTACAGGAGCTAAGGGCGCATGGTGTTACAGGGCGCATCGATTTCACATTGCCAGACTGGTATCAGGACGGAATTCAACTCCGCATGGGGGAATCTCAATGTGCAGCATAACCAGCATTAACCAGGCAAAACAGCAGCGTGAACGTGACGAAGCTGAATTGCGCAGCGTCAGAGAGATGACGGAGCAACACCAGAAGGCGATGGATTATCTGCATGAGCGAGAGCGTGAACTGGTGAACCGGCTTGGATTGAACAAGCCAGCGGGAGGCGATGCTGCATGAATTTGGAAAATGTAGTGAAGTTTCACTTCGCAAAATCTACTCAGATAAACGATATCCCTCGCGCAACAGCTTCAGAAACGTTAACTGGCACTGATGTTATGGCAGCTATGGGTATGACTCAAAGTCGCGCATCGTTAGGTTACAGCGCGTTTCTTGGGAAGATGGAAATCAGCAGCAATGACCGTGAGAAAGCTATTGAACTGCTGACCCAATATGCACTTGAGCACTGCGATAAGGTCGCCGCCTTACGTAAGCTCGAAAACGATATTAAGCCAAAGGTAATGCAAGTGCTCGCAACATTCGCATTTGCTGATTACTCACGTAGCGCTGCCAGTACGCGAACCTGTGACTGCTGTGGTGGAAAGAAGTTTATCGATGCTGAAGTCATGACGATGAAAAGCATCGGAAAACCATATCTGGAAGAGCGTAAAGAGACGGTTAAAGTTCTGTGCCGCAAATGCAAAGGGAAGGGGGTGCTTACCAACGCTTGCCAATGCAATGGCAAAGGCGTAGTGGTAGACAAAGAGAAAACTATTCTACAAGGTGGCGTTCCTGCGTATAAAACCTGCGGACGCTGTAATGGGCGTGGATATGCTCGTCTTCTGCCTGATAGCGTTCGAAAATACATCTGCGCAACGGTGATTGATGTTCCTGAAACCACATGGCGCAGGTCTTACAAGGACTTCTTCGAAAGCTTGGTAGGTGAGTGCATTAAGCAGGAGGAATATGCAAATCAGATGTTGAGTAAAGTCACACAGTGATAAATATTTTCTACTAAAAAGACGTTCTGTAGAATGTGTTCTTTACAAAGTGGCGATTTTTGTTTAATATCGTTTCTAACAGTAGAAATCCGTCCTTTGTTAAGGTGGATTTGAAAGTATGCCCTGCGGATTCCGTGGGGCTTTTTTATTTTGGGTCAGTCGTATAAAGGTCATTACGGAAGGCTGTTAACCTTCTTATCGTGGTTCGAGTCCACGCTGTCCCGCCAAACATGCTGGTTTAGCTCCAATGGTAGAGCAGTCGCCTTGTAAGCGAATGGGTAGCGGTTCAAGTCCGTTAACCAGCACCATAACTGAGCCGTAGCCACTGGCTATCCTGAACTAATCAGTGATAGTTATGCTGCGGCCTTCTACACATGACCTTCGCGAAAGCGGGTGGCAAGAGGTTGCGATAACAACCTCCTGCCGTTTTGCCCGTGCATATCGGTCACGAACAAATCTGATTACTAAACACAGTAGCCTGGATTTGTTCTATCAGTAATCGACCTTATTCCTAATTCAATAGAGCAAATCCCCTCAATAAAGGGGGTAGAGCATGTACCGTATGGACAAAATAAGAGAATGGTTCAGTTACAGCTTCGGAGGACTGACTGCGATGGGTGGCATTCTCTCCCTGAATGACTGGGCTGTAATCATTGGTATTCTTTGTACTGTCGGCACATTTGGCATCAACTGGTACTACAAACGCAAAGAGCGTGAGGACAGATTGAATGGCAATGTCACCGGCACTACGAAATAGCGTAATAGCGGCGATAAGTGGCGGGGCTATTGCCATAGCATCTGTGTTAATCACTGGCCCCGGTGGTAACGATGGTCTGGAAGGTGTCAGATACAAACCATATAAGGACGTAGTAGGTGTATTAACTGTGTGTTATGGCCACACTGGAAAAGACATTATA
The DNA here is from genome assembly GCF_043848115.1 of Salmonella sp. 2020_1395. Classification (NCBI taxonomy): domain Bacteria; kingdom Pseudomonadati; phylum Pseudomonadota; class Gammaproteobacteria; order Enterobacterales; family Enterobacteriaceae; genus Salmonella; species Salmonella sp. 2020_1395. The sequence goes on along the minus strand of NZ_JBCMFH010000003.1, from coordinate 390,987 downwards.
CCCGGTAAAACGTATACCGAGGCAGAATGCAAAGCCCTCCTGAATAAAGACCTCGCTACTGTCGCCAGACAAATTAACCCGTACATCAAAGTCGATATACCGGAAACAACGCGAGGCGCCCTTTACTCGTTCGTCTACAACGTGGGCGCAGGTAATTTCAGAACATCGACGCTTCTTCGCAAAATAAATCAGGGTGATATCAAAGGCTCATGTGATCAGCTACGTCGCTGGACATACGCTGGCGGTAAGCAATGGAAAGGGCTGATGACTCGCCGTGAGATTGAGCGTGAAGTCTGTTTGTGGGGGAAGCAATGAGCATGATTTGCTTTTTCATGGCAGCGTTGCTCGCATTTAATGGCAACGATGCGTGGCCGTGGTTTCTGGCCGTTGGGGTGTTGATGTCATGAGTCGGTTAACCGCAATCATCTGCGCTGTGGTTATTTGCCTGCTGGTTTCAATGGGGTGGGCTGTTAATCATTACCGTGATAACGCCATGACTTACAAAGATCAGCTCGACAAAGCCGCATCCATTATCGCTGACATGCAGAAGCGTCAACGTGATGTAGCAGAACTCGACGCCAGATACACAAAGGAGCTTGCTGATGCTAACGCGACTATCGAAAGTCTCCGCGCTGATGTTTCTGCTGGTCGTAAGCGCCTGCAAGTCTCCGCCACCTGTCCAAAGTCAACGTCCGGAGCCAGCGGCATGGGCAATGGAGAAAGCCCAAGACTTACAGCAGATGCTGAACTCAATTATTACCGTCTCAGAAGTGGAATCGACAAAATGACCGCGCAGGTTAACTACCTGCAGGAGTATGTCAGGACTCAGTGCCTGAAATGATTCGTCAACCAATAAACAGAACAGCCTGACTTCGGTCAGGCTTTTTTATACCCAAATTTCACCGCGCATTCTCGTGCGCATATCAACCAAGAGCCTTTCGGGGTAGAGCTTGAGATAGGGTAGTGGTAACGCTGACCGCTCTTGGGCTGCCCGTATCTACGAGAACAGGCTCAACCACCAAAAGGTATCAGCGAAATGAAATCATTAACCCTCTTCAATCAACCAATCCGTGTCGGGGAAGACGGCATGATCTGCCTCACCGATATGTGGAAAGACAGTGGCAAAAGTGATGCTGAATCTCCGTACCACTATCTGCGAAACAAGCAGACCAAGGAGTTCCTGGCCGAATTGAAGAAAAACCACGAATCTGTGGTTTTAACGACGCGCGGCGTACACGGCGGAACCTATGGCGGGAAATTTGTTGCTTACGATTATGCGGCCTGGTTAAACCCCGGGTTCAAGTACGCGGCCTATAAAGTCCTCGATGACTACTTCACCGGGGAGCTTCATCATCGCAACAGCTTAAGTGCGCAGCTCAACATGAAATGTCATGAGTTTGACCAGAAGAAAGACATGGCGAGCTTCTGCGGACAAGGCCTCGCGGCATAGCGCTACACGAAACCTGGTTTGATCGCTGAGATTAACACCCTGGCTAACCAGCTGCAGATTACGATCCCCGGGCTGCCAGGATGAGTAATCGCGTCATTGAATGCGCCTCCAGAGCGGGGCGCGACTTCTCAGAGTTCATGAAAGGCGAGAAGGGCATGATGGAAGCGTTGGCCTCGGTGGATTAGTTTGGCGAGCAGCTGCGCCTCAACGGCTGTGTCAATCATCACTTTGTCAGCTACATGATGCGGAACTCGATCATGCAGGCATTCATGGACATGGCAAAAGCCGAGAAGAAAGAAGAGCGCCGGCGTAAGCGAGCGGAAGCAAAAGCGAAGTAGCCATTACAAAGCCCATCAACGGGTGGGCTTGATAATGAAACCGGAATTTATTCTGGGTCACCAATTAGCAGCAGTACCGCGAAACAACCCAAGCCAGTAAGTGGGGTAAATAACAGCGTTGTATCGTCGCAGTATCATCGCATTAACAATGACCGCAGCCCTTAATGGGAGCTCCTTCTGCGTGAGTGTGCAATGATAATCAATAACGATGCATACCGGGGTTTGCAGCTTTTTCGATGGCTGGTTTATCCCTCATTGCTCGCCATCTCGATGCGGGGGTAGAAGAAATCGAGAGTGTTTTACAGAGCTTTCTATCGTAAAGGCTCGATAAAGCAGAATATGTTTTATGTGTGCCTGTAGGCATGATACTCAATAACTAGTGGAATATTCCAATATGACAGGTCTGACAATTAAGCAAGAAGCTTTCTGTCAGGCATACATCGAAACGGGTAATGCTTCTGAGGCTTATCGGACGGCGTATGCTGCTGACAAGATGAAGCCGGAGGCAGTACATGTTCAAGCATGTAAGTTGCAGGATAACCCTAAGATAGCCCTAAGGATAAAAGAATTGAGGGGCGAGATTAAGCAACGCCATAACGTCACCGTCGATTCTCTCCTCGCTGAACTGGAAGAGGCCAGACAAAAAGCCTTAAGCGCCGAGACGCCACAATCATCTGCAGCTGTAGCGGCGACAATGGGCAAAGCTAAGCTGGTCGGCCTTGATAAGCAGATTATCGATCACACCTCATCTGATGGAACCATGGCAACGAAGCCAACCACTATTCGCCTGGTAGGAGTTGACCCAGCCAATGGAAAGCCAAGTTGACCTCCAGATACCTGCCAAGTTAGTTCCTGTATTCGCGACAGAAGGAGTCCGTTATCGTGGTGCTCACGGTGGACGTGGATCTGCTAAGACGCGTACTTTTGCACTAATGACTGCCGTCAAAGCGTATCAAGCGGCAGAAGCCAATATCAGTGGAGTTATCCTGTGCGCTCGAGAATACATGAACTCGCTGGAAGAATCCTCCATGGAGGAGGTAAAGCAGGCAATTCGCTCCGTGGCGTGGCTTGACGATTACTTCGACATTGGAGAGAAATACATCAGGACAAAGAACCGCAAGGTCAGCTATGTATTCTGCGGTCTTCGCCATAACCTAGACAGCATCAAATCAAAAGCGCGAATTCTTGTAGCCTGGGTTGACGAGGCCGAGTCTGTTTCTTCGACTGCGTGGAAAAAGCTTCGCCCGACCGTTCGTGAAGAAGGCTCAGAAATCTGGGTTACGTGGAACCCGGAGAAGGACGGCAGCGCCACCGACAAACTTTTCAGAAAGAATCCCCCAAAAAGCTCAATTATTGTCGAGATGAACTATGTTGACAATCCATGGTTCCCCGCGGTGCTTGAGGAAGAGCGACAGGAAGACCTGGCAAACCTTGATTACGCAGATTACGCGTGGATATGGGAGGGGGCTTACCTCGAAAACTCAGATAAGCAGGTGCTGGCTAACAAATACGTCGTGCAGAGCTTCGAAGACAATCTATGGAGGAAATCAGAGCGCTTGCTGTTCGGTGCTGACTTCGGATTCGCGAAAGACCCCAGCACGCTTATTCGCATGTTCATTCTGGATAACAACCTCTACATCGAATACGAGGCCTACGGCAATGGCGTAGAGCTCGACGATATGTGGAAGTTTTATGCAGGCAAAACCGATGCCACGCCGAAACAGCTTGAGGACTGGGAGGTCACTGACGATGCGAAATTCCCCGGTATCCCTGAAGCGCGTAAATGGCCCATCAAAGCCGACAACTCCAGGCCAGAAACTATCAGCCATATCAAAGGGCAGGGATTCAACATCTCAGCTGCTCAGAAATGGCAGGGTAGCGTAGAGGACGGCATCACTTTCCTACGTGGATTTAAGAAGATCATCATCCATCCTCGCTGCAAAGAAACAGCGAAAGAGGCGCGGCTTTACTCGTACAAAACAGACCGTATCACTGGCGAAGTCTTGCCGATTATCGAGGATAAGTACAACCACTGCTGGGATGGAATCCGATACGGTCTGGACGGGTATATCAAACGCAAACCTCAATCGATGGGGATGATGATTCCTAAGCGCCTTAGGGGGAAATAATCATGAAAAACAAATGCAAATGCCCTGGCTGCGAACGCAAAAGAAAAGGCGGGCCGGGTTATCAGCCATGTGCCACCAAATATCCTGCCAGGGGAATTGCTCCACCACCTAAACGACCATAACGGACAATCCATGACTGACAAATTAACACTAGCCGTCAATCACGCGCTGAATGACGTCAGGCTTGCTCGCGCCCGCATGGGGCTACTTTATCCTTCAATGGGTTTGGACGCTAAGCGTAATTCAGCCTGGTGCGAATACGGATTCAAAGAAGAATTAACCTTCGATGACCTTTACAAGCTCTACCGCCGCGGTGGTATAGCTCACGGTGCCGTAGAAAAGCTTGTTGGTAAATGCTGGCAGTCAAACCCTGAAATCATTGAGGGTGAAAAGTCAGATGAAACACGCATGGAAACGTCTTGGGAGTCCAAAACTAAGCAGGTTTTCACTAACCGACTTTGGCGCGCGTTTCTTGATGCTGATCGGCGACGTCTCGTTGGCCGCTATGCAGGAATTCTCCTGCATATTCGAGATAATAAAGCGTGGAATCTGGAACCAACGAAAGGGCGTGGTCTGGAAAAAGTAAGTATTGCATGGGCCGGTTCACTGAAAGTCAGCGAATGGCATGACGGAGTGGTTTCAAAGAATTATGGTCAGCCGAAGATGTGGCAGTACACAGAGATTCTACCCAATGGTTCCTCTCGCCGTGTCGACATCCACCCTGATCGAGTTTTCATTCTTGGTGACTATACAGACGATGCGATCGGTTTCCTTGAGCCTGCATACAACGCTTTTGTCAGTCTGGAGAAGGTGGAAGGTGGTTCCGGTGAGTCGTTCCTGAAGAACGCTGCACGCCAGCTTAACGTCAACTTTGAAAAGGAAATCGACTTCAATAATCTGGCGTCGCTGTATGGCGTGAGTATCGATGAGCTACAGGAAAAGTTTAACGAAGTTGCCGGGGAAATTAACCGGGGTAACGACGTGTTAATGACCACGCAGGGGGCGACAGTTACACCACTTGTCACTGCCGTAGCAGACCCAACAGCAACCTACGACGTTAACCTCCAGACAGCTTCCGCTGGCGTAGATATTCCGACTCGCATTCTCGTAGGTAATCAGCAGGCCGAGCGTTCCAGCACAGAGGACCAGAAGTACTTCAATGCTCGCTGCCAGTCCCGACGAGGCGAATTGTCATTCGAGATTGAGGACTTCTGCGACAAGTTGATTAACCTCGGCATTATCGACCAGATAGGCCATAAAACAGTTATTTGGGACGACCTTAATGCGCAAAGCGATAGTGAAAAACTGGATGCCGCGCAGAAGATGTCGCAGATAAACAGCGCATCATTAGCAACAGGCGAGCAGGTATTTACTGGTGAAGAGATTCGTGTGGCTGCCGGGTATGAGGGTTCACCTGAACCACTTCCGGAGATAGATGATGACGAAGAAGAAAGCGAAATCACCGATACTACCCGGAAACCTTAAAGACCCGACAGGCGCTGACCGCCTTGAGCGCGGAGCAATGAACGAGTTCGCCAGGCGAATGAAACGCATTGGCAAAGCCTACAAGGATATCCTCGACCGCATTCCTGCATCACCATCAGTAAACCAGCGCTACACCTTCGAACTCGACTCCACCCAGCTATCAATGCTCCTCAGCAATGCCTCATTGCTGGTGGATGAGATTCTGGGTGCGGATAACGAGACGGGGTTCTGGTTCTGGACTGATTACGTCAACCCGGCGTATCAGCGCGGCACGGCGCAGGAATTTGCCAATCTGGCGCAGCAGTCAGCCGTGTACGCGGCAGGACAGGAAAGCGTATCGGCAATCCTCCTGAGTGAGCCGTACCGCCGCAGACTAATTCTGGTTCGCGCTCGCACCTTTGAGGAAATGAAGAACATCAGTGCCACTGTTAAAGCCGATATGGCGAGGATACTGACCGATGGTCTCGGGCGCGGACAGAACCCTCTGGAGATAGCGAAGCGCATCACTGAGCAGACAGGTATTGAGTCTCGCCGGGCTAATCGTATTGCCCGGACGGAGATTACCACCGCGCTGCGCCGTGGTCGATGGGATGAATCAGATGAGGCAACGGAGCAATACGGGATACTCACCCGTCAACTGCATTTGTCAGCGCTCAGCACGACCACCAGGCAGTCTCACGCGTTACGACATGGAAAGCTCTACACAACGGAAGATGTGAGGGAGTGGTACAGCATCAATGGAAACGCAATCAACTGCAAATGCACTCAGGTATCTGTTCTCGTTGATGAGGCGGGAAATCCTCTTTACCCGAACGTTATCAACATGGCCAAAAAAAGGCTGGAGAAAGCGAAGCAGGCAGGACTGGTTCCCAATTATTCGCATTGCGGTTGTGGGCGCAAGCACGCTGCATAAACGTGAGAATCTTCAATGAAAGTACAGGTTAATGTCACTTCAAAAGTGAACAGCAAAGCCATTCGCAGGGAACAACACAACGGACGCGAACATTGGGTTGTCCCTTCCTACACACTCCCGGCAAACGTGGTCATGAACGGCGGTCTGTATCCGTCCAGCGAGATTGACCAGCACTACACTGGCCTGGAAGGAACGCTGGCACCGCTTGGGCATCCACAGGTCAACGGTCAGTTTGTTTCGGCCTTTAGTCCTGAAGGGCTGAATGTGGGTTACGTCGGAGCATGGAACAAAAACGTCAAGAAGTCCGGCAACCGCGTCTACGTCGAGAAGTGGATCGACACAGAAGTGGCAAAGCGTACCGATGATGGCAAGCGTCTTCTTGAGCGTCTTGAAGCGCTGGAGAAAGGCGAGGATGTACCGCCAATTCATACCAGTGTTGCCGTATTCCTGGAAGAACTGGAAGCGAACGATGAGCAGAAAGCTCAGGGGGCTTCATGGGTTGCGAAAATTCACGCGATGGATCATGACGCCATCCTTCTGGATGAGGTTGGAGCGGCCACACCTGAGCAGGGTGTCGGAATGATGGTGAACGCTGACCTTGCCACGCCACTGAAGGCTAATTCCGGCGCTCTGGTGGGAGAAACATATCGCGAGCGCGAGCGCCGACTGGAGAAGGCTGCGAAAGATAAATTCGCTCCCGGAGAGAAAGAATATGCGTGGGTGGCTGACTTCACTGACTCACAGGCCGTAATCATCCTCAACAATGGCGATCCGAAGGTTTACGGATACAAATCTGAGGGCGGAAAGATTGTCTTTGACGATACCGGGACAGAGGTTCAGCGCCAGAGTTCATGGGTTGCCGTCGTCAACAAGCTCAAATCATTTTTCACACAGCAGGAACAGCCTGCACCAAACCACAAAACGGAGGGCGACATGCCTTTAACCAAAGAAGAACTGGAACAAATCGGCAGCATGGTTAGCGAGGCCGTCGCCACCAATACCGAAAAGGCTATCAAGCCTCTCGCGGAAAAGGTTGATGCGCTACAGGCCAATCAGGACAAGCTGACCGAAACCCTGACCGCAAACTCCCGCGCCGAAGAGAAATCGAAGCGTGAAGCGGTGGCAAAAGTTCACGGCGAGATTGTGGCTAATGCACTGTCAGGCGAAGCGCTGGATGCGATGTTTAAAACAATCGGTGAATCCGCGCCGCTTGGCACCAACTCTGCACAACAGCAGAACGAAACCGGTGCGCCGAACCCTGACGAATACTTCAAATAAGGAGCCAGACTAATGGCACGTTATCGTCGCGTTAATATCGACGGTCAGTCTCTGTACAAGACCGAAACCCGTAAAGTGGCCGCCGCGTCATTGCCGGGAACTTTCGTTACCATCAACGGTGACAATGAGTTTGCAGTAGCCGCAACAACGGTTGGTCGCCTGTATGTGCTCGACCCTGCATTCAGCGAAGGGCTGGGTATTACTGACTCTATCCCTGCTGGTCACTCCACATCTGGTAACTACGTGGAAGAAGGCCGCGAACTGGCAATTCTGTGTCCTGCGGGCACTTACGCCAAAGACACCCCGATCAAGTTGGGAGCAAATGGTCAGGGGGCGATTGCCGACTCTGACACCGACACCGTTCTTGGCTATAGCCAGGACGATGCAACTATCGCTGCCGGCGCTACCGACTTTATCCTCGTGCGCTTCCGCGTAGGTACTGTAGCCCCGGCAACTGGCGGCGGCGAGTAAAAGGAGAATATGAATGTACTTCACTAAAGAAACGCTTGCCACGAATAGCCGCCTGCGCCTTCACTGGAACTCTCTGTGGGCGCAGCGCAACATCTGGGATACCGCGCATAACATCATGGTTAACCAGTACCGTGGCGCGATGGATGCAGAAACGCTGGCAGCCAATGCGCTGGCCGGTGATGGGCTTGGTCGTGAGTTCTGGGCTGAAATTGACCGCGAAATTGTCCAGTCTCGCAATCAGGTGATCGGCATGGAAATTGTCAACGATCTGATGGCTGTGCAAACCGTCCTGCCGATCGGTAAAACCGCCAAACTTTACAACACTATTGGCGATATCGCTGATGATGTCTCTGTGAGTCTTGACGGTCAGGCGCCGTATTCCTTTGACCACACTGATTACGGTAGCGATGGTGACCCGGTTCCGATTTATACCGCTGGCTTCGGTGTTAACTGGCGTCTTGCCGCAGGACTGAACACCGTCGGCATTGATCTGGTGCTGGATTCGCAGACAGCAAAAACCCGTAAGTTCCATAAACGCCGAGTGACTGGTTATCTGGATGGTAATCCGACAATTCAGGTTCAGAACTATCCGGCACAGGGCCTGCGCAACCACCGCAACACCGCCAAAATCAACCTTGGCTCTGGCGCGGGTGGCGCGAACATCAACCTGACCACTGCAACCCCGGCACAGGCGCTGGCGTTTTTCGGTCCGACCGGTGCATTTGGTGTGACTGCCCGGGCCAACCAGGTTACAGCCTATGACGTTTTGTGGCTGTCCCCTGAAATCATGGCGAACCTGTCCAAGCCATACACCATTGAAGTGGGTGACGGTACCAACGCGATCATCAGCGGTTCAGTTCTGGATGCTATTCGTAAGTTCATTCCTGTGAAAGATATCCGCCAGACTTATGCGCTGAGCGGTAACGAGTTCCTGGCTTATGAGCGCCGCAAAGATGTGATCTCACCGCTGGTTGGCATGGCCGTTGGTGTTGTTCCTCTGCCGCGTCCTATGCCTCAGAGCAACTACAACTTCCAGATCATGTCTGCTGAAGGTTTGCAGATTAAACGTGATGACGAAGGTCGATCTGGCGTGCTGTACGGCGCGAATCTGGCATAAGGAGAGCAACATGGCTAAATACCAGGTAACCAGAGCATGGCATGGAGTGAACGTCGGTGATGTGGTTGAAATTGAGAAACTGCATCCTGCGCTGAAGCCTCATGTTATGAAACTCTCTGATGCGGCATTAACTCCGGCGACGCCAAATGCAGGTACGGATGTGAAATCCCGTAAAGAGATTATCGCAGAGCGCCTGACTGAGCTGGGTATCGAATTTAAAGGAAACCTTGGGGCTGAAAAGCTTAGTGAGCTGTTGCCGGATGGCGAACTCGAAAAACTTTTCCCTGCTGAATAACTGCCGCCGCTAAGGCGGTTTTTTTATGCCCCGTTCCGGCGGGGCTATTTCAGGAGACTATATGAACCAGGAAGATATTAATCAGCCACTGCCATATTCGCAGTTTTCTGAGATTTCATCGTTGAGCGTCACCAATGAGATTAGTCTGGCGATATCCAGCACTACCGAACTGGTTAAAGACTCTTCGAGCGTGGAACGACTGATTCTCCTAAAGCATCTTCGCGCGCTTTGCGATCTGCAACTCAATAAATTATCAGGGCTGGAATAGTTATGGTGACGCTCGAACAGGCCAAACAGTATTTGCAAGGGCAGGGCGTTTCTATTCCAGACTTCATGCTTCAGGCGTTAGTGGACGATGTTAACAGCATTCAGGAATGCCTCGATGCGCATTACCCGGCATCAAAGGCGTTGGCAATCCAGATGTATTTGCTTGCATTGATGGGCCTGGGGCAAGGCGATAAGTACATTAGCTCCCAGACTGCACCCAATGGTGCATCGCGTTCATTCCGGTATCAGTCGTTCACCGACCGCTGGAAAGGGGCGCTGGCATTGTTGCGTGGCGCTGACAAATACGGTTGCGCTAATGACCTCATCCCTCCAGACCCGACCAATACAGCGTTTGCTGGTATCTGGATTGGCAAGGGTGGCTGCATGTGCAGTGGGAGTAAGTAATGGCATGGATATCGGTTAAGCAGCGATTGCCTGAGCCGTTCGTGAAAGTCTGGGTGATGACCGACAGTGGCAAGCGCGTTACCGGCTATGTCAAAAGTAACGGTGAATGGTATCTGCTGTGCCGGAAGGTTGCGGCGGAGAATCCGGAGGTGATCCGGTGGGAGGATGGCAATGTCTGAAATAGCACGCTGGAGTTACACCAATGTTGCGACCATCTACCCGCGCGTCTACGACGACTGGAACAGCACCTGGACAAGCGGAACTCCCTACCTGATTGACTGCACCTGGACGGCAAACAATGAAGTTGCGGTAGATGCCAGCGGGAAAGAGTTCACCACGAATCTGATTTTCTTCACTGAACTGAAGTGTAACGGCGTCGATGCGACCATGCCGTTACGCGACTGGTATATCGCCAGAGGTGACACAACGGCGCAGGTCGATCCCCTGAAAGCTGGCGCGAACGTCATCAAAGCGGTGACGGAATGGGATATGTCACCATTCGGCGAGGAGCCGGACTACAAAATTCTGACGTGAGGTGAACTATGTTTTCTCTTGGATTGGCTTGTTTTGTCCTGGGTTTCTCTTGCTGCGCTGCGTTTATTCAAATTATCAGGTGGTGGTATGCCCGTTAAAGGTATCAAGCGTGTTCAGATGAACACCAGCAAGGTGCTGGCAGAAATTGCCGGGCCACGCACAGAAAGAGTGCTGACTGAGGTCATGATTGTCGGATCGTCTCACGCCGCGCTACTTACTCCCATTGACACATCCACGCTTATCAACAGCCAGTACAAAAAGCTTGAACCAATGCCCGGTGGGATGCAGGGAAAGGTCGGGTACACGGCTGCATACGCTGCCGCCGTTCACGGTATGTCCGGGAAGCTAAAAGGCCAGCCGCGTGAACACTTCGGCAGAACTCGCGCTGGAAAAGAATTCGGTGGCGGCACGGGGAAGGGGAACTACTGGGATCCCGATGCCGAGCCGGGGTTCCTGACCAAAGGCTTCGAGCGTGACGGTTTCAACGAGATTAAGGCCATCATCAAGCAAGGGTACAAAGTATGACACGTAGCGAAGTGTATGACGCGCTGAGAGCGTGGTTGCAATCGCATGGCTTTGATGCTGGCTATCGCATCCAGAAACGCTTCTGGAATGAACTGGAGAGTACGGAGGGGGAACGATATCTCATTATCCAGCAAAACGGCGGTGGCAAGCCTGAGGAAGCCATAACGCGCGACTTTTTCCGCATCCTTGTTTTGTCAGGCCAGAACGACAGCGACATCAATGAAGTTGAAAACCGCGCCGACGCCATCCGCCAGGCGATGATCGACGACTACAGAACCGAATGCATCATCTCGATGCAGCCAATCGGCGGTATCACCGCCATCCAGACCGAAGAAGGCCGTTACCTCTTCGAGATTTCCTTTCAAACCATCATTTCCAGATAACATGGAGATAATTAATTATGGCCGGATGTGAGTCAGGTGCATTCACAGGGCGCGATGTCGTTGTTTATTACGCGATTGGCTGCCCGGAAGTACAACCTACCGCCAGCGCTTACCAGCGACTCGGCATGATGCGCGGTAAAACAGTTAATGCAGAGTGGGAAACCGCAGATGCAACTGCCGATATGAGCGCCGCGTTTACGCAGGAAAATCTTGTTACCTATAAGAACATTTCGTTCTCTGGTGACGGCGTTACCCGCAAAGAGGATGTATACGCGCAAAACGCGCTGAAGCGTCACGTTTATAACCCGCCAGCGGAGACCAGCAACCAGCCGTATGTGTGGTTCAAAATCATCTCTCCAAACGATATCACCGAAGGGCCATTCATGGTTACTTCATGGGGTGATGAAGCTCCACACGATGATGTGGCAACGTGGTCCATTGAGGCATCAAGTGCAGGTCAGGTTGATGTGCGTGATGTCGGTGCAGTTATTACCATTACCACCCAGCCGCAGGGTAAAACACTGACTGCTGGCGACACCCTGAATCTGACAGTTGCAGCTACTGTTTCAGATAGCTCATCATTGACTTATCAATGGAAAAAAGACGGAACCAATGTGAGCTCCGGTGGTACGACAGCTATATATACTAAGTCCAGTGCGACAACAGGCGATTCTGGTTCATATACTTGTCAGATTAGCTCCAGTACCGCAGCCAGTGTAACCACCAATCCGGTCACAGTGACTGTCAACGCATCGTAACTTCTTGCCAGGAGGCACCGTCCTCCTTTTTCTTATGGGGATTCATGAAAGCAATCACCGATATCGGCCAGGCTGTCATTCGCGCCGGCGACAAAGAGATATTTCTCAACCCTTCATTTCTGGCTATGTCCCGAATCGGAACGCCTGAACAAATCGTTGATGTTTTCGTGAAAGTTCATGCGGGCCATTACCCAAAGCACAGAATTGCTGACCCCCAGATACTAAAAGCGGCTAATGCCCGCTGCTTTGCTGAAATGGCGGCAGCTGCAGCCAACGTAGTCAAGCGCTGTTCTGAAGGTGACGTTGCTGAAATTATCGGATCCTACTCGGTTACTAGTGCGGGGCGACTTCTGTTCAAGCCGGGAGCCATCCCGATCGAGGATGTTATCCAGATTGCCCGCCATCTGATTCTTCATGGTGTAATGGGCGACCAGCCACCGGAAGAATTCGAAGGAAAGAAGGGTGAATACAGCGACAAATTCGATGTACGGTCATTCGTCTATACCGCTGTTGCTCACCTCGGCATGAGCGAGTCAGACGCATGGGATATGACCATGACCAGCTTCCGGGCCGCCATGAACGCTAAATTTCCGCAGAAAGAGAAAGCCAGAGTGCCGACTCAGGAGAAATACGACGAAGTCATGGACTGGGCAGAACAAATGCTGGCGATGGATGCGCAGAGGCATGGGCCGCACTAAAAAATCTCTCGCCTTAAGAAATTCGACAAGTGACTTTTAAGACAATGCCTCGCATACGCGGGGCATTTTTGTATCCGCAGTAAATGCGCATTCCCCGCGCTAATCAAACCAGGAGCCCTTTTCGGGATATGAGACAGAGATAGGACGGTGGCTTCCGTCGTGCCGCTCTTGGGCTGTCCATATCTGGGGAACTGGCTCATATCACCAAAAAGGAAAGAATGATGTCTAACATTATCCCAATTAATTTCGAAGGCCACTCGATGCGCTTCTATGATGATGGCTGGATTGATGCAACAACAGCAGCGGAAAAATTCGATAAAGTGCCAAATGAATTCCTCCGTCTGCCGGAAACTGAATCATATATTCAAGGACTTGAGCGTAGATACGGGAAAATCCCGTATGTAAAAACCAGTCGGGCGCGTAAAGATCGTGGCGGCGGAACATGGCTGCATCCAAAACTGGCTGTTCGCTTTGCACGCTGGCTTTCTGTAGATTTTGAAATCTGGTGTGACGAACAAATAGACGCCATTATTCGCGGCCATACAGCACCTGTTGATGATGAGCGCATTAAGGCAATCTTTCTGCTTAGCGATCCGTCTTCGTGGGAAAAGCGTTTTAATGACCCGCTGTATGATGCGCTATTCAGAATGACCGGGCTTCCCCGCCATAGAAATGATCGAAAACCAATGTTATTCAGCCTTATTAGCGCTAAGTGGATTTACGGGCCGGTCCTGCCTGCTGAAGTCTACGCGGATGTAAAAGCACGACTGGCGGTCGGTGAGAAAATCCACCAACACCTAAAACCAGACGCACTTAAACTGGTTGAGAATCAGATTATTGCTGTGACCAGCATTGCTAACGGTTGTTCCGACTATCGAGACTTCGAATCCCGTTGCATGGCAGCATTCCCCGTCAAAGGGCAGATGAAGCTTCTTTATGCGGCAGCGTGATGAATGGTGCGTACAGCCCACTCAGGTGGGCTTTTTGTCGTCGCTCTCGCTGAATACGATTGTTTTGGCGTCTTCAAGGATTTCAGTCAATTCGTGGTGGGTGATGTTATCAAGCGATATCTTCTTCCCGTCCTTTTCGATGGTCGCTTTCTTGCCTCTGTTTCGGTTTAGATAGGCGATAAAGCAGGCGCTAAAAGCCGCCCAGAATGGTCCTGAGTTGATAAGTTCAATCACTATCTCCTTCATCGAATCCTGAGCTGAGTTAACAGCCAGTTTTGGTCCGTTATTTTTTTCTTCCGCTAAGGAGTGCTGTATGGCGTATTCATCAAGAATTGTACAAAAAGCATCTGACATATCAGACGGCAAGGACAGCCTTAAGCCGGGGGTGCGCATAACATTCTCCTTTGATAGTTGGTCTGAACGACTTTGTTGTTTGCGCTTCTTTCTTCGCTCCGCCATTGCAGCTTTGCTGAACAAAGAGCTGGAACAAATCTTCTATGATGAAGATTTTGGAAAGATCACCAAAAACATGACCAAAGTACCGCAAAAAAGAGAACGCCAGGAAGCCTGATATTTGATCAGGCTAGCCGGTCAGGTGGGCTTGCTGCTCTTCTTTGGGATCATTTCATACTTTTCTATAAGGTTTTCAACGACACTTTTTGCAGTATCTTCAGCAGCAAGCGACACAATCTTGTTAAGTTGACTCATCGACATAGTGACAACCTCATCACTTGATGATGGGGAGAGTGGCTTATCCCAAGCAACAATCTGCGCCTTAAGGGCATCCTCCAGTATCTGAACTATCTCAGAGTTCATTGACCTGCCATTAGCTTTGGCGCGTTCGGCTATGGCGTCGCGCATCCCGTCCGGGAAGCGGAGGTTGAACTTATCTTGCATCTGGCTTGGGTACTTACTCATAACATCACCTGAGAATATTTTGAAAATTATTATGGGGCCAACTTGACATATCGCGCAATGGTGTTAACTTAATATCAGGTGTTAACTTGGCCCCAAAAGGAGATAAAGCAATGCAAGATACGCTTTTTACTGAGCGCAAAAACATCAAACTCAATCTTCGACTACCTTCTCGACTCGATCAGGAGCTTCGCAGACTGGCGGAAATGGACTGCATTTCGCTGAACTCTGCAATAGTTCGTTTGCTGGCAAAGGGTGTAAGGGAAGAGGTGGCGAATGGTCGTTAAAAATGTTGAAGCCCCAACTGCTCGAACAGCTAGGGCTTCAGTGTCAAATGATTCCAGCGAAGGAAATATCGACATGAATATTGTAGCAAAATCAGATTACAACTTCCAAGGATTCGCTTTTAATCCTGTGACAGAAGGCGGTTCTATTTGGTTTACCTCCACTGAACTAGCTAAGGCCCTCGGCTACAAAAAAACCGATGCCATCAGCCAGATTTATGCTCGTAACGCCGATGAATTTTCCGACTCTATGTCGTTGACCCTCAATATGAAGGTCAACGGGATAAACAATAGCTTACGTAACAAATCGGTCAGAGTTTACTCACTCCGAGGCGCTCACTTGGTGGCGATGTTTGCTTCTACGCCCAAGGCCAAAGAGTTCCGCCGTTGGGTGCTGGATATTTTGGATCGGCAGGCAGAATGCTCACCGATTGCAAAACAGTTTACTGACGAAGAGCTGGTCAATCTCTGCTACTTACAATTGTGGATGGAGAAGAGTCAACAAATGTGCAAACACATCTATCCAGGAATGAAGCAAATTGGTTCTGAGCTTTCAGGAAGGATTTACGATATTGCATATGAGACTCGCTACATGTCAGAAGAAACCAAGAAATCACTTCTTCGTGAAATGAAGAATCTTGATACCAACAATTTTGTCGTAAAGAACGCTCAGCCAATGCTGGCAAAACTGCGCGGCGAGGAATGGATTCATTGATTAGTGCACAGGACAGCGCAAAAAGAAAAACCGCCAGTGGCTGCTGGCGGCTTACATTAACTACTGATTGGAGTCTTACATGCAACAATCTTCATCAACTGCTGTAAATGTAGCACCGTTAAATGCGGTTGTCGATCCCCTCGATTGCCCTGTAATCGTGTGGGAAGGAGTGAGGGTCGTCACGACTGATACTCTTGCCAAAGGATACGGAACGGATGAGTCCAATATCCGTAAAAATCACTCTCGTAACAATTCCCGATTTATTGAGGGGATCCATATTTTCACTGTTAAAGGAGGAGAGCTGAAGAGTTTGCGAGTGACTAATAGTCACGCACAAATTTCAAACAAAGCGCGCTCTGTGACGCTCTGGACAGAAAAAGGCGCGGCTCGCATGTCAAAAATTGTCGATACTGACGAGGCGTGGTCTTTCTTTGAGCGCCTGGAGGATTCGTACTTCCGTCCAGCCACGGCTGTCGGCATCCCACTTACCTACGAAGCGGCTTTAGAAGACCTGCTGGCAAAGGTGAAGGAAAACCGGGTTATCACCGAACAGCGTGACCGGGCAGTGAAAGAGAAGCTTTGGATCTCTGAGAAGCGGGAAGCTACTGCTATGGCGACCGCCTCTGCGGAGAAACGTAAGGCGAATGCTTTGGCTGAGAAATTGGGTGAATGCAAAAAACACGCGACTATTAAAGCAGTGCAGCGAGTAACTGGTAAGTCATTCAGCCACTGGCCGTTGAAGAAATGGTGTGCCGCTAATGGCATGGAGCCTAAAGACGTACCGGATGCGACCTACGGTAGTGTAAAATCATGGCCCGCAGAGGCATGGAAGGCAGTTAACCAAATCGACATAAAGGGGATGTTCTGATGCAGGCTTTACAGCGAGTAAGCGCCCCGGTGTACGTGGTTTCTAATCATGGCAAGACGTTCCGCTGTTTTAGTCGAAACACAGCAATTAAGCGGCTTGCTCATTTTATGACCCAGCGGATGTTCTGTCGCGCAGGTATTGAGACACGACCGGTTACGAAGGTGGATCGTGATGACGTAGCTATCCACTACATCAACAAGCCAATCCAGCGTTACTGGGATGCACAGGCGAGATGTGAAAGGCGGCTGAGAAAGATCCTTTCCAGAAAGTAGCACCACCCTTTAGCAAAGCTATAACCCAAACCCGCTTAACTGCGGGTTTTGTCGTCGCCATGGATAGATGATCAGTTTATATAGCGATGTCCCGCGTGATAAATTTACGGAAATACATTTCGTGGTGAATCAAAGTGGAAGATGAAAAAAAGCGCCAAATGCAGCTTCAACTGACACTTCAGCGACGACTGGAGAAAGTCACTCCAGAGCTATTCTCTGAATATCTTTTCGAACGCGGCGTCAAAACAGTCATATGTCCAATGTGTGGTAGTGATGATATTTCTATCCCTAACGCCAGTTCGATGACTGTAGGGCCTGAAGGGTGTGAAAGCAACACTTATGCCATTCCAGTCAAACTAGACACAGAAGGGCCACCATACTCATTGGTGAAATATGAGTATCGATTGATATGCAAAAACTGTGCGTATTCGATGCATTTTGCAACGTGGCCGGTATTGAAGTGGGTGGAGCAGAAGCTTTCTGATTCAGGGAAGGGAACCAATGGTTAATAAAAAAATAGATGATAATATTTATTTTGGAGACTTCCCTAAACATGGTGGCGGCGGAAGCGGAGGTGGTGAAATGCTCGAAGTACGAGTGGCTAAGCTTGAATCCAACGTTGAGGATATCAAAGCAAACCTGTCTGAGGCGCGGGTTGACATTCGAGACCTTCGTAACACGTCATCAGGAACAAGTAGAGATGTGGCGGTAATTCTTCAGAAACAGTTAGATATTGACGAAAAACTATCAAAAAAACCCAGTATCAGCGATATGGACAGAGCCATATCAACTGCCGCAAACAAGCAAATAATCTGGACGGTTTCTGTCATGGTAGGAATTGCGGGCCTATCAATGGCTGTAGCTAAGCTCATTTTCTAACGCAGGATAAGCTCAGTTTTCTCATTGACCTCACTATTCATGATGTTAGGATGTTTCCGATTGCAATCAAAGGAAACATAAAATGAAGAAGGTAGTTGCTTTAGCTCTCGGGGCTTTAATGCTGTCTGGCTGTACTGTTCGCGTTGCTGATATGACCGTAGGTAGTACCAAAAACTACAACCTGAACGCAGCTAAGTTTGAAAAAGGTCAGCGCGTAACTGGCGAAGATAAAGCACCAATTGTGATTTTCCCTCTTGGTATCCCAAGCGTCAAAACTGCAATGGATCGCGCTATTGAGAAAGATAAGTGCGCTGTTGGTCTGAGTGATGTTGTTATCTACCAGCTTAACCATGCGTTCCTGTTCGGCACGTATGGTTTCCGTGTTGAAGGTACTCAAATCATCGATAAATCTCAGCTTGGTTGCGAAAACCGCTAATCTGCTGGGTATACTGACAAGCCACCTCCGGGTGGCTTTTCTTTTTCGAGCGCGAGATCCCTGCTAGGATTCCCTCATCTTTTACTAAAGGGGATAGGGATATGAAACGAGAAACAATTCTCTTGGCATCAATGCTGACGTTGACTGGGTGTTATGATACTCCGCCAACCAAGGACGAGGCTTTCCAGTTAGGGAAAAGGGAACTTTCAATGGCTTTATGCGGAGATAAATCAGCGTCATGCTTCATTGTCCAGGGGGGAAGCTCCAAGGTTTCAGAAAGGAAGAATGACAATACCTATGGAGCTTCGGCGACTTTCAGGAATATCGTTGGAAAAGAAAAACCATTGGATTATCAAGAAGGTATTGTTTTCTTTGATATTGATGCAAAAAATAAGGCCGTTTACGTAAAATCAATCGAGGCTTGGTCGACAAACGGAAGTAAGTCAATCAGGTTATGCGGCCATAATTACAAATTTTGTAAATCGTAACCCGCTCCGGCGGGTTTTTTATTGCCCGGAGAAAGTGAAATGACCCAAAACGTCGGTGATATTGAATATGTGATTAAGGCTGATACTGCTCAGCTGCTGCGCGCAGATAAGAAGGTTACATCTGTAACCAATAACATGGATACTGGGTTTAAGAAGGCTGATAATTCTGCGTCAAAGCTGTCTACGACAATAAGCAAGCTGTCTGCCGCCATTTCTGTTGCGTTAATTGTTGAGTGGGGGAAGAAGTTCCTTGAGCTTGCGGACAACATGACACAACTCCAGGCAAGGATAGCAAGGCTTTCAACGGATGCCTCCACAGCAAAAGAAACGTTTCAGTCGTTGACGCAAATATCGTCAAAAACAGGCGCCAGTCTGTCGGATACAACCAAACTGTGGGAAACATTGACATCGTCTCTTAAAGAAGCTGGCGCATCGAATGCTCAGGTATTAAATCTTACCGATACGCTGCAAAAAATTGGTCGCATAGGCGGAAACTCGACAGAAGAAATGTCGAATGCTCTTCGCCAGTTTGGGCAGTCAATTGCGTCAGGCACTGTCAGAGCAGAAGAATTTAACTCAATCCTCGAACAGATGCCTGAGTTAGCAAGACAGATTGCTGCTGGCATGGGTATTAGCATGGGTGAGTTGCGTCAGCGAATGCTCAATGGAAAGTTGACAGCGCAAGATGCTCTTAATGCTATACAGGACAGAACGACAGTTGTTAACGAGGAATTTAATAAGCTTCCACGTTCATTATCACAAGCTACCGGCTCTCTCGAAACATCATTTGCAAAACTTGTCTCCTCAATAAATGACGCAACTGGAGCATCAAGTGCAGCAGTTACTGTCATTGATGGATTGGCAAAATACATCGAGTTACTCGGAGACTCGTCAACATCAACTGCAGATAAACTATGGTCTCTCGCTGGTGCTATTTCAAAACTTAATCCTGGATATATTGGAAAACTTTTAGCTGACGGGCTTATAGGAGATGAACCTCCAAAACAAGTCGATGTATTAAGCGAGAAAATTGCCAATCTTACCGGGGATTTAAAAGGGCTTTATGGGCAGGCTGAAAAAACAGCGCATGTGGAGATACCTCAGACCGATAACAATAAGGGAGGAAAAGGAGGTGGTGGGAAGTCCACTAAGAAACAGGCAGATGAAGCAACAGAGTCTCTCGCCAGACAGCAAGCCGCACTCGATCGCCTGAACACTGGTTACGCCGATGGCTCTCTCGAATTAGCGAAATACGACGCTGTAGTTGCTCTTGGAAATAAAGCATCAGGAGAGCAGATTGCCAAAGCTGAACAGCAAGCGGAATCCATATGGAAAATACAGCAGGCAACCAAAGCGGCGGCAGAAGAGGAAAGGAAGCGCACACAGGCGGGTCAAAACTTTACCGGGCTACATGGGCAGGTATCACCAGTTGCCGCAGTAGATAACACCTACGCACAGCAAATGGCGCAGCTTGACGAGTATGTGCAGCTTTACCCACAAAAAATTGCAGAAGCAGAAGCCGTCCGCGCAGGAATTGAAGATCAGTATCATCAGAAACGCATGGCCGCAATGTGGGAGGAATGGCAGCAGCAAAGCGAGATTAATAGCATGCTTGGCGCGGCTGTAGATTCGCTTCAGGGCGGGGCGACCAATGCCATAACCGGGCTGATTAACGGAACTCAGAGCCTTCAGGAGTCACTGGCAAACATCGGCACAACCATCCTGAACAGCGTTGTTGGCGGCTTCGTTCAGATGGGCGTCGAGTGGGTTAAAAGCCAGTTAATGGGACAGGCCGCAGCGGCATCATCATTAGCGTCTACGATGGCTCAGGCTACAGCAGCAGCTTCAGCGTGGGCACCGGCAGCAATGAGCGCCTCAATCGCAACGTACGGTAGCGCCGCAGCCATAGGTCAGGCTGCTTATGCGGAATCCATGGTCGCTGCGAAAGGGCTGGCTCTTGCCGGAGGCCGTCGCTACGGCGGCACAGTATCAGCCGGCAACGCCTACCGCATCAACGAAGATGGACGCTCTGAAATCTTCCAGACTGCAGGTGGGCAGCAGGCATTCATCCCGAACCAGTCAGGGAAGATTATTCCTGCTGACAAGGCCGGAGGAGGCGGGTCGTTTAGCCCTGTAATGAACCTCACGATAAATACTACGGGAGGAATTGGTAATGAGGAGATCGCAAGGCTGCGTAAAGTGTGGAACAACGACATGCTGAAAATGATGGTAGACCAGAGCACGCGGCCGAACGGTTTACTGCAAGGGCGGAGAAAATAAGCGGCCTTAAAGCCGCTTAATAATTCACTCTTGGCCAACTCCCGTTTTGACTATTTCTTCAATGATGTCGTTAACGGTATCGGCTGCTGCACGAAGCTCTTCCTTCGAGGTTGAGTTACTTTCAATCCCATCAAAATTCATAGATCTAGTTTCTGCCAGTCTCATAAGAATTTGTTTTTGATCTTCATTAAGAATTGCGATTACGTAGCTGAGAACTGTTTTTACAGCCAATCCAGTAAGTAGTTCATTAGAAGGTGCAGCCATGTTTTTAACCTCTTATTTTGATGGATAAACAAACGCAATTGTAACATGCAAAACCGTACAAAAATAAATCCATAAGGGCTTAAATATGCCAGAAACATTCACATGGACACCGCAGAAAGCCTACTCCGTTGAGCGAACGCCGAACGTAGCCGTCGTTAAGCTCGGTGACGGTTACGAGCAGCGACAGGTGAAGGGTATCAATCCGTTAATGGATAAATATTCGATCACCTTTCGCGGAGTCAGCGGCGCTTGCCGCAGCAACCCGGCAAAGGATGCTGAGGCATTTCTCAAGGCTCGAATGGCGGTAGAGTCATTCTACTGGACTCCATCCGATACGGGAGTGCAGGCATTGTTTGTCTGCCGCTCCTGGAATATGACAAAGACCGGGCCGCTGTTTGAACTGACGGCCACATTTGAACAAGTACCACGATAAGCCACCTCCTGGTGGTTTTTTAATGGGAGTTTGCCGTGCGCGACATACCAGCAAATTTGATTATCGACAGCGTGGACGCCGGAGTTGGCGCATTTATCGACCTGTTCGAAGCTGACCTGCAACCATTTGGTGGTGACCTTATCCGTTTCCATTCCGGCACAAACGGCTATTACGGCAATGTTATCTGGAAAGGTAACCAGTACCAGGCGTACCCGATAGCGGTTGAAGGATTCGAGTCAAAGAACGAAGGCACATATGCCCGCCCATCAATGTCGGTGGCGAACGTTACCGGCCTGCTGACCGGGATTAACCATGACTTTGACGACATGCTGGGCGTGGTTATTACCCGGCGTCAGGTTCCGGTGAAATATCTGGACGCGGTGAATTTTCCGAACGGCAATCCTGATGCAGATCCGACACAGGAAGCCGTTTCCCGCTACGTTGTGGAAGAGATGACCGAAGAGACATTTGAGCAGGTCACTTACACGCTGGCGACGCCGATTGACTGCGATAACGCCATCATCCCGGCCAGAACTATCCTTGCAGACGTATGTCAGTGGCAGTATCGGGGTGTTGGGTGCGGCTATGACGGCCCCCCTGTTGCAGACGAGCGCGACAACCCAACCACTGACCCGGCGAAGGACAAATGCTCACATCGACGTACTGGTTGCCGGTTCCGCTATCCACGGCCTGAACCAATGCCAATAAGCAGTTTCCCTGGCTCTCAAAAGGTCTCCTGATGCAAGAATTACTCGATTATGCGGCATCGTCGCAGGATGAAGTATGCGCGCTTATCCTGGGTGAAGAGCGAGTGTTTCGCTGTCGGAATGTGCATCCAGAGCCATGGCATCACTTCCGCATAAGTGATGATGACTGGCTTGCGGCGGAGGAAGAAGGGGAGATTATCGCAGTCTTCCATTCGCATCCGCAAAGCCAGCCAGTGCTTTCTGGTTCTGACCGGCAGATGCAGGTAATGACGGGGCTGCCATGGTGGCTTGCATCTGGCGGGCAACTGAGGAAATACAGGCCCGTTCCATTCCTGCGGGGGCGCAGGTTCGAACATGGCGTCATGGACTGCTACACCCTTTTCAGGGACGCATACCACCTGTGCGGCATTGACCTGCCTGATTTTGAGCGCACTAACGGATGGTGGTTGCGCGGTGAAAACCTCTATCTGAGCAACATGCCGCTCAATGGATTCCGCCAGGTATCGCCGGGAGAGGCGCAACCAGGTGACGTCATTATCAGACAGCCATTCCCCGGCGCTGACCCTTGCCACGCAATGATTCTCCTCGAAGACAACATGGTACTTCATCACGACCACGCCGGACACCTGAGCCGGAGAGAACCAATGCGCCCGGCATACGTTAAGCAGATGCATTCAATCTGGAGACACGAACAGTGCTCATCTTTAAATTTGCAGGCAATTTACGCCGATTTTACCGCCAGATATCCCTGAATGTTGATACGCCAGCGCAGGGGTTGCGCCTTCTGCTGGCGCAGGATTTTGAATTCAAAAAAGCCTTTCTCAATACAAAGCTGCGGGTGCGGGTGGCGGGCGAGGATGTTGAGGAATCTGCGATGCAATGGCATCTGGACCGCCACCTTAAAGATGGCTCAGTGGTTCTGTTCGTGCCGGTAGTGGAGGGGGCAATTTCTGCTGCTGCGGCCGCATGGATTGCGGTGGCCGTCAGCGTGGCTTCGGTAGCTTACTCGGTCTACATGTCACGAAACATGAAAACCAAAACCTCTGCAGAAGCCGCAGAGACTAATACGCTCACAAACAACTCATTTACCAGTGCTGAGAACCGGGTGGGGCAGGGCCGGGCGGTACCAATCCTTCTCGGAGAAATGGCTGTTGGGAGTAACGTAATCAGTCTCGGGATCGACACTTCTAATAATTCCGACTGGACAGAATCAATAGGCTAAGGTGGCTATATGTCTTCAGGTGGTGGTAAAGCATCAACCCCAAAACTCCTCGACGATAACCTCAAATCAAAACAGTTTTACCGGGTTCTCGATCTGATATCGGAAGGTCCGATTGCAGGGCCTGTCGATCAGGAACACATGTCATCGTTTATGCTTAACAAGACACCAATCACGGATGCAAGCGGAAACGTTAATGTGAATGGAATTAGCGTAGCGTGGCGCCCCGGATCGGAAACTCAGCAGCCAATTAATGGCTTTTCTGCTATTGAAGCAACCACCATCGTAAACACAGATGTAACCCATGACACCCCTCTTGTTCGTACCATAACCGACCAGGACGTAACCCGGGTGCGGTTCAACGTAGGCGTTACCGGTCTGGTTGAGCAGGACACTAAAGGAAACCAGAACAACACTTCCGTCACCATGGTGCTTGAGAGTAGAACAGGTGCTTCAGGATGGGTCATTGAAAAGACAGTTACTATCACCGGTAAAATATCAGGCCAATATCTCGAGGCTCATCTGATCGACGCTCCAGATATTAAGCCGTTTGATATTCGTGTACGCCGCATTACGCCTGACAGCAGCAGCGATTTACTGTCCAACGGCACTATCTGGAATAGCTACAGTGAAATCACCGACGACAATCTGAGCTACCCATTTTCAGCCATCGCTGGCGCTGTTATCGACCGCGACCAGTACACTGACACTCCAAGCCGCACCTACCATCTTCGCGGACTGATTGTGGACGTTCCTGACAACTATGATCCGATTGCCAGAACTTACTCGGGGTTGTGGACTGGCGGATTCAAAAAAGCGTGGACTAACAACCCGGCGTGGCTGTTCCGTGAACTGGCCAAGAATACGCGTTTTGGCCTGGCGAAACGTGCCGGTTATATCGATGTAGATGACGGTGCGTTGTACGTCCTCTCACAATATTGCGATCAGCTTGTGAACGATGGCTATGGCGGGCAGGAACCAAGGATGACGCTGAATGCCTATATTACCGAGCAGGCGAGTGCGCGTGACATTCTCGACAAGATAGCGAGCATGTTTCGGGGTATAGCGCTGTGGGACGGGATGCGACTGTCTGTCATGCTGGACGCGCCACAGGATCCGATAGCGACAATCACGAATTCTAACGTGGTTGATGGCGAGTTCAAGCGTAGCTCCGTGAAGCGTTCAGAGAAATACAATGCCGTTGTTGTGTCCTGGACTGACCCTGATAACGGCTGGGAGCAGGTAAAAGAGTATGTTTCCGACGATGAGATGATTGCCCGCGGAAACTACAACGAAACCACTCTTGAGGCGTTTGGCTGTACCTCACGCGGTCAGGCATGGCGAGCAGGGAAATGGCTGCTGGAAACAGCAAAGCGTGAAAGCAGCAGACTGTCTTTCCAGATGGCGCGCGATGCTATCCACTTCACACCGGGTGACATAGTTGAAATCATGGACAACAACTATGCTGGCGCGCGGCTCGGCGGCAGAATTATGTCACATTCAGGCAATAAAATTACCGTTGATGCTGTCGAATCATCGCTTATAGCTGGCGGCGATACCATGTCTATCATGGGGAGCAGCGGTAAGTTCGTGAAGTACGTCATTGATGGCGTTGCTAACAACGTTGTAACCCTGAAGACGACTCCATCATGGGTGCGGGATGGAACAGTGTTTGCTATCTCTACCAGCAACGTTTCAACTCGGTTATTTCGTATCCTCAGCGTCGCAGAGACAGAAAACAATTCCGTATACAGTATTACTGCATCACAGCATGATCCGAATAAACAGGCCATTGTGGATGAAGGCGCAGTGTTCGAAATTCCTAACGACACGCTTAATGGCTACCGCGTTCCGAACGTTGAAAACCTGCGGATTATTAACACCAATTCGGAAACGGTACAGGTTATGGCGACATGGGAAACAGCTACGACGACCAAAAAGCTTGTTTTCGAACTTTATGTCTACTCGGGTGATGGGAAAGTGGTTTCTCAGTACGAAACAGACCAGTTCCGGTATGAGTTTTATGGGCTGGCCGCCGGTAGCTACACGCTGGGTGTTCGTGGCCGCAATGAAAACGGGATGAAAGGTGTTGAAACGCAGATCAGTATGATTATCGGTGCGCCACCTGCACCATCCAGCATTATCTGGACGCCCGGCCTGTTTTCTGCTGACCTGGTGCCAGTCATGCGTATCACCGCCACCACAGATACTTCTTTCGAATTCTGGTACTCAGGGCAAAACAAGATTACCGATCCGGCTAATATCGAAGACCTGGCGCAGTTTTTGGGGCGCTCAAACCAGTGGACACTCCACGGCCTGCAGGCAGATAAGACATATTACGTTTATGTGCGCACCAGGAATGCTTTTGGTGTGTCTGAGTTTGTTGAGGCGTCAGGTCAGGCGTCATCCGATATTCCAGGTATGATAGATCTCATTGATGAGCAGATACGCGAGTCAGACGCGTTCAAAAATGTTCAGGAAGGTGTCGACATTAACCTGGAAGGCGTCATGTCGAACGCACTGGCTAATCACGGTAAGGTTGAACATCAGTACCAGCAGTATGGGGAGGTTCGCGCCGACATCCTTGTTGTGAAAACAACTGTCGCTACTGCCGAGCAGGGGCTCGCCGATCTTTCCACTTACGTACAGGCACAAATAGGCCCTGAAGGAGAGTTAACCTCAGCCGTAAATCAGAAAATGACCGCTGAGGTAAATAGTGATGGGACTGCAAAAGCCTCTTACACACTCAATATGGGGATTGTCAGGAACGGTGTGAAATATAACACCGGATTCGGCATGTCTATCGAGCCATCGGGGAATAGCTATAAATCTACCGTTGTATTTGCTGCGGAACAGTTCGGCATTTATTCCGGTAATAACCCCGGCAACTGGCAGGCTGCATTCTTCGTCTATAACGGACAGGTATTTATTCGTAGCGCATTAATTCAGGAAGCATCCATCGATTTTGCGAAAATTACCGATTCACTTCAGTCTGCAAACTTTATCCCCGGTGGTGGTGGACGCGGATGGAATTTACCAAAATCTGGTAGCCCAGAATTCCATGGGAAACTCTATGCCGACAGCGGTGAATTTGCATTTAACGGAGTGAATAACGTTACTCGCATTGACGGCAATGGGATCACAGTAAATCTCTCAGGAGGTGGTCGTGTTGTTGTTGGACGATGGACATAAGGTGAAATATGCCGGAAGGAATACTGATAGATTATAACGATGGCCGTCCTGCGATGGCGATTACAGCGGGGCTCCGTGCCCCGTCATTCTGCACAAGTTTTGCTGGTTACGGTACGGGGGCAAACCAGTTTCAGGTTAATACTCCATTAACGTCAGGCTCCACAGTTTTTGTTTTACCGACACGTCCGGTTGACGTTCAGGAGTTCGCAGACAATCAGACATGGATAGTTTTACCGATATATATGACATCCGTTACAAGAAACGGAGACAACGGTGTGACTGTTAACGGTACAAACAGGGGAAACTACCAGCGAATACCAAACTGGGCAGGAACTGTATTTGAAATTCTCCCTGCTGCTACTTACAACGAAGGACTTCTCGTTTCCAACTCTACTGATTTCACTGCAATTTCGAATCAGGCAAGATTAATGACATGTGCTTATGTTGGCACGGTGACAGTCAACGGCTCGATGGCGCTTCCCGTATCAGGAATACCATTCGGGAAGTGGGATAACAATAATGTGTCTGTAGGATTTGACGGAGCAAATATTATTGTAAGAGACATCAATTACTCAGGACGGGATGATGTTTCCGCATCTGTAACAATGGAACTGGTAATTTTCAATAATACCGCGCCTGTAGCCGGTGATGGCATTACCATGACTAATTCGGCTGGGCAGGTGACATTTTCAACAGTGAAGCGCCCATTTGTATATGACCAGCAGCTAACGGTAACAGACAATAATCAATACATAGGTGATAAATATTGCCAGATAGTATTTACAGGTGCGCAGTCAAGACGAGTGGATGGATATTTTAATATAAGGAAAAAGGGCGTGGTAATGTCAGGTGGAAGCATCCGGTCAGCGTATAATCAGGTTGTTGGTAATTACAATGACAACAGATTTGATATGACATTTAATCAAAATATCAATATGCCAATTCTTGTCCTTCCGGATATGTATTGAGGAAATATTCATGTCAGCAGGAACCTTAACTCTTACCAATGACACAGATGCTGTTACTGGCAGCGGCACAGCGTTTACAGCAGAACTTGCTGCTGGCGATTTTATTGTCGTAACTGTCGGCGGCATCCCTTATACACTTCCGGTTAAAGCAGTAAATAACAATACATCACTGACGCTGGTTAGTGTTTACACAGGCCCGACACAATCCGGCGCTGCGTGGTCTGCCGTGCCTCGTGTTGCTTTGAACATGGTCACGGCTGCCTTGGTGGCTCAAAGCGCTGAGGCATTGCGAGGACTGAATTACGACAAACAGAACTGGCAGCAGGTTTACAGTACAGACGGAAACATCACAGTGAAGCTGCCAGATGGCACTACCTTCACCGGCCCGTCATGGAAATACCTGTCTGACAATATTGTGTTGCAGAATGATTCTCGTCTGACAACCATAAATGGTAAAACCGGTGGAATTATTAACGGCGAAATTTCCCTCACTCGTTCAGCCACAGAAAATATTTCAAACAGAATCGTCTTTACTACCATTGTTGCTGCTGAGGGGTTAACTGCATGGGCTGAGCGTCATAATTTTGCTGATGGCACTAATCGCCAGATACTCAACTTAAGTTCTGTATCAGGTTCGCGTAAAGCGGTACTTCATGCAGATGGTGGGGTCCTCTGCAGAGCGGGTATGAATAACCTTTCGTTGTTACGTACTGGATACTTTATTGATTACGAGTCAGGTCCAATCTCCCTTTATATAGACTCTACCCGTATGGGAGAAATACAGCTATCAGCGACCTCTGACAGGCTTTTGAAGAAAGAAATTGAGTATTTATCAGATATGGTTGGTGCAGATCCTTCTGCCAATGCGCTGAATGAAGTACTCCAATGGAACCCGGCAACATTCAAGTATAAGAAACGCAGCATTATCCCAGAGAGCGATACCCATCTTGGGTTCATTGCTAATGACCTTGTCGAAGTCTCGCCGGAGTGCGTTAAGGGGAAAGGGCTGGAAGATGGCTATGATGAGAACAATACAGCGGAAGCATATTCACTCGATGAGATAGCTATGATAGCTAAGCTGACATTGTCTATTCAGGAGTTGCAAAAACAGATTTCCGAACTTCAGGCGAATGGTGCTGGAAGCTGAATAATGCGCAGCCATCGTATGCAAGAACGTGCTTTGGTAGGCCGCCTGACAAGAGCGAAGCATCAGACACTTCGCGTCCGGTGTTCGGAGTAATAACGTACTTCATCAACAGTGCGACAGATGATTTAAGTCAAGCTAAAGGTGGCACTACGCCACCTTCTCATCAAGCCAGTCAGTCCAAAATTGCATCATCTCCAGGTGTGTATCAGGATACGCTGTGCGGTTGTACACAGATCGAGTCCCAGTTAGTTTTATGTTTTCTCGGTGACGTGAGACAAAAATGGGACGTAAAGGCTTTTATATGCCTTTCGACCAATTTCTATCTTTTTCGAATATGGGACGTGTGAGCGCAGGTATGACGCGGTATGTTGTTGACTTAAAAGGTAGTTCTTATAATTCGTAATGCGAAGGTCGTAGGTTCGACTCCTATTATCGGCACCATCTCAAGTTCCTCAAACGTCCGTATTCATCCATAAATACACTGATTTATAACGACTTTATTGCTTTTTTGTCCATCACCGT
This sequence comes from Salmonella sp. 2020_1395, assembly GCF_043848115.1. Classification (NCBI taxonomy): domain Bacteria; kingdom Pseudomonadati; phylum Pseudomonadota; class Gammaproteobacteria; order Enterobacterales; family Enterobacteriaceae; genus Salmonella; species Salmonella sp. 2020_1395. Next base: position 361,402 of record NZ_JBCMFH010000003.1, on the reverse strand, counting down.
CCGTAACCATCCAGTAGAATCCGACACTGAATGTGTATAGGATTATGTATATGTTCCTGTTCGGTCTTGGATTCCTATCCACATGCCTTTAAACGATATGCAGATTCGCTGCGCTAAGCCTGAAACTAAAGCCTATACACTCGGAGATGGGCAAGGGTTGTCATTGCTAATTGAACCTAATGGAAGCAAGAGCTGGCGGTTCCGTTATCGTTTTGCCGGTAAGCCAAAAATGATCTCGCTGGGTGTGTATCCGACGATCACACTTGCAGATGCCAGTTCTCGTCGTGATGATGCCCGAAAACTTGTGGCAGAAGGAAAGAGCTGTGATCCTACCCGCGTAATATGGGCACAACCCTAAGCGAGGTTCTGGTTTTCAAATTGTTCCGGACTGAGACCGCCACAGGCACTGTGACGACGCCACCGATTGTAATCACACTCAATATAATTAAACACTGCTGTCCGCATTATTTCCCGGCTGACAAAGTCCTCTCCGTGGATACATTCCACCTTCAGCGTATGGAAGAAGCTTTCCGCACAGGCATTGTCGTAACAACAACCTCTGGCGCTCATACTTCCCCGCAGATTATGGCGTTTCAGTAAGCTCTGATAATCCGTTGAACAGTACTGACCGCCTCTGTCTGTATGCACGATGACATTTTCCGGACATTTACGCCGCCACAGCGCCATCTGTAACGCATCGCAGGCAAGCTGTGCTGTCATCCGCGAAGACATCGACCAGCCAATGACTGACCGCGACCACAGATCGATAACCACGGCCAGATAAAGCCAGCCTTCACCAGTGCGAAGATACGTGATGTCATCCACCCACTTCTGATTCGGGCCGCTGGCGTAAAAGTCCTGCTTCAGCAGATTCTCTGAGACTGGCAGACCATGTTTGCGGTAACTGACCGGACGGAACCGGCGCGAGGCTTTCGCCCGCAGCCCCTGCCGACGCAGGCTGGCCGCCACGGTTTTCACGTTGAACTGGTAACCCTGAGCACGAAGCTCATCCGTCAGGCGTGGCGCACCATAGCGTTGTTTTGCGTCACTGAATGCTTCCCGGACGACGTTATCACAGACAAGGCGGAACCGCTGACGCCGGTTTATCTGATGACGACGCTGATGCCAGACGTACCGCTTACAGATGCAGGCTATCGCCAGCGAGCTAAGCGCCCGGTTAAATACCCCAGTTGAAGTCGGTGGTGTGGAAGCCAACATGGCTGTGGCTGGCGCGTTAACGACGCCTGGATGCGACGCTCCGCTGGCGATCCTCGATTTAGGCGCAGGATCCACCGATGCCGCCATTATTAATAGCGACGGCGTAGTGAAGGCGGTACATCTTGCCGGGGCGGGGAATATAGTCAGCCTGCTAATTCAAACGGAACTGGGCTTAAGCGATCCGTTTTTAGCAGAGGAAATTAAAAAATACCCGCTGGCCAAAGTGGAGAGCCTGTTCAGCATTCGCCACGAGAACGGCGCGGTGGAGTTTTTTCGTGAACCGCTCAGCCCGTCAGTATTTGCCAAAGTGGTGTATCTGAAAGAGGGCGAGCTGATCCCGGTCGATAACCAGACCTCGCTGGAGAAGATTCGTCTGGTGCGCCGTCAGGCCAAAGAGAAAGTCTTTGTCACCAACTGTCTGCGCGCATTACGCCAGGTCTCACCTGGTGGCTCGATTCGCGATATCACTTTTGTGGTGCTGGTAGGCGGCTCATCGCTGGATTTTGAAATTCCGCAGATGATCACCGATGCGCTGGCGCATTACGGCGTTGTCGCCGGGCAGGGCAACATCCGGGGTACTGAAGGCCCGCGCAATGCGGTGGCGACCGGGCTGGTTTTAGCCGGAGAAGCCAAAAAATAGCGCAGAAAACAGCCGCGCAAGCGTTTAGCTGCGGGGTAAGTCAAAGAAAGGCGATGTTCTCTTTGATATCCCGGCGGAGTTGGGTACATAGTATCAAGGTGTCTCTCACGTGGTTAATTTTAAGGATAAGAGCATGCCAACAGCAATTGAAAAAGCCTTGGATTTTATTGGTGGTATGAACACTTCGGCGTCAGTACCCCATTCAATGGATGAAAGTACCGCTAAGGGAATTCTAAAGTATTTGCATGACTTAGGTGTGCCAGCGAGTCCGGAAGTTGTGATGGCAAGGGGTGAGCAGGAGGGATGGAATCCTGAGTTCACGAAAAAAGTGGCCGGATGGGCAGAAAAAGTCGCCTCCGGTAACCGCATCCTTATCAAAAACCCAGAGTATTTTTCGACCTATATGCAGGAGCAGCTCAAAGAACTCGTGTGAGCTGACTATCGAATAAAACGCTAACGGACGTTTCCATCTAAGGATGGCGGCGTCCAGAAGGGTTGCCAGTGACAGTTTTGGACTGCCGATTCATTTCTTTTCGTCAAATTAATGTCTATATATTTATTGAATAAATATATAGTTCATAACTTACTACGTTGCCATTACCGCGTCATTCTTAGATGATCTACATTTCATAAAATACTTGATTCCATTTTGTCTCTATTAAGAAAAATAAAATGTGAACGCTGTCAATTCTGCAAACGTAAAAGATAAATATTGTATACACGGATGTTTGTTGGCAAACAGGCAGATGGCAATCAGGATCTTTTACGGAACATTGTGTATGAAAAATAATATTGAAGAGACAATAGGTAAGTACTTGCCTATTTTAATGATATTACCTCTGGCGGGTTTGGCAGAGTTAGCTTCTTTATATTCAATCCAGGCTTTATTACCAAAGTTAAGTGAGGTTTATAATATTCCATTGAATCAGGTAGGGATGATTTTGTCTGCTGAGGTGGGGTTTCTGGCATTAGCCATGTTATTTAGCGGCACGTTATCTGACCGTTTTGGGCGAAAGCCAATCATTTTTTATTCGTTGCTGGCAGGAGGTATTTTAACTCTATTGTGCGCAACTGCATCATCATGGCCTATGCTGGTGGTATACCGCGCTTTGCTCGGCATTGCAGTAAGTGGTATTACGGCGGCCGTTACAGTCTATATCAGTGAAGAAGTCTCTCCTGCTTTGGCAGGGATTGTTACTGGATATTTTATTTTTGGCAATTCGCTAGGAAGTATGTCTGGTCGTGTGTTTGCAACTTTGATGATGGAGCATGTATCTATAGATACGATTTTCTTTATCTTCGGTGGTGTTCTGATTGCTATGGCACTCGCGGTGAAGTTGTTTCTCCCGACATCCCGACAGTTTGTTCCTACACCTTCACTACAGCTTGGTGCAGTGTTGAAAGGCGGGTTGGAACATTTTAAGAATATCCGCGTATCATTATGTTTTGTCATTGGATTTATTCTTTTCGGCTCTTTTACGTCCATCTTTAATTTTCTGGCGTTTTACCTGCATCGACCGCCTTATGAGCTGAGCTACACCTGGATAGGTTTGATTCCAGTTAGCTTCTCATTAACTTTTTTTCTTGCGCCATATGCTGCCCGTGTCGCGTTGAATATTGGGTCGATGAATGCGCTCAGTATGCTGATCATCTGTATGATGGTCGGTGCATTTCTTACGCTAATCGCCCCTTCTCTGTGGGTTTTCATTTCAGGTATCGTTTTACTGTCAGTCGCATTTTTCTCTGCTCATTCCACCGTATTAGCTTGGGTCAGTTCACGGAGTCCAAACGCAAAAGGACAGGCGACATCGTTTTATCTGCTTTGCTACTACTCTGGCGGTGCAGTAATGGGGTATTTAAACGGGTATCTTTTCTCCTGGCAGGGATGGAATGCTATTGCGGCATCATGTCTGATGATGCTGGGGATAGGATTATTTATCTGCCGGTTTATTTTCGCAAAATATGAGAAACAACCGCAAATCAAAAAACAGTCAGTTCAGGAGAGTTTCTGATTATAGACACGAAGTGTGTTTTTATACTTTCCATAATGGAATCATCATTTTTTCATTAATGTGTCACTATAGCTAAAAGCTTAAACTGTGAATATTTGGCTACCCGGATATTCGTTGCTCCAGGAATATATATGTCTGCTAAAACGCTGTATGAAAAATTAGTTGAGTCACATACCATTCGTGAACTTGATAACGAAGGACATGTTTTACTTTATATTGATCGTTCAATACTGAATGAATATACCAGCCCGCAGGCATTTAGCGGGTTAAGAGAACGCGGCCGCACCGTTCGGCACCCCGACACGTTTTTATTGAATATTGACCATGTTAATCCCACGCGGTCGCAACGGGATGACTTAATGACCGATCCGGGAGGACAGCTACAGGTTGATTACTTTCGGGAAAATGCCGCTGACTTTGGCATCACATTATTTGATGTGCTGGATCCGCGTCAGGGGATTGAACACGTGGTTGCTCATGAACAAGGGCTAGTGATGCCTGGCATGGTGATCGCCGCCGGGGATAGTCACACGACAACCTACGGTGCATTTGGCGCGCTGGGCTTTGGTATCGGGACGTCGGAAATTGAACATCTGCTGGCCACGCAGACGTTGGTTTACCGCAAGCTCAAAACCATGCGCGTAAGTGTTCAGGGAGAGCTACCTTTCGCCTGTTCCGCAAAAGATATTGTTCTTGAATTGCTTGAACGTATTGGCGCTGATGGCGCGACGGGATATGCCATTGAATTTGTGGGTGAGGCCATCAGCGCGTTGAGCGTTGAAGGACGAATGACGCTCTGCAACATGGCGGTAGAAGTGGGGGCGCGTGGTGCCATTATTGCGCCGGATAAAAAGGTTTTTGACTATATCTACGGTAAACCGCAAATGCCTGTAGGTGAACTCTGGCAGCAGGCATTGCTGGAATGGTCACAGTTGAGCAGCGATGCTGATGCGGTATTTGATAAGACGGTGGCGATCAACTGCCATGATCTTGAGCCTAAAGTCACCTGGGGAATCAGTCCGGATCAAACAGGTTCCATCACCGGACGTGTCCCTTTCCCGGAACAGGAAACCAATCCGCTTAAACGCCTGGCGCTTGAGAAGGCCCTTCATTACATGGGATTAACGGCTGGCATGTTGCTGAAAGATATTCGTATCTCTCACGCTTTTATTGGTTCATGCACAAATGGTCGCATTGAGGATTTGCGTGCCGTTGCGAAGGTGCTTGAAGGGCGCAAAATCGCCAGCCATGTTCGCGGGATCATTGTGCCTGGTTCAACAATGGTAAGACGCCAGGCGGAAGAAGAAGGACTGGCGAAAATCTTTATTGCTGCCGGTTTTGAATGGCGGCAGTCGGGTTGCTCAATGTGCCTTGCGATGAATGAAGATGTGTTGTCGCCCGGCGATCGCTGTGCATCAGGTACGAACCGTAATTTCCCTGGACGACAGGGCGCTGGAGCAAGAACGCATTTGATGAGCCCGGCGATGGTTGCGGCGGCGGCGGTAGCGGGGCATCTGGTCGATGTTCGGTCATTACTTCAGGCAGGGGAATAAGATGGATACGTTTAAGCAAATCAGCGGGCGAATTGCGCCGATGCTGGAACCGAATATCGACACTGATGTGATTATGCCAAAACAGTTCCTGAAAGGGATCGATCGCCAGGGGCTGGATAAAGGGGTGTTTTTCGATCGTCGCTTTATGGCTGGCGGCCAACCAAATCCTGATTTTATTCTGAACATGCCGGGCTGGCAGAGCGCGACATTCCTGCTGGTTGGCCCCAATTTTGGCTGTGGATCGAGTCGTGAACACGCCGTATGGGGATTAAAACAACTGGGAATACGGGGGCTGATAGGTAGCACATTTGCAGGCATTTTCGATGATAACTGCCAACGCAACGGGATCCTCACGGTCTCATTAGATGAACCTGCTTTGGCGCGCCTGGCGCAGCTTGCCGCGAGTGCTGATACCAATTCTATCACTGTTTCACTCGATCGCTGCGAAATTACGACGGCAGAGGAAACGATCTCCTTTGTGATCAGTGAACTCAAACGGGCGATGCTGGCCGCAGGCGAAGATGCGATAGCCTGGACATTGCAATACTTGCCGGAGATTGAAAATTTTGAGGTTGCGCATTATTCACGGCGGCCGTGGTTAAAACGCCCTGCATCTCCGCGCGGTTAAGGAAGAAGACTGCAATGAAACTGGTTCAATATCTTGTGAACGGTGGCAAACGCTACGGCATTATGCAGGAAACCGGAATAATTGATCTCTCGCAGCGGCTTGGCGACAAATATCCCACTTTGAAATCTCTACTGTGCGCTAATGCGCTGACGGATGCGGCGTTATGGTGTGATGAGCCGGCGGATTATTACTACCAGGAAGTCACTTTTCTGCCGGTGATTGACGATCCGCAGAAGATCATCTGTGTCGGAATGAATTACGCCGATAAGCGTATTGAGTTTAATGAAACCAACCCGGCCCCAACCCTTTTTGTCCGCTTTGCGGATTCTCAGACCGGGCATAATGGCCTGCTGCTGAAGCCTGAAAATACCAATGAGTTCGACTACGAAGGTGAATTAGCCGTAGTGATTGGGCGGCGATGCTCCCGGGTCAGCGCTGAGGATGCTTTAGATTATGTCGCCGGATACAGCTGCTATATGGATGGTTCAGTGAGGGACTGGCAGCATAGCTGGTTTACGGCTGGAAAAAACTGGCCTTCGACAGGATCATTCGGTCCGTGTCTGGTGACCACAGACGACATTCCCGATCCCCAGATGCTACGTTTACTGACACGACTAAACGGGCGGGAGGTGCAGAACGAATCTACGGCAAATATGATCCATCCTATCGCTTCACTCATTGCTTATATAAGCACCTTTACTCTGCTTTCCCCTGGCGACACGATCCTCACAGGGTCGCCTGGTGGAGTGGGCAAAAAACGCGTTCCACCGCTGTTTTTACACGATGGTGATGTTATTGAAGTTGAGATTGAACATATTGGAACCCTGCGCAATGTCGTCCGGGATAGCCGTTATTTAACATCATCTGTTAGCTGGCATGACGGGAGAAAGTGATGAGTACACTGATTGAATGCGGCGCCTCTCCGTTTATTCCGGGGTTTGCGCTCAAGGATGTTCGTCTGGAAAATGGTCTGACGGTAAGAGTGGCTATCGGAGGCAGCGGTTCACCTTTGGTACTGCTACATGGGCATCCGCAGAATCATACAACATGGCGGAAAGTCGCACCGACATTGGCGCAAAATCATACAGTCATTTTGCCGGATTTGCGTGGCTATGGCGACAGCGATAAACCAACGAGCGATCCGGCGCACCGTACCTATTCAAAGCGCACCATGGCGCAGGATATCGTCATGTTAATGGATGCGCTCGGCTTTTCCCGTTTTGCCTTCGTAGGGCATGATCGTGGCGGACGCGTAGGACACAGGCTCGCGCTGGATTATCCGGATCGTGTGACCTGTTGTACTTTTATCGACATTGCTCCAACCGCGACGATGTACGCCTTGACCGATAAATCCTTTGCTACGCGTTACTTTTGGTGGTTTTTCCTGATTCAACCTTTCCCGTTACCCGAAACGATGATTGCGCACGATCCGGCATTTTTTCTGCGTAAGCATATTTCTGGCCAGCTAAAAATAGAGGGCGCGACCTCGCAGGAAGCATTCAATGAATACCTGCGCTGTTACCAGAACCCTGAGATGATCCACGCGATCTGTGAGGACTACCGGGCTGCTGCGACGATTGATTTGGACGATGATGCCGCAGATACGTCGGCGCGTATCCGGTGTCCGTTACAGTTGCTGTGGGGAGGGCTGGGAACGGTAGGGCAACTATATGATGTGGTTGGTACCTGGAAAGAAAAGGCGCTAAACGTTCAGGGGGAAGCATTGCCTTGCGGACACTCTCCGCAGGAAGAGTGTCCTGAGTACTTTATCCAGAAACTTCAGTCCTTTTTACATTCAGTGTTATAACTCGGTCATTCTTTGCAACTTCGCACTGATGCTATGAAAACGACACCTGTAGGAAAAAAACATCGCCAGCCCCTTGAGGGCTGGCCTTCTGTTGAAGATCTTTTCGTTTTTGTCACCGTTGCTCGCAACGGTGGATTTGCCCGGGCAGCGCTGGAGCTGGGGTTATCTCCCTCCTATATCAGCAAACGTATCGCTATCCTTGAAAAATGTCTCAACGCCCGGCTTTTTTTTCGAAATAACAGAGTGATGCGTCTCACACCGGAAGGCGAAAATGCGCTGGGTGGGGCTATGCAGGTCGTCAGTGAAATGGATGGTTTTGTCAGTCGTTTGGATAATCAACGTGGTGTGTTGGCTGGTAATATCACCATCAACTGCTCATTTGGTTTTGGGCATAAATATGTCGCAGAGGCGCTGTCGTCATTTATGATCGCCTATCCTGATATTACGGTAAAACTCACGCTAACGGATCGTGAAGTGGATCTGGTGGAAGAGGGGATCGATATTGAAATTCGCGTTGGGGATGATATCAACGAATTGTATATCGCACGGCAGTTAGCCACTAATCGACGGATCCTGTGTGCTTCCCCTGAATACCTCGAACGCCACGGCAAGCCAGAGTCTGTTAGTGCGCTTGTGCAGCACGATTGCCTAATGATTCAGGAAAAAAACTCGGCATTTGGCAATTGGATATTAACGGACGGTAAGCAGCAGACACATTGCCGACTAAACGGTTTTCATTCTTCCAACAGCGGCAGTGTGGTGCTTATTTGGGCCTTGAAAGGCCATGGCATTACATTGCGGTCGGAATGGGATGTTGCGCAGTATATTGAACGAGGTGAGCTGGTTCGCGTGTTGCCTCAGTGGTATCAGGAAGCGAATATCTGGGCTGTATATACCCGGCGTTCATCAAGTTCTGATCGTATCAAAATCTGCATCGATTTCCTCACGGAGCATCTTGCACAATGCTTGCCAGGCGGTAAAGCACCGGGCGTACTGTGATCAGTCGGCGCCAACTGTCGTGGCGCCAGATGCTCTGACTTACGTTTACTGTTAGGTGTTCTTTTTGCCAGCACCCAGTAGCTTTTAGGGCGTTGCGTTGGTGGCGCGGTTTTGTTTCCGCTATCGTGGCAAAGTTATCTTTTATCCCACCACGAGGCCCAACCTCCACATAGATACCTCCATTATTACCGGATTTCTCACCTGGTTTTAACGTCATATTTTATCTCCTGATTTTTGGGTGACGATTATCGGAGGTTGAGAATTCTATTGGTATCGGCTGGATGGCATTGTAAGTATCACACACTCACTCCATAACAATCAGATTGATTGAGCGACTACTTTAGCTCAATAGATATGTGTTCATCTTAAGCGTATTATCGCAGGTTAGCAATTAAAATTCTTTTAAAAAACAATACCATCCATCAATTCAATCTGCTGATTTTTCGAGGTTTTCTCAAATTTAGTTATGCTTATGTAATGCTACCTAACTGACTAAAAGTAATGCTCTTTTCACACAAAAGCCTTAACAGAGGAAACGCAATATTACGTGACTTAATGCCTCTGCTCATTCTCATTAGTTATACCAATGTAATGTTTTCTCACAGCAAAAGAGAAGTAGCTACCTGTGCAGCATTATAGGCGGAAAATCCATTGGGGGTATTACCAAAGATGAAATAGAAAATTAATATTATTAATTAAATGAATATGAAATAGGTATTGTTCCTGTTATCGTTACAACCTTTTCTGTCATAACAATCTTCTCATTTTCTTTCTCGCATACTTGCTGAGCATGGTATAAATGTCTATGAGGACGTCAGCTCGGAAAGCATTCGTTCTGCATGGTATGCCTTTCGCTATTCTCAGGGGCGTGAAATGAAAGTTTTCTTTGATGGAGTCTATATAAGTATATGAAATTGATAATAATCCTCCTTCTCGCGCTATTCCCGTTATGTTCATCTGCCAGCAATCATTATGCCCTTGTTTTTGAAAATAACACGATACTGCTTGTTTTAAATCTTAAATGTTCTCCCTGTGATTTAAACTGCGCAAATATTCAATATCAGCTTTTCAATAAAGAGACGGAATCTGTTATTTCAGGGGTTGCTAAGCCTGTGACAACGGGCATCGAAAATAATTTTCGTGGTTATATGATGCGTAATAATAATACGTTCTACACATTAATTGAGTCAGATAATGAAAACGTATGGGATATGTCTGTTGAGGAGAAGGGAACTCAACAGAACAAAGATGCCGTGCAAAAAGTAAAATATCAGCTTAATACTATTTTTGACAATGGTACATGCTGAGTCTGACTTGTCTCAGGGATACGATCGCATCCCTGAATATTTCCCATCAAAACTCAGGAGTAAAATCACTCTCACTAATATATTTTTCCAGTATGGCGGTATATTGTCGCCAGTTCCCGGAGTCATTGATTACTGCATAATTTATCGATGCTCCCGGCGTTGGCGAGCGTGTTAGCGGCACATCACGTGCTGTTTTCGGCGCAACCATGATATCGCCGATACTTTTCTTGTTATCCATCGTTAACGTTAAACTCATATACCACGAGGTGGGGTTAACTATCCGTATAGTATTCTCTTTAGCAATAAAGCGTAATTTTTTCTCCTCCGCTTCCGTTGGCGCTTTTAATCCGGTCGGGCGAATTAAAATTTTTAGCCGCAAACGAAGCGGTAATACCAGTTTTCGCGGGTGGTTTTTAATGTCCTGGGTGACTGGCGGTATCTGATAAATGTTTAGCCAGAAGAGACTCTCCCGGTCCGTTGCCAGCTGCTGGCGGGAACTCAGGAGCAGGCGAAGCGTTCTCAGTTCTCCTGGCTGCATTTTAAATACCGGCGGCAGCGCCACCAGCGGCGTTTTGCTGTTATCCGGAGAGGCGTCAATGTTTCCGGCGTCGGTCCATACCTGTAACAGCATCGGCGTTGTATTATCGTTGGATAATGTCAACGATTGAGCGACATCATCTGAAGCAAAAATAATTCGGGTTCTGTCAATATTAACGGCGGCTTGTGCCGGGCCATACCATCCCGTCAACCCAAGTAGCGTTAATATGACTTTACTGAAAACTAACCACTGCCTGTAATTGCGCATTCACGCTTCCTGCCGTTACTGTTTGTCCGCCGATCGCCTCAAGCGAGGCAGTAAAATCACCGCTGTAGGTTTCTACTGAACCGGATGATACCCGTGTGGTTAAATCTTTATAGCCATACCAGCCTCGGGCGTTGCCAGTGCCTGTCTTGATCCGATCGGGTAACAGGTTAATTGGCGTACCGGCATCGTTATAGATGCGGATACCCACTCCGGAAGCTACGCCAGGTTCGCCATAATGGGTGTCCAGTAGCCACGACAGACCGCCTGCGGATGTGGTTAGCCCCAGGCGACGCGCCGCCGCCACAGCGGTGGGTTGATTAACGACAAACCCCATTGCGACATTAGCGGCGCTGGTGGACGGGAGGGCACTGGACACGGCGCCGGACTCACATTCCAGGCTGACGTGGAAAGGCGCCTGACTATTGCCTCCGGAGGCTAATATGCCGACGGCGACAGGGGGAATTTTCACGATCGCAGGATAATCTGTGATTTTACATAACGCGCCGCGAACATAGGTGACGCTATTATATGTACTCCATGCCCCGGGCCAATAGCTGGGCCAGCCATAATAATCGCTGGCATGATCCAGTCCCGCTTTGATCCGCTCGGTAATCAAGCCTGGGCCTTTAAACGCGATATAACCCCGAGGCTGCGTCCAGGTATCTCGGTCCATTGGATTCTGGTAGGCAAAATATTTTCTTGAGTCAATTTTAAACATCTCATATAACACGTTGCTAAACGCGCTGGCAGGAATATAAATATATTTGTCATCCTGAAACCAACTGTCTGCGGTAAGTTGGCGTTCTTTCCAGAAGCGGCTGTAATATTCGCCGGTACTGAGGTTTGTCATACGGACAGCAACATTACGCTCCACATCATAATAAGCGCCTTCTACTTCGGGAGTAAAAAATGCCCCCGCAAAAGCGCTATCGCCATTTGTCGAATACATCTCATAGAGCTTCCCGGCATCGGCGGTATCGCAGCGGTAAAGTACCTGTTTACTGGAATAGGGCGTGCCGGTGGCGGCCGTCAGGAAGTTACCGATCCCACTGGCCAATAGCGTGCCGGAGGGTTGAAATGTTTCACTATTACTGACGCTAATCACCGTTGGCAAACCGATATTACCGGTATTTGTGTCAGTTGCGCCGATCCAGTTTTGCGCCGTGTAGCCCGCTTTTATCGCCGCGTCAGAGAGCGCGCTCTTATCGGTGACTTTGATACATGACGACCATGTTCCGGCGCTGACGAACAGGCTGGTGATAAACAATAGCGTTCGGAAACTAAAAAGCATTGTGCTATTCCTTCTCGCAGATTTTGTTCAGATAGAGAAACGGTTCTTTGGTGTGAAGATCGAGTTGGTAGGCAACCCGGCAACGCTGGTTTGCCCCTGTTCCCCAGCGCACCAGTAGAGAACCCGACGGATGGGCGATACGGGCATAAATCTGCCCACTCTGGCCGACCATGCCGATGTTTGTGCCTTCACCGTTGAAAACATCAGCGCCCATTGGCGGTATGCCGCCATCCGGCATCTTCACGGAGATCAGCACTGCTTTGCCGCTGATAGTGGCGAAATTGACACGCGCGATGGCGCCGGCATAGGGCACAATCTGCTGACTTCCTCCCGTCAGTTCGGCATCGCTGCGCATCTTACGGGTATCGAGCGTAACGTTATTGACGCGGTAAGGAGATAACGAAGGCAGAATGGCGTAACCAAAGCGATCAACCACAGCGCCCTGGCCATTTTGTACGATCGCGCCCTGCGCGCCATCGGCATGAATAAGCGCAAAGGTATCGCTGGTATAGGGGCCAGCCGTCAGACCGCCAGGGTGAAGTACCAGGGTGCCGGACGCGCCCAGCCCTTCCTGACGATAGTTATCACCCTGGTCATAGTTGGCGCGAAGTGCGCCAAACCGGGTGTTTTGTTGTAGATTACCGCCAAACGTCGTTGGCGCGCTGCTATCGCTATTACTATTGCGATAACGCTCGTAGCCGCCATAAACCGACCATGACAGGTCGCTGTTTTCACCGTTACTGCCGGTCATGGATACGGTTGAGGAACGGCTTTGACTGGACTGGTTATAATTCATGGCGACAGACGTTCTGTTTTCGCCCCAATCCAGCGGTATAGAGACATTAAACGACATTGTGGTTTCGGTATATTTTTGTCGGCTACTCACGTCCAGTGGTTCGTTAACGCCGTGATAAAAGCGATCGTAATCCCAGGTGGTGCGCTGTCGTGCGATATTCACCCCGTAGCTTATATTCCGCCACTGGTTGCTATACCCCATTTGTAGCTGTGTTATACGCGATTGGTTATTGTAGTAGTCTGCGGTGCTGGCGCTGAGGTTAAGCGTGCCAAGCCGTCCTAACGGCTGGCTTACCGTCGCGGACAGGCGATTGCGCTGATGCAGCGTGTCGGAGTAGTAATCAATCCCCGTTTTTGCTTCCCGGCGTACGCCGAGCACGTCCTGAAGATCGCGAAAGCCGTTGGTTGAATAACGATAAGCCGCCAGTACCAGGTTAGTGCCGGTGGTAAACGTTTTGCTGTAACTGAGTTCCGCGCGCCAGCCTTGCTGGCGATCGTTATGCTCTGCGCGCGCATTCGACCAGGTGGCGTTGAGGCCGAATGCGCCCATACCGGTGGCCCAGACGCCGCCCGCCAGCCATGCCTGGTAACGCTGCGCAATTCGTGAACCGAGGTTGAGGGTAATGGTGTTATTAACGCCGTGCTGGAACGTTCCCTCAAAGAAACGATTTTCAATATCGTAGTACTGACGAACCCTGCCGAAGGCCAGCGAATAGTGCCAGTTACCGGGACGTACCGAATCCGGCACGGAAGAATAAGGCACGGTGAAACGTGAGGTTTTACCGCTGGCCTCGATAACCTCTACCTCCAGATCGCCTTGATAACGGGTGTTGTACAGATCGTCAATATAAAATGGGCCCGGCGGAACGTTGGTTTCATAAATCACTTTCCCCAGTTGTTTTACTACCACGTGCGCGCTACTGGCCGCTACGCCCCGAACTTCCGGCGCATAACCGCGTTTGCCCTGCGGGCGCATCCGCTCGTCGGTGACAAGTTTAGCTCCGTTAAAAGACAGACTGCCGAATAAGCTGGAGTCCGTATAGCTATCGCCCAGCGACAGAATACTGTTAATAGACGCGACAGGTCTTTGCACCCAGGTTCGAACGCTATTATAGCGCCAGGCGCTTCCACTCTGGTTGCTATTGGCATAGCGCAGATTACTTTGATGACGGACCTGCCAAAGTCCGAGGTTAACGCCCATGTTTAAACCGCTCCATAAGTATTGGTAGCGATAATGGCTGTCGGTATTTTCGGTGTGGGTCCAGTTTGTGTTATGGCGTAAAAACAGCGCCAGCGCGCCGCTATCCCACTCTGAAGGGGAGATATAACCGCGCGGTTTGTGCGTAAGTTCGGTCATTGGAATCGTTAGCAACAGGCGAAGCGTGGCGCTATCAAATTGCCAACCGGCATGAGGCACCCACTCCCTGAGCGGGCGACACTCGGTCGCAGCGTCGGTCGCGGGGAGTGATTTTATCTGTGCTGCTTTCATCACCGATAAGGGCAGACAGGGTTCAGTCTGTTGACCCTCTTTTACAGCATTAAATCGAATATTAGTGCTCGAGGTTACCAGCGTGCCATTAACGTAAACGTCGGCAAGATAGTCTCCGGAAGGCGTTTGCTGTTCATTAAAACGGGCAATATTTTGTCCGTAAGTGGCCCCCTGAAGTAGCGCAGGATCAAAATAATACTCTTCACCCTGCGCGGAGCCTGAGCAAACTATGGCGATCAATAGCGCAAGGCTTTTGCGGTTCAAATTAATGGTGGGGGACATCGTAGCTCTCGCTTATCCTTGCGCCCAGGTCGTTAACCAAAGTAACGGTGACTGTACCGGAGAAGGATTTGAGTGACCGTTTGCCCGGCAGCCACCAGGTTTGACTGGAGAAAGGGGCAATCATGTCAGCATCCAGGTTATACGAAGCGCCGTTCACTTTTACATTCAGGTTACTTAAAGAGGCAAACCAGGGCTGCGGATTAACAATAACAATACCGCTTTTTCCGGAACCCTTATTTACCGTTTTAATCTGTAGTTTTTTCGCCAGATTATCAGGTTTACCTAGCCCGTCAGGACGATAGAAAAGTTTTATTCTTGAGCGCAGCATCACCAACATTTTATTTTGCCCGCTGTCGCTGCCAATATTCGTTGGTGGTACCTGTAATACGTTAAACCAGAATACTGATTCACGATCCTGCGGCAATTTTTTTGTGTTGTTATAAATTACGCGTACCACCTGGCCTGCTTTGGGTTGAATACGAAATACCGGCGGCGTGGCAATGAACGGCATCGCGCTGCTATTTTCCGGGCTGGTATTCATATCGCCATCATCAAACCAGGTTTGTACGATATAAGGTATTGCATCATTATTTTTTAACTGCACATCTACGGAGGAGGCTGTTGATGGGTAAATTATTCGGCTACCCAAAATAGTAACGCTCGCCCACGATGCTGTGGCGGGTAGGGCCAGCAATAGAAAAACTATTAAGTAATATAATGCGGAATGTCGGGTATCCACTTTCATCTCAACAACTCCCTGGCGATTGAAAATGGTCTGGCGTTTCAACGCCAGACCGTAGCGACAATTATTTATACGAAACGGCGTATTGAAGTGTGGCAGCGACTGTCCCAGCCTCTGCTTTCCCGGTAGAGTAATACCGCGCGGTATAAGTCGCGCTCGCTTCAGAAGCATTTGGTTCCAGCTGTAGGTCGCCGTCGCCAGTAAAGCCGCCGGTCAGATTGATTGGCTCCCCTGAAGTGTCGAGTAATTGGACTTCAACATTTTTCGCGCTGCCAGTATTACCCAGGTTACCGTTACTGGTGACCTGATTACCGACAAAGACAGTGGAAATTTTTGTTGTTTTGTCCTGAGAGCCGGTACACCCGGACAGCCCAATATCAAACGTTATTGGCCCCGCGGTTTTCCCTTGTTCTGATAACTCTTTAGTACTTACTGTTGGCAATAACACGACGGGTTTAGCCTGATTACCATTAATCACGACAGAGCACGTTTCATCAGAGACTTCCCCTTGAAAGGTGATGGTGTTATCAGAAACAGCCATCGCGCTGCTGGAGACAAGAAGTGAGCCTGTGATCATTGCTAAATACTTTTTCATAGACATATGATAATGTTCCTGTATTAATCTTTACTTTTTCAGGACGAGTGCAATTCGCCCGAATGTTTCGTGCTTATGGAGGAGTGGTAAAAATAACGATCATTAACTCTATTTTTGGATGTGAGCTATACCCTCCTGACTATTGATAATGCGATATAAAACAAACAGACTTATTTCTCTTATCATGAAATAGAGCGATAAGCGCTTTCGTCCATACATCTCATTGGTACAACTGATAGTGTTATCATTTGATTGAGTGTAATCCGATAACAATTCTCTCCGCGTCTGAATAGATAGACTATGTTGCAATACAAACCTGCACATTTTTGCTATGTAAAATCCGTATCAGTTAAACCTCCCGATGGATAATACGATGGTGAGATTAAGGTAAATTTTCTGAAATGTGCTTCTGAAACAGTATAATTAGTCTTACTTTTTTCTTACTTTTGGCCTTTCAGAAGTTTCCTGAGTTTGCGTTAAGGTAAAGAAAAGTGTTCAGATTTACCTATAACTGTTTGATTTGTAATGTGCAGGTAATACTTGTGTCAATTATTGTTTACTATAAGTGAGACTTATAAGTTAAACTCAGGTTAATTAGGGGGCTGAATTCTTTTTTGAGCATGATAATATGTCGTCTGAATGATGGATGCAGTTACCTTTAGGATTGTCATGAATGAAAGCATATTTTTACTTGATAAGCGTGTTGTATTTGATAGTACGAAGATGACCTTATCGCATGGTAATGAGATAATCAGAATATCAGAAGCTGAGACCCATCTGCTTCTTGCTTTTTGGCATGGTCTTTACAAAAAAGAAGATATTATTCATTTTGTTTGGGAAAATCGTGGAGGCTGCGTCTCAGAATCAAGTTACTATAAACTCATTAATCAAATGAGAAATGATTTTAGTAGCATCGGTCTACAGCCATCTGATATCGTAACTCGCCCTCGGGTGGGGGTATCGCTGTCTGTTGCCATTGAACCTATAAAAAAAATCACCTCCCTAAAGGTGAGTGATGAAAACGTTAAAGGCACCCCGACTCGGGAGAACGTATTTTACAAAATTAAACGTCACAGCGTATTTGTGGTATTAACAGGAGCTATTCTTCTGGCATTGCTCTATGGTGTATTTACTATATATAAAGCGCCTGTTCGTAACAGCCCTGATAGTTTTTTTACATATCTTGGCGAATATAACGATTATGCAATCTATAAAACAAAAGAGGATAAGGTCACATTAAGTGAAGTAGTTTTTGCTTTTAACTCTCTAAAAATTAAAATTTACCGGCAAAATGGACGCCATCTTTATTATATCAGGGAGCCTAACATGAATATTTTTCTGCAATGCTTAAATCCTGTTGAAATGGCGGTGCCAAAATGTATTACAGTAAAAGAACGTTACTGATTATATTTGTAATATTTATCGCCATTGCCGCAATCGGATCGATAATAGCGCTTGAGTGGGTAAATCGTGACTCTTATAGAACCAATAATCTTATATGCACGACAAAATCAGAAGCGTATATTGAACCACGAAAATTGTACATGGATGGTGGACTTGTGCTGGATCTTAAATCCGGCAGGATTACCCTACACTACGATGTTACTACCGATACGAAAGAGAAACGGCTTTTTTTTCGTGATATCTGCATCAGCAAACTACGCAGAACGGGTATGAAAACATTTACTTTTAAAGTCAATTCAGTTAAGACTTTTGAGTCTGATACTGCTGGCGATTTGTTTTCCTGGTTGAGACTGTTACAGCCTGGTACGATTAATGAGTTAAAGATGGTCAAAATTGGGAAAAATACCTACATGTTTTCGCTTAATCGGCATTTGTATAATGTGTGTACCACCAGTAGTAACGTTGAGTTGTAGCCAATAATCCCTGTATTGATGGGAATTCGTTCCGTGATTTATGCCTCATCAGGCAGCGAACCTGGCATCAGACTAACATATTGAATGCGTCTGTATTTTAGATATCTGCTATCGCTTATTTTAACGATAGTATCCTGCACCTGTTGGGTATTGATATTTTCTTGTCTATTTTCGGCACAGGGAGTGCCATCTTGCTATCATTAAGAACGTATAACCTATCTCTCAATATTGCTTTTCTATATTAATGTTACTTTAGTTATCCTATAAAAGCGTACAGTGGCAAAAGGAAGGCCGGTAAGAGGGCAATGATTTGAAAGTAAGAAAGCTATTTCTGATGTTGTTTATTGCCGTTCCACTGATCGTAATGATATTGGTGGGGTTACTCGCGGGTATCTTCCAGCTAAAACGAGATATCGCCGTCAGCGCCAATACGCTGCTGCGGTTTAGCGCGGATATATCTGCCGCCTCCTGGCAAGTCGCCGGAAAAGCCGCCAGACTGGCTGAGAGTTCCTGTACTGACACGCTGAAAGAACTGTCCAGAACGCGGGCCTTCACTCCTTATGTCCGTGACATTGGGTTTCTGGAAAATGGTGATATCACTTGCTCCTTTGTCACAGGAACCGAACGCTATCATTTTTCCCGGCTGGCAGGGCTTTCTTTACCTGCTTCTTATCCGGAACGGTGGTTGCGATCTATCGGTAGTATGGCCGAAGGACCCGATCGCCTTGTTGTGGTTTATGTGAAAAAAGTAGCAGCGAATAAAGCGGCCTTCGTCATTGTGGATTCGCAGTATGTCCAGGAGCTCATGGAGATATTGGCTGCAGAGAGAGCATCAGCCTTTAGCCTGACATTCGGCGCAGGGGAGGCAATTACCAGCGCTGCGACGTTGCGCGGTAAGGCGTTTTTAACGCAGCGCTTCACCTCAACCGATCACACTATCCAGCTGATGGTGCGAACCCCTTTCTCAACGTTATCGGCATACTGGTTACAAAACCTTTTTATTTTTGTTCCGCTGTCATTGTGTCTTTCTGTAGGGATGATATTGTTCTACAGGCGCTGGTATTTAAAACGTTTATCTCTGGCCCGGGAGATTGCCAGGGGAATAACGCACAATGAGTTTACGGTACATTATCAACCTGTTTTTAATGTTAAACACGGTAGTTGCGGTGGCGTGGAGGCGCTAATGCGCTGGCCGCAACCGGATGGCCGTTTTATAACCCCGGATATTTTTATTACCGCCGCAGAAAATGAAGGCATGATTATTCCACTCTCTCGTCATCTGTTCGAACTGATTGCTCATGACGTGATAAACTGGACTGTACCGGATGATTTCTATATCAGCGTAAATATATCGCCTGCGCATCTTATGGATGACGGTTTTATACAAGATATAGAGGCGCTCAGGACTCGTTTGGGAACGATAACGCTTATGTTGGAGCTCACCGAACGTAGCCTGATTGTAGAACCTTCACAGGTCGCAGAAAAACTTTCAACGCTCCGTGAAAAAGGCGTGTTAATAGCGATTGATGATTTTGGAACCGGCTATTGCTCACTCTCCTATCTCCAGCAATTACCTGTAGACTCTCTTAAAATAGACAGAACGTTTATCGATACCATTGATACCAGCAGCAATGATGTTCCTGTCCTGGATACTATCATTACGCTGAGTCAGCGACTGGGGCTCAATGTGGTTGCCGAAGGGGTCAGTACCCAGCACCAATTGCGTTACATCTTAAGCCACGGGGTAGGATTCGTTCAGGGATTTCTTTATGCCAGGCCGATGGGGGCTAATGACTTTATGAGCTGGCTTGGCAAGTCGGCCCAGAGGCAAAATGGTCTGCTCAAGGGGGAAAACGAATCTGCGAGTGGTCTGGTGGCTGAATAATACAGGAGCTCGCTACGGAAAAAAATTCAATAGCGCGATATATCCTGGTAATATGTTTATGCCGTGAAGAAACGTGATAGCACTGGGGCGGATATTTTTATGAGTCAGAACAATTATCTGATTGACAAAAGAGTTATTCTTGATTGTGAACGAATGACGCTTTCCTGCGCCGGAGAGTCGATAACGATATCTGAATCGGAACGCAGTTTGCTTATCGCTTTTCATGAAGGCCTTTTTAAAAAAGATGATTTAATTAACTATGTCTGGGGGCGCAAAGGTGTCGTGGTCTCTGATGCCAGTTATTATAAATTGATTAACCAGCTACGAGGGTCATTTGATAAAATTGGTCTTAAGGGGGCGTCTGTTGTGACTCGTCCTCGCGTGGGTGTTTTACTCTCAGTTTCCATTGAACCGTTGAGTGATGAGGCGCAAAATACGCCGTTGCCTGCTGTTGCTGAAACAGAATTATCGACGGTTGAAGTGCGACGCGATGACACTATTATCCCCCCAATACCGGGCGCTGTGAATAAAAAAGATTGGCTCTACTTTTGCTTGGCCGCGCTTCTAATGTTTTTTATGATGTATAAAGTTAAGGGTGAAAATATTGATTACTTTACCCTTCAGGGTTCGTATGATGGATACACTTTTTATAGTGTCGGGCATGATAAAACCCATCTGACGGATATCGTTGAAGCGTACTCTGAGATGAGTAATGAAATACATAAACAAAACGGAAAAATCATTTATTACATTCGCGTTCCTAATACAAATATTTTTGTCCAGTGTCTTAACCAACTTGATATAGCGGAGCCGAAATGCATTTCTATAAAAGAACGTTATTAAGCGTGGCGACGCTTGGTATGTTGGCTGTTTCAGTCGTACTGATGGTAGTTTGGGTACGAAACAGTAGCCATAGTTCTATTAATACTAATGAATTTTTATGCACGACAAGAACGGTAACGACGATACAGCCTAAAGATATCCATGCCGATGGCAGTCTTGTTCTTGATTTTAAGATGAAGAGAATTACGCTTCAATATGAAATAAAAACAAAAGATAACGGTGTAAAAATATTATACCGGGACGTATATATGAAAAATTTACATCGAACAGCGCCTGGTGTTTATACGTTCGAAGTATCCCAGGTAAAAGTCTTTGCCACGGACACGGCTGGCGATCTGTTATCATATTTACGGGTTCTGCATCCGGAAGCGGCTAATGAGATTCGAATATCTAAAGTGGGTGAGAAAACCTTTTTTTATTCTCTTAATCGGCAGCTTTATAACGTTTGTACCGCGCAGTAGATCTGAATGTTGTCTGAATGTGTCAGAAAGCGAGTTGCGAAATTGCCCTCCGCAAGGGTAAAGGTTAACTCAATAATCAATTAAAATACATGCAAAACAATGAGTTATGAATTTTTTACTCGTCAGGGAGGTAACTGATACTCGCTGATAACCTCTCGCAGTCCGCCTGACGGATGCGATGCCAGGATCGGGTCTGAAGCAACTATGAATCCGCCATTAATAAAAAAGTAAGAACTCTGTAAGACTGATTTCATATCCATTATCGAATATATCAGGTTATATTACCTCCGCAGTTGGCATGACTGGTAATAAGCGCATTAGGTGCTCTTAATCTAAATGCTATTTGTGTGCCATAAGTTCCGGTACCGCCTTAATTATATATCAAAAATGGAGTGGTTTTAATGAAAAGACGGTCTTCGTTCCTTGTTTTTTTAGGTTTATTATTAGCGTCACCTTTAGCTTTGGCTAACGATCAGCACACCGTATCGTTTGGTTATGCACAAACTCATCTCAGTTCATTGAAAAATAGCGATAGCAAAGATCTGCGAGGCTTTAATTTTAAATATCGTTACGAGTTTAATGAGACCTGGGGGATGTTAGGCTCATTCACCGCGACGCGCAATGAAATGGAGAACTACACCTGGAAAGAGGGGAAATTGCATAAAAATGGTTCCGATTCTGTAGACTATGGTTCTTTGATGTTTGGACCAACATATCGTTTTAATGACTATGTGAGCCTGTACGGTAATGCGGGTATAGCGACGATGAAATTTAATAAACACTCAAAAGAAGACTCCTTTGCCTACGGCGCTGGCGTAATATTTAATCCAGTTAAGAGTATATCTATCGATGCATCATGGGAAGCCAGTCGTTTCTTCGCTGTGGATACCAATACATTTGGTGTCAGCGTAGGTTATCGCTTCTGATATTAAAAGTATAAGCGTTACGTTTATGGCAAGGAATTAAAAATAATATGGCGCTGCTACAGAATAGGGATGGTTATGAGCGCTCAGGTAATCTTAAGAGGAAGATAAAACACTCACCGTAGCGTTATTCTATTGATGAAATTATGATAAATTCACTATCGGAACAACTTCCGTTAAAAACGATAGGTATAGTTTTAACGGATGATTATTATACTTATTTAGGCATCGCTTCACTCTTTGAGGATGGGAAGTGCTTTATGTTCCCACTCAATGGAGAATATAATTCGTGTCAGATATCAGCTAGCGAAGATATCATAATTATTATTGATGGACGAGTTTTGATTCAGGGGGTCTGGAAAGGTTTTAAGGCGCTCATGCAGCATTATCCACATGCTCGTCGAATCTGGCTCACGCGCAGAGATATTGGAAAACTTTATCCACATGGCTGCGATAGAGATCCTGATATCGATCCCGATTTGGCAAAGCCTGTTTTTATTGAGCATTTCATTAAATACGCTTGTGCAAACGAAGTAGCGGTCGGTGAACTTGCGCCGTTGACAAAAAAGGAGGAGGAGTTGTTATGGCACTTTTTATATAAAAAGTCGATGAGTCAGATCGCCAGTAGCTATGGCATGAGTCGTAAGACTTTGTACATTCATAGATTGCGTATCTGTCGTAAATATGGCTTCAAACGCTTTTTCCATTTGCTATTTATTTACCAAAGAAGTCGCCATATCTTCGCATCTAAAATTTGCCGTGTAGACAAAAACGCCGATCAGGCTTGAAGCAAACAAGATGAAAAAGTTAACGATGAGAGAGTGTGAAAGCATCAATCCTACTATGCTGCTTGCCATTAAGATACTTATCTCGGCGCTTGACGAAAAAACAAAAATAAGGCTCAGAGAGCATATTGAAAAAACTGAACAAGAAATAGCCTCAAGCATACATGATAGCATCATGACAGAGACTTTTCTTCAGCAAATGAAAGACATTCGTTACATCTTAAATATAGTTCCTTGACGGCGTTCAGAAGCAAGAACGCGTTATTATTTAATGATTAATAGACCAGGTATTAGTATGAAAAAGATCTTAGTATGTTTCGTCGGCTTGGCTTTAACCGCATGTAGTGCTAATTCGTTGAATTATGGCGCTGAACAGGTACGGGTGATGACCAGCGAGCCAGGTAAGGAATGCAGTTACTTAGGGGATATCACGGGCAGCCAGGGGAATTTCTTTACCGGTGGCTGGACTTCCAACAGTAACCTGGAAACGGGTGCCCGTAACGATCTGAAAAACAAAGCTTATAAAATGGGCGGAAATACGGTAGTCCTGTTAACCCAGCGTGCAGGCCAGACAGGAAGTTCATGGCACGGTTCGGGCTCAAGCAAACAAACGAATGTCACGTTAAGCGGGAACGTTTATCGTTGCCCTCGTTAACCTTATTTTGCAGGTAATATATGCCTGTTTAGCGCGCGCGCCGCACTGGCGACGCGCGCGCTATTTGGGCTAACCTTGCTTTTTCTCACTGTATTCCCGCCAACCGCCGCCTAATGCTTTATACAGGTTAATGATATTTAACTGTTGCATGAGCCGTGTGCGCACCAGACGCTGCTGCGCGCCATAAAGCATACGATGGGTATCAAGCAGCGTAAGGTAGTCATCGACGCCTTCCTGAAAACGGAGTCCGGCCAGCTCATAGGCGATTTGACTGGCTTCAACCGCGCGTTGTTCTGATTGCACCTGGTCATTCAGCGTACGCTGTCCCGCCAGACCATCCGCCACGTCGCGAAAGGCTTGCTGAATAACGTTTTCATAGCTGGCGATTTCAATCTGTTTTTGGACATGCGCCCTATCCAGGTCAGCGCGTAATGCGCCGCCGTGAAAGAGAGGCAAGGTGATTTGCGGTAGAAAACGCCAGCTTCCCGATCCCGGTTCAAAGAGTCCGCTAAGAGACGCGCTGGCCGTTCCCGCCGTGCCTGTCAGGCTGATGGTCGGGAAGAAGGCGGCGCGCGCTGCGCCTATCCGGGCGTTTGCGCCACGCAGCCTGTACTCGGCGGCGCGAATATCCGGGCGGCGTACCAGCAGATCTGACGGTAATCCGCCTGGCAATGTGGTCGGGATCGCGCCTTCCGTAAGCGTGACCGCCTCGTTTAGTCGACGCGACAGCTCAGGCGTGAGCGGCTGGCCCAACAGCAATTCAAGCGCGTTACGATCCCGCGCCAACTGTCGCGTATACGCCGCGCGATTGATTTCCGCAGAACGCAGCGCGATCTCCGCCATACGCAGATCGAGCTGTGTGGCGTTGCCTGTTCGGGCAAGCTGGGTTGTCAATGTGTATGAACTTTTTTGCGCGGCCAGCGTATCTTCGGTTAAGCGCAGCAGCTCCCGGTCAGCCCGTAGCGTCAGCCAGGCGCTGGCGACTTCGGAAACCAGGCTCATTCGCGCCGCAATGTACGTCTCATCAAGCGCCATATAGGCGGCTAATGCCTGGTCGCTAAGGCTTCGCACTCGCCCCCAGAGATCCAGTTCCCAGGCCGTCGTCGCCCCAGCCATCTCGTAGCGTCGGTTAATCTCAGGCTCGTCCGTGACGCTGAGATCGGCGGGAGTGCGACCGGCGTCCATGGCGGTGGCGATGCCGAGCGTCGGCAGCATCTCCGCGCGCTGAATACGGTATAACGCCCGGGCGGCTTCAACATTGAGCCCTGCCTTGCGTAAATCCCGATTATTGCGTAACGCGATCGCGATCAGTTCCTGTAGAAGCGGATCGTGGAAGAAATCACGCCAGCCAATGTCAGCGGCATCCGGCGCGCCAGAAACGGTTGACGTTGCGTAGGGATAGACCATCGCAGTCGGCGATGCGGGGCGTTCGTGCTTCGGCGCCATCGTACAGCCAGCAAGCGTGGTGACGAAAGCAAGCGTCGCCAGCGTGGCGGTCTGCCGATAGCCTGTAAAAGTGATCTTCATTATGCCATTCCCATCATTATGCTTGCTGATCATGCGAATCAACGCGGTTCTCACGCTTTAATGCCATCCTGCGAACCACCACGTAAAATACAGGCGTCAATAACAGGCCGAAGAGCGTGACGCCCAACATGCCGGCAAACACGGCGATGCCCATCGCATGTCGCATTTCCGCGCCGGCACCCGTCGCGAGTACCAGCGGTACTACACCTGCGATAAAGGCGAATGAGGTCATCAGGATAGGACGCAGACGCAGGCGGGACGCTTCCAGCACGGCGGTCAGCGGGTCTGCGCCGTCGTGTTCTTTGGCGCGGGCAAACTCGACAATCAAAATGGCGTTCTTGGCCGCCAGGCCGACCAGCACCACGAAACCAATCTGCGTAAAGATATTGTTATCTCCGCCAGATACCCACACGCCGACAATGGCTGAGAGTAATGACATAGGCGCAATAAGCAGGACGGCGAAGGGCAGCGACCAACTGTTGTACTGCGCCGCCAGGATCAGGAAGGCCAACAGCACCGCCAGCGCAAAGATAGCAAGCGCGGAGTTGCCGGCCTGTTTTTCCTGATAAACCAGATCGGTCCATTCGAAGACCATCCCTTCCGGTAACGTTTCACGCACGATCTTTTCAATCGCGTCCGTCGCCTGTCCGGAGGAGAAACCCGGAGCCGGTCCACCGCTAATATCTACCGAGGGGAAGCCGTTGTAATGGATGATTCTGTCCGGCCCCGACTGGCGCATAATCGTGACGAAAGCGCTAAGCGGGATCATCTCGCCCTTCGCATTGCGGACTTTAAGCAGGCCGATATCCTCTTGCTGCATACGGAATGGCGCATCGGCCTGCGCCATCACCCGCCAGGTACGGCCAAATCGGTTGAAATCGTTGACGTAAAGCGAGCCGAGGTTAATTTGCAACGTTTCAAAGATGTCGGTGAGCGATACCCCCATTGATTTCGCCTTCACTCGGTCGATATCCACCTGTAATTGCGGGGCGTTCGTCTGGAAACTGGCCAGCATATTGGCCAGTTCGGGCGTCTGCATCGCCTTAGACATAATCTCGCTTTGCACCTTTGTCATCGCTTCAAATCCCAGTTCCGCACGATCTTCAATCTGCAATTTAAAGCCGCCCGTCGCGCCAAGCCCTGGAACCGGCGGTGGCGGGAAGATGCCAATAAATCCGTCGGGAATGTGGCTAAATTTGTGCATTAGCTTTCCGGCGATAGCGTTAGCGGAAAGCGAAGGATCTTCACGCTCGTCAAAGGGTTTCAGCATGGCGAACATCAGCGCCGAATTTGGCACATTTACCGGGCCGTTAACCGACAGGCCGGGGAAGACGACGACGCTTTCGACGCCGGGTTCCGCCAGTGCGATAGCGGACATCTGTTTTACGACCGCCTCTGTGCGATCCAACGATGCGCCGCTTGGGAGCTGGGCGATGCCGACGAGATAGTATTTATCCTGCGCAGGCACAAACCCGTTCGGCACCTGATGGAAGCCAAGCCAGGTCAGCCCCACAAAGCCAGCATAGAGCACCATCACAATGACGCTGCCGCGCACGGCCCGACGGACGGCGCTAACATAGCGGTTCGACGCGCTGTCGAAGAAACGGTTAAAGCGATGGAAAAAACCGCCAGTGACCGTGCCCATCAACCGCGTTAGCCAGTCAGCCTTCGCAGTATCGTGGTGCGGTCTTAGCAAAATGGCAGCCAGCGCAGGGGAGAGCGTCAGCGAGTTAATGGCCGAAAGGATGGTCGAAATAGCGATGGTCAACGCGAACTGACGATAAAACTCACCCTGCAGGCCCGCCAGGAATGCGGAAGGGATAAAGACCGCCGTCAGCACCGAGGTAATAGAAAGAATGGGACCAGTGACTTCATCCATCGCCTTCTTTGCCGCCTCTCCGGGACTTTTGCCCTGCGAGATATGCCGTTCCACGTTTTCGACCACAACGATGGCGTCATCGACAACGATACCTATCGACAGGACCAAACCAAACAGCGAAAGCGTATTCAGCGAAAAGCCAAACAGGTGCATCAAGGCAAAGGTGCCGACCAGCGAAACGGGAACCGCCACCAGAGGAATAATGGACGCCCGCCAGGTTTGCAGGAACAGCACCACGACAAGGACGACCAGCACAAGGGCTTCCAGCAACGTAATCGCCACCGATTGTAGCGATGCGCGCACGAAGACCGTAGGATCATAGGCAATCCGGTATTCGATATCCTGCGGGAAGTTTTGCTGCAACTCATCCATTTTGCCGCGAATCGCGTTAGAAACGTCAATCGCATTGGCGCCCGGACTTTGAATAATCTGTAACGCTGGCGCCGCTTCGCCATTCAGTAAACTGCGCAGCGTATAGGCATCAGCGCCCAGCGTGACGCGGGCGACATCACGCAGACGCGTCACCTCGCCGTCAGCGCCGATTTTTACCACAATCTCGCCGAACTGTTCTTCGCTGGTCAGGCGGCCCAGCGTGTTTACCGTCATCTGAAAAGCGGCGGAGGCCTCCGGCTGCTGCCCGACGGAACCGGCGGCGACCTGTACGTTTTGTTCCCGCAACGCCGTAACGATATCACTGGCGGTAAGACCGCGGTTGGCGATTTTCGCCGGGTCCAGCCAGACGCGCATGGCGTACTCGCCCGCGCCCCAGACGAGAACATCGCCGACGCCAGGTAAACGGGCCAGCTCGTCGCGAACCTGCCGGATGGCGAAGTTAGACAGGTAAAGCGAGTCATAGCGTTTTTGCGGCGAGACAAGATGGACCACCATCAACATATCGGGGGACGTTTTCTCCGTTACAATGCCAATTCGCTGGACTTCTTCGGGCAGGCGAGGCAGCGCACGGGATACCCGGTTTTGCACCTGAATTTGCGCCATATCAGGATCGGTTCCCTGTTCGAAGGCGATAGAGATAACCATGCGGCCATCAATGGCCATCTGGGTATTCATATACAACATGCCGTCAACGCCGTTGATCACCTGTTCCAGCGGCGCGGCTACCGTATCGGCAATCACTTGCGGGTTAGCGCCGGGGTAGCTGGCGCTAACCTGTACCGTGGGCGGCGTAACGGCCGGATATTCACTCAGCGGCAGTTTTAAAAAGGCGATAGCGCCAGCCAGCAGCATTAACAGCGACAGGACGATGGCGAAGATGGGGCGTGCAATGAAAAAGTGGGTGAATTTCATTGGCGCACCGCCTTCGGCGCACTGTCGCCGTCCGCTTTAGTCAATGTCGCGGTCTGTTTGTCGGTCACATTCTGCCGCATCGGCACCAGACGCGGCGCAACGGTCATGCCAGGACGCACCAGCCCCTTGAGGATGATTTTTTCTCCCGGCAGTACTCCCTGTGTAACGACGCGGAGTCCATCGACCATTTGTCCCAGCTCAACCGGACGATACTCCACCTGATTCTCCTTGCCGACGATCAGCACATAGTTTTTGCCCTGATCGGCGCTCACCGCCAGATCGTCAATTAGCACGGTTTCCCGCGGCTCGCCGATGGGCAAACTGATTCGGGCAAACAGGCCGGGAGAAAGCATTCCGTCGGGGTCAGGAATCACGGCACGCGCCCGGATAGTGCCGGTGCTGCGGTTCATCTGATTGCCCATAAAGTCGAGTACGCCCTGATAAGGCAGCCCGTTATCGGTGGTTAACCCCATGTTGACTACCGGTGGATTTTTGTCGGAGCGGGTATGTCGTAACGCCTTCAGCCAGGTGGCTTCGTCAATATCGAAATACACATACATGGGATTGTGAGACACGATAGTCGTCAGAAGCGTGGCGTTACCCGCTACGCCGCCGCTGACCAGATTGCCCCGGGTCACCAGTATGCGGTCAACGCGTCCGGCAATGGGCGCGGTAATACGGGTCCAGGAGAGTTCAAGGCGCGCTGCGGCGACGGCGGCTTTGGCCGATTGCATCTGCGCCTGTCGCGCATTACGCGTGGCGGTGACATCGTCAGCGTTTTTACGTGATACGGCGCCGCTGGCGACCAGTCGTTGAATGCGATCGAAATCCGCCTGCGCCTGGCGGGCCAGTACTTCAGCCTGACGTAATTGCGCGACGGCGGTGTCGAGGGCGACCTCGAACGGGCGCGGATCGATCTGGAACAGCAGTTGTCCGCGGCTTACCAGACGTCCTTCCGGAACGCTGACGGCGTCAAGGGTTCCTCCCACGCGCGAACGCAGCTCCACGGTCTCCGGCGCGGCCAGAAAACCGGTGAATTCCGCCGTAGGCGCGAGTGTGCGGCTAAGGGCTTTAGCAACCGGTACCGACGGCGGAGGCGGCGCGCTGGCCGGTGGTCCGACGGCGTTGTCTTTATCCCATAGTGCTTCGCCGGCCATATAAATCACGCCCCCGATGGCGGCGATGACGCCGGCTATCAACATAATTTTGAATGTTCTACGCATGTCGTTTCCCTCTTTACCGCAGCGTGTCGGCCATTCCGCAACGCTGCCGCAGAATTTTTGGCAAAGGCTAGGCGTTACAACGAAGGAAAGGTCAAGCGTTCCTGACGGGTTTTTTCGGGGCGTGGGTCGGCATCGTGGCGTAAATGTCTCGCATCATCCTCTTTTATGAGCCATCTCACATTCTCGCCGAACCGTGCAGCCTGAATACGCTTGACCTTCCCACAATGGCAAGCTTTAGGCTTTCTGATACCGAATAGTCAGGATGGGGAACTCGTCATGAGTCAGTCAGAAAATCGTCACGACACGATAAGCTTGCTTATTGAAGGTATGACCTGCGCGTCGTGCGTCGCTCGCGTTGAAAAAGGTATTAAGGCTGTGCCTGGCGTAACGGACGCTACGGTGAATCTGGCGACGGAGCGCGCCACCGTTCGCGGGACGGCGTCGGCGGAGGCGGTGATCGCGGCGATTGAAAAAACGGGGTATGAGGCGCGACCGATAGAGACGGCGGGGCAGGGTGAAGACGACTCTGAAGAGAAAAAAGAGGCCGAGCGCGTCAGGCTGAAGCGCGATCTGATTCTCGCCAGCGTGCTGGCGCTCCCCGTTTTTGTGCTTGAAATGGGTTCGCACCTTATTCCTGGTATGCACGAGTGGGTGATAAAAACGATTGGCCTGCAACAAAGCTGGTACTGGCAATTTGCACTGACCCTGTTGGTGCTGACGATCCCCGGTCGCCGTTTTTACCTTAAAGGGTTCCCGGCGCTGGCGCGTCTGGCGCCGGACATGAACTCGCTGGTCGCCGTGGGAACCGCTGCGGCGTTCGGCTACTCGCTGGTGGCGACCTTTACGCCCGACCTGTTGCCTGAAGGGACGGTAAACGTCTATTACGAGGCCGCCGCAGTGATTGTCGCGCTTATTCTGCTGGGGCGCTTTCTGGAGGCAAGGGCGAAGGGGCGGACTTCCGAAGCGATTAAACGTCTGGTGGGGCTACAGGCGCGGGTCGCGCATGTGTTACGCGAGGGCCGCATCGTGGATATCCCTGTCGACGAGGTTGTGCTGGGAGACTGTGTGGAGGTTCGGCCAGGCGAGCGGATACCGGTTGACGGCGAAGTGACCGAAGGCCGCAGCTTCGTTGACGAGTCGATGATTACCGGCGAACCGATACCGGTAGAGAAATCCGCAGGAAGTGCGGTGGTGGGCGGTACCGTAAACCAAAAAGGCGCGCTCACGCTGCGGGCGACCGCCGTCGGCGGACAGACCATGCTGGCGCAAATCATTCGTCTGGTGGAACAGGCGCAGGGTTCAAAACTGCCGATTCAGGCCGTCGTGGATAAAGTGACGCTGTGGTTTGTCCCAATGGTAATGCTTATTGCTGCGCTGACCTTTGTGGTATGGCTGGCGTTTGGGCCGTCGCCTGCGCTGACTTTCGCTCTGATCAATGGCGTTGCGGTTCTGATTATCGCCTGTCCTTGCGCGATGGGCCTGGCGACGCCGACCTCCATTATGGTGGGAACCGGTCGTGGGGCGGAAATGGGCGTGCTGTTCCGTAAGGGGGAGGCGTTACAGCTACTCAAAGACGCTAAGGTGGTGGCCGTAGACAAAACCGGGACGCTTACCGAAGGCCGCCCGGTACTGACCGATCTCGACGTGGCCAGCGGCTTTGAGCGCCGTGAGGTGCTGGCGAAAGTCGCGGCGGTAGAATCGCGTTCAGAGCATCCGATTGCCCGTGCGATTGTCGTGTCGGCAGAAGAGGAAGGGATCGCGCTACCAGGCATGAACGGCTTCGAATCGGTGACCGGGATGGGCGTATACGCTACCGTTGCCGGTACGCGTGTTGACGTGGGGGCTGATCGCTATATGCGCGAAATTGGCGTGGATATTAGCGGCTTCGCCACCACCGCCGAACGGTTAGGGCAGGAAGGGAAATCGCCGCTCTATGCGGCTATTGACGGTCAACTGGCGGCGATTATCGCCGTGGCCGATCCGATCAAACCCAGTACGCCCGCCGCAATTAACGCTTTACATCAGCTCGGCATTAAGGTCGCCATGATCACTGGCGATAATGCCCGCACGGCACAGGCTATCGCCAGACAGTTAGGAATTGATGATGTGGTTGCCGAGGTATTGCCAGAAGGGAAAGTCGAGGCGATACGGCGCCTGAAAGCGGCGTATGGGCAGGTGGCGTTTGTCGGCGATGGCATCAACGATGCGCCAGCGCTGGCGGAGTCCGACGTGGGGCTGGCGATTGGCACCGGCACCGATGTGGCGGTGGAATCCGCCGACGTCGTACTAATGTCCGGCAACCTGCAAGGCGTGCCGAATGCTATCGCGCTGTCTAAAGCGACCATCCGCAATATCCACCAGAATCTGTTCTGGGCCTTTGCTTACAATACGGCGCTGATTCCTGTCGCGGCAGGCGCGCTATTTCCGGTCTGGGGCATATTATTGTCCCCGGTATTCGCCGCAGGGGCGATGGCGATGTCGAGCGTGTTCGTGCTGGGCAACGCTTTGCGGCTGCGCCGTTTCCGGGCGCCGATGGCAACCCCATCCGACACATCCACGACATGAGGAGGAGCGTCATGAACATCGGTAAAGCAGCTAAAGCATCGAAAGTTTCGGCCAAAATGATTCGCTACTATGAACAGATTGGTCTGATTCCCGCGGCAAGTCGGACGGATTCCGGCTATCGGGCCTATACCCAGGCTGATGTTAATCAATTGCATTTTATACGCCGCGCGCGCGACCTCGGCTTTTCAGTTGCTGAAATCAGCGACTTACTGAATCTTTGGAATAACCAGTCGCGGCAAAGCGCTGACGTCAAACGCCTGGCGCAGACGCACATTGATGAACTGGACAGACGTATCCAGAACATGCAGCACATGGCGCAAACCCTCAAAGCGCTGATTCACTGCTGCGCCGGCGACGCGCTGCCAGATTGCCCCATTCTGCATACGCTTGGACAACCTGACGATAGCGAGCCGGAGGCGCGTACCGGAGCGGTATTGCGCCGTCCTCGTCGCCACGGACTGGCAAAGCGTCTGTAAGTCCTGAGATTACGCTTGACCTTCCAACACTGGCAAGGCCCAGACTGGCAACAGTTCCCACACAAAAGGAGTTCACTATGCAGTTCCATATTGATGACATGACCTGCGGCGGCTGCGCCAGTACGGTAAAAAAGACGATTCTGACTCTTGATGCTAATGCGACGGTGAGAACCGACCCGGCGACGCGTCTGGTTGACGTTGAAACGTCGCTATCCGCGGAGCAGATTGCCGCCGCCCTGCAAAAGGCTGGTTTCCCGCCGCGCGAAAGGTAATCGGCAATGGCGATCGGTCTGGCGACAGGCCGGTCGCGATACGCTAGCCACGCTTCGCTTTTCTTTGCGTGAGATAATCCCCATAAAAAATGTGACAAATCATGTGCCAGTAAGCTTTGTTAATAATATGTAATGATTTGTCTATTTTTGCTAACATTTTACCTGCTATATACAAAAAGATAACAAATAAGTAGCGCAACGCTACCTTGTTACGTCGCTTTGACGACGAGAGCGTTCCAGCGTTTCGCCGCTTCAAAGCTTGATGTTATTTTTTGATGCAGGACACTACCTATGTACACCCCCCTGAACTGGACGACGACACAACGACATGTGGCGTTTGCCAGCTTTACCAGTTGGATGCTGGATGCGTTTGATTTCTTTATCCTTGTCTTTGTACTTAGCGATCTCGCCGAATGGTTTCACGCTTCCGTATCGGACGTTTCCATTGCGATTATGCTGACCCTGGCGGTACGTCCCATTGGCGCGCTGCTATTTGGCCGAATGGCGGAAAAGTACGGACGTCGACCGATACTGATGCTCAATATTCTGTTCTTTACGGTGTTTGAACTGCTTTCCGCCTGGTCGCCCACCTTCATGGCATTTCTGATTTTTCGGGTCATGTACGGCGTGGCGATGGGCGGGATATGGGGCGTCGCGTCATCACTGGCGATGGAAACCATTCCCGATCGTTCGCGTGGCCTGATGTCGGGCATTTTTCAGGCGGGCTATCCCTGCGGCTATCTGTTCGCCTCGGTTATTTTTGGCCTCTTCTACAGTATGGTAGGCTGGCGCGGTATGTTCCTGATTGGCGCCCTGCCTGTTGTCTTGCTGCCTTATATCTGGTTTAAAGTGCCGGAATCCCCCGTCTGGCTGGCGGCCAGAGCGCGTAAAGAGAATACCGCGCTGCTTCCTGTTCTGCGCAAACAGTGGAAGTTGTGTCTGTATCTGGTGCTGGTCATGGCGTTCTTTAACTTTTTCAGTCACGGCACGCAGGATCTCTATCCTACCTTCCTGAAGATGCAGCATGGTTTTGATCCGCATCTGATCAGTATCATTGCGATTTTTTATAACATTGCCGCCATGCTCGGCGGTATTTTCTACGGTACGCTATCGGAACGTATTGGGCGTAAAAAAGCGATCATGATCGCCGCCTTTCTTGCGCTTCCGGTACTCCCGCTATGGGCATTTTCCAGCGGATCATTCACGATTGGTCTGGGCGCGTTCCTGATGCAGTTTATGGTGCAGGGCGCCTGGGGTGTCGTGCCGACCTGGCTGAACGAGCTGGTTCCGGCGAATGCGCGCGCCGTGCTGCCAGGGTTTGTTTACCAACTCGGTAATTTACTGGCGTCGGTTAATGCGACGTTACAGGCCCGCATCGCGGAAACGCATGGCGGAAATTACGGGTTGGCAATGGCGATCGTGGCTGGCGCGGTGGCTATTTTAATCTGTGTATTTGTGGCATTTGGTCGCGAGACCCGGGGAGTCGTCATCTCCGGTACAGATAGCGACGCCCTCCCGGAGTCGGCCATCAGTCATCGCACGTAAACACTACGCTCCTGGCGCATACTGTCGCCGGGAGCACGCCTTCCCCCCGTCGTTTTCACGCCCTTTCAACGAACAACAAAGGTTAATGATGGCATCTGCCTTTCGTGACCATTACAATCATC
Organism: Salmonella sp. 2020_1395; assembly: GCF_043848115.1. NCBI lineage: Bacteria > Pseudomonadati > Pseudomonadota > Gammaproteobacteria > Enterobacterales > Enterobacteriaceae > Salmonella > Salmonella sp. 2020_1395. The sequence continues at coordinate 326,896 of NZ_JBCMFH010000003.1, read as the reverse complement.
GCTTACTTTTTTCTTTATAAGAAATTGATTGTTGGACCTTAAAATTATCAACGGAGCGAAGATATCATGTTGAAAGATAACCAAAAACATAACGAGTCTGTTGCCCCGAATAGCGCCTTTCTGTCTGAGTTACAACGTGCATTACCGGAATTTTTTATCGCCGATCGCTATAACGAGCAGGGTGAACTGATCGCGAAAGGCGGATTTGATCTCGCCAAATTTGAGCGCGCGCTGAAAGCGCGTAATATTGATGAGCTGACTAGCGGTTATCAGATTGATTTTATTGGCAAAGATTACGCAAAAAAACAGGCGGGTGAAAAATCCGTTACCGTTATCGTTCCTGACGTGGAACACAATACTCTGGCAGAAAATAAAAACAGCCATAATCTTTTTCTGACCGGAGATAATCTGGATGTGTTACGCCATCTGCAAAATAATTACGCCGATACCGTCGATATGATCTATATCGATCCCCCTTATAACACCGGATCGGACGGGTTTGTCTATCCCGATCATTTTGAATATAGCGATCGGGCGTTGCAGGATATGTTTGGTCTTAATGATACTGAACTGGCACGTTTAAAATCCATTCAGGGTAAATCGACGCACTCCGCGTGGTTATCTTTCATGTATCCGCGTCTTTTCCTGGCCAGGAAGCTCCTGAAAGATACCGGGTTTATTTTTATCTCTATCGACGATAATGAGTACGCCAATCTTAAATTAATGATGGATGAGATTTTTGGCGAAGGCGGATTTGTCACCAATGTGATGTGGAAGCGCAAAAAAGAGATTTCTAACGACTCTGATAACGTTTCCATCCAGGGGGAATACATTCTTGTTTATGCCAAAACCGGTCAGGGCGCTTTACGTTTAGAACCGCTTTCTAAAGAGTATATTCAGAAATCCTATAAAGAACCGACCGAACAGTTTCCAGAAGGGAAATGGCGACCGGTGCCGTTAACGGTGTCAAAAGGGCTGAGCGGCGGCGGTTATACCTATAAAATTACCACGCCGAACGGTACGGTACACGAAAGACTATGGGCTTATCCTGAAGCCAGTTACCAAAAACTGGTGGCCGATAATCTGGTCTATTTTGGCAAAGATAACGGCGGTATTCCCCAGCGAGTCATGTACGCGCACCACAGTAAAGGGCAGCCAACGACCAATTACTGGGATAACGTAGCGTCGAATAAAGAGGGGAAAAAGGAGATTCTGGATCTCTTCGGCGACAACGTTTTTGATACGCCGAAACCGACCGCATTATTGAAGAAAATCATCAAGCTCGCTATCGATAAAGACGGCGTCGTCCTGGACTTTTTTGCCGGTTCCGGCACTACGGCCCATGCGGTGATGGCGCTGAATGAAGAAGATGGGGGGCAGCGCACGTTTATTCTGTGTACTATCGATCAGGCATTAAGCAATAACACTATCGCGAAAAAAGCAGGTTATAACACTATTGATGAAATCAGCCGCGAGCGAATTACACGCGTTGCGGCGAAGATCCGCGCCAACAATCCCGCGACCAATAGCGACCTCGGTTTTAAACATTATCGTTTTGCCACTCCGACACAGCAGACGCTGGACGATCTGGATAGCTTCGATATTGCTACCGGCCATTTTATCAATACCAGCGGTCAACTGGCCGCTTTCACCGAGTCAGGATTTACCGACATGATCAATCCTTTTTCCGCCAGAGGATTGGGCGTGCCGGGCGGCGCAAGCGGCGAAGAGACCTTATTAACGACATGGCTGGTCGCCGATGGTTATAAAATGGATATTGACGTACAGACCGTTGATTTTTCCGGCTATTGCGCCAGGTATGTTGATAATACGCGCCTGTATCTGATTGATGAACGATGGGGAACCGAGCAGACCCGCGATCTTCTCAACCACATTGGTACGCATCAGCTTCCGGTTCAGACTATTGTCATTTACGGCTACTCTTTCGACCTTGAATCCATTCGTGAACTGGAAATCGGCTTAAAACAGCTTGATCAAAAAGTGAACCTGGTGAAGCGTTATTAAGAGGGGATGATGATGAATATTTTACTGGAAGAACTTCCCCATCAGGAACAGGCGTTAGCGGCGATTCTGGCGAGTTTCACCGGTATCGATCACGCGCAGGCCGATCATAATCACTATGCTAATCCGCTGATTAAGGAACGTTACGACGATAAGGCCAATATTGACGTTAAAATGGAGACCGGGACGGGCAAAACCTATGTCTATACCCGGTTGATGTATGAACTGCATCAGAACTACGGGCTCTTCAAATTTGTGCTGGTGGTGCCGACACCAGCCATTAAAGAAGGCGCGCGGAACTTTATCACCAGCGATTACGCCAGACAGCATTTTTCACAGTTCTACGAAAATACGCGGATGGAACTTTGCACCATTAACGCCGGTGATTTTAAAGTAAAGTCGGGGCGTAAAAATTTTCCGGCCCAGCTATTAAGTTTTACTGATGCCAGCCGTCGTGATAGCCATACGATTCAGGTTTTGCTGATCAATGCGCAAATGCTCAATTCCGCCAGTATGACGCGAGACGATTACGATCAAACGCTACTGGGTGGGCTGACGTCGCCTGTTAAAGGGCTGCAAATGACGCGACCGGTGGTCATTATTGATGAACCGCATCGTTTTGCGCGAGATAACAAATTTTATCGAGCGATTCAGGCTATTCAGCCGCAAATGATCGTCCGCTTTGGCGCTACCTTCCCGGATATTGTCGAAGGTAAGGGTAAAAATAAATGTGTACGTAAAGATTACTATCGCCGGCAACCGCAGTTTGATCTCAACGCGGTGGACAGTTTTAACGATGGTTTGGTGAAAGGTATTGATATTTATTACCCAAATCTCCCCGAAGAACAGGCCAACAATCGTTATATCGTTGACAGCGTCACGGCAAAGAAATTAATCCTCCGACGGGGGAGCAAAATTGCCGAGGTTGGCGTGGGCGAAAATCTCGCCGATGTCGATGCAGGATTTGAAGGCAGTATCGAATATGCCGGCAGTAAAATGTTGTCGAACGATCTGGAGCTGGAGGCAGGAATGGCGCTGGTGCCAGGAACCTTTGGCGCGAGCTACCAGGAACTGATTATTCAGGACGCCATTGATAAGCATTTTGATACCGAGCAGGCAAATTTCTTACGCAGCAATGAGCCAGAAAATAATGCCCCGCGTATTAAGACCTTAAGCCTTTTCTTTATTGACAGTATTAAAAGCTATCGTGATGACGAAGGCTGGTTGAAAGTCACTTTTGAGCGTTTGCTGAAAAAGAAACTGACGCAACTGATTGACGATTATCAGCGCAAGACCCTGCCGCGAGAAGTGGAGTATCTGTCGTTTCTGCAGGCCACGCTCGCCAGCCTGCACTCGGATAACCAAAACGTCCACGCTGGTTACTTTGGCGAAGACCGCGGAAGCGGCGATGAGGCGATCCAGGCTGAAGTAGATGATATTCTGAAAAATAAAGAGAAGTTGCTCAGTTTTTCAGACCATCACGGCAACTGGGAAACGCGCCGCTTTCTGTTTTCAAAATGGACGCTTCGCGAAGGCTGGGATAACCCGAATGTTTTTGTCATTGCTAAATTACGTTCTTCCGGTAGCGAGTCGAGCAAAATTCAGGAAGTGGGGCGCGGCCTGCGGCTACCGGTAGATGAAAACGGCCATCGCGTTCATCAGGAAGAGTGGCCGTCCCGACTGTCGTTTCTGATTGGTTATGATGAAAAAGCGTTTGCCAGTATGCTGGTTGATGAGATTAATCGCGACAGCAAAGTTCAGCTTAACGAGCAGAAGCTGGATGAGGCGATGATCACTCTCATCGTCACCGAGCGGCAAAAAGTCGATCCTGCGTTTACGGAGCTTCGTTTGCTGGAAGATCTGGATGATAAAAAACTGATCAACCGGAGTAATGAGTTTAAACCCAGCGTCACGCTTAACGGGGAAACCAAAAGTGGTTTTGCGTGGCTACTGGAGTTCTACCCTGAGCTGACGCAGGCGCGGGTGCGAGCGGATCGCATTCGTGACAATAAGCCCGCCTCCCGGCTGCGAGTCAGGTTACGCAAAGAGAATTGGGAACAACTTAGCAGTATCTGGGAGCAGTTTTCCCGCCGTTATATGCTGCAATTCGAGCGTAGCGGCGCTTCTCTGGAACAGATTGCCGCCGAGGTGCTGCGCGATCCGGCGCTGTATATACGCCAGAAGCCAAGCCAGGTGCAACAACGGCTGGTATCGAATGAAGATAATGGCCGTTTTGAAGTGGCGCAGCGGGAAGGCGAATTAGCCGCCAGCGAATTTATGGCGGGCATGAAATATGGCCATTTTCTTAAGCAACTGGCGTTACGCACCAGTCTGCCGGTTAACGTCCTGCACCCGGTGTTAATGGCGATGCTGCGTGATGTTTTGCACGGAGATTCACGCTATTTAAGCGAGATCTCGTTGGACAATATGACCCGCGCATTACAGACGCGGATTAATGCGCATTTTGCGCAGCGCCACGATTATCTGCCTCTCGACTTCCAGGCTTCAACGTCGGTATTTGATTCCACGGCACGGCAGTTCAGAGAGGAGATTAGCGCTGAAATTGTGGGAAAAAATGTGGATGAGAATGCGATAGACGATCCCCGTTCTCTCTATCAAATACCGCCGTTGCGTTATGACAGCGTCGATCCAGAATTGCCGCTATTAAAATACGATTATCCGCAACAGGTTTCTGTGTTTGGCAAACTGCCTAAGCGGGCCATTCAGATCCCCAAATATACGGGGGGCTCTACTACGCCGGATTTTGTGTACCGTATTGAGCGTCAGGACGCCGACAGCGTTTATTTACTGGTTGAAACTAAAGCAGAAAATATGCGCGTAGGCGATCAGGTTATTCTTGATGCGCAACGTAAATTCTTCGATATGCTGCGTCGGCAAAATATCAATGTCGAGTTTGCGGATGCGACCAGCGCGCCGGCGGTATTTTCTACGATCAATGGCTTGATTGAGGGGAAGGCAAACTAACGGGTTTGAATAGACCTTAACGGTTATCTTTTTGATAGACCATATAAAATGGCCGCCGCGCAGCGAGCGTTGCGGTCATTCTCCCTGTGCTAATCCCCCGCCCCGTAAACCGCGTTGACTTGAAGGTTATCGTTTTACGTCTATTCTTAACTTTCAGCTACGCGTATTTTGCTGAAATTGCAAATAGTCTTGAGGACGCTGTTTTTTTGTTTTGCCGTTATTTTTATAACGGCCAGGTAGATATTGCCAAGTGAATGTAACTAAGGGAGACATGTTATGCTAAATAGATACTACCGTTTCGCTGTCGAAAAAGACGACCCCTCCGAAGCGCCAGAGTCGGGCGATAAGCCTGACAGCCAACCGCAAAAAAAATCGTAATTTATCTGGATATTCCCCGACGTTTATACGTTTGGGGAAAATAACCGTTTCGTTTCAACCTGGTTGCGAACAGTGAATATTTTACACGAAGTGACTATATATAAACGGGAGGGAACATGGAGTTTGATGCATTCTTTTTAGCGAGACTCCAGTTTGCCTTTACCGTCTCTTTTCATATTATTTTCCCCGCGATTACGATTGGCTTAGCCAGTTACCTGGTGGTACTGGAAGGTTTATGGCTAAAAACGCGTAATCCTGTCTGGCGCTCGCTCTATCAGTTCTGGCTCAAAATTTTTGCCGTCAACTTCGGGATGGGCGTGGTCTCCGGTCTGGTCATGGCTTACCAGTTCGGAACGAACTGGAGCGGTTTCTCCCAGTTCGCCGGCAGTATCACCGGGCCTTTATTAACCTATGAAGTGCTCACCGCATTCTTCCTGGAAGCGGGATTCTTAGGCGTGATGCTTTTTGGCTGGAACAAAGTCGGGCCGGGCCTGCATTTCTTGTCTACCTGTATGGTGGCGTTGGGCACGTTAATGTCGACGTTCTGGATTCTGGCGTCTAACAGCTGGATGCATACCCCGCAGGGATTTGAAATTCACAACGGTCAGGTGGTTCCGGTGGACTGGTTCGCGGTGATTTTCAACCCGTCGTTCCCATATCGCCTGTTGCATATGTCCGTTGCGGCGTTTTTAAGTAGCGCGATGTTTGTCGGCGCGTCCGCTGCCTGGCATTTACTGAAAGGTAACGATACGCTGGCTATCCGCCGTATGTTCTCGATGGCGTTATGGATGGCGGTCGTGGTGGCGCCCGTTCAGGCATTGATTGGCGATATGCACGGCCTTAATACCCTGAAGCATCAGCCGGTCAAAATTGCCGCGATTGAGGGGCACTGGGAAAATACGCCCGGCGAGCCAACGCCGCTTACGCTGGTAGGCTGGCCGGATATGGAGGCGGAACGGACCCGCTATGCGCTTGAGATCCCGGCGTTGGGCAGTCTGATCCTGACGCATAGCCTGGACAAACAGGTGCCTGCGCTAAAAGATTATCCCAAAGAGGATCGCCCCAACTCTACCGTGGTGTTCTGGTCTTTCCGTCTGATGGTGGGCATGGGCGTACTGATGATCTTCCTGGGGCTGGCCAGCCTGTGGCTACGCTACCGACGCCGACTGTATCATTCGCGGCCCTTTATGCACTTTGCGCTGTGGATGGGGCCGTCCGGGCTTATCGCCATCCTTGCCGGATGGGTGACGACTGAAGTAGGACGTCAGCCGTGGGTGGTCTATGGCCTGCTGCGAACGCGTGATGCGGTTTCCGCGCACAGCACCTTGCAGATGAGCATCAGTTTGCTGGCCTTCTTTGTGGTCTATTCCCTGGTCTTTGGGGTTGGCTATATTTATATGATTCGCCTTATCCAGAAAGGGCCGCAGCCGGCGGAGACACCGACCGCTGAAACCGATGGCAGACCCGCGCGTCCTATCTCTGCCGTGGGAGAATCGCTTGAGCAGGAGAAACGCGAATGACCATCGATCTTCCGGTTATCTGGTTTGCTATTATCGTGTTCGCCACGCTGATGTATATCGTAATGGATGGGTTCGATCTGGGCGTCGGTATCCTGTTTCCGTTTATTCGCGATAAACACGATCGCGATGTTATGGTGAACTCGGTCGCGCCGGTATGGGACGGGAACGAAACCTGGCTGGTGCTGGGCGGGGCCGGGCTTTTTGGCGCTTTCCCGTTGGCTTATGCTGTCATCACCGACGCGCTGACTATCCCGCTGGTGGTTATGCTGCTTGGTCTTATCTTTCGCGGCGTCGCTTTTGAATTCCGTTTTAAAGCCACCGAGTCGCATCGCGCGTTCTGGGATAAATCCTTTATCGTCGGGTCAATCCTGGCGACCTTTGCCCAGGGGGTTGTGGTGGGGGCGGTGGTGAGCGGTTTTCAGGTGGAAGGGCGAACCTTTAGCGGTTCGCAGCTTGACTGGCTGACGCCGTTTAACCTGTTCTGCGGCGTCGGTCTGGTTGTCACCTACGCGCTGCTGGGCGCTACCTGGCTGATTATGAAAAGCGAAGATCCGCTGCATAGCCGGATGTGCGCGCTGTCGCGCCCGTTGTTGATCGTCTTGTTGCTGGTGATGGGAGGCGTCAGCGTGTGGACGCCGCTCACCCACGACGACATCGCCGAGCGCTGGTTCACGCTGCCCAATTTATACTACTTCCTGCCGGTGCCTGTGCTGGTGTTGGCTTTTAGCGTCTGGCTATGGCGCAGCGTGAAAAAACCAGAATCCCATGCGCGTCCATTTATTCTCACGCTAGGATTGATTTTTCTGGGGTTCAGCGGGTTAGGCATCAGTATTTGGCCGAATATTATTCCACCGGATATTTCGCTGTATGCCGCCGCCGCGCCGCCGCAAAGTCAAAGCTTTATGCTGGTTGGGGCGCTGATAATCATCCCGATTATTCTGGCTTATACCTTCTGGAGCTACTACGTCTTCCGTGGAAAAGTGCGACATGGAGAGGGATATCACTGATGGTTAAAGTGAAAAAATGGTCGCGGCGAGTCGTATGGATGGTCGCGATATGGTGCGCCAGCGTGCTTCTGCTGGCGGGCGTCGGAATGTTGTTCAGACTGCTCATGACCTCCGCAGGATTTCGCTCCTGACTGATATCCCCCGGACGCGCTTTCGTCTCTCGCGAAAGCGCGTTTTTATCGACAGATCGGCGTTTATCGATCACCTTTGCTCGCCTTATCTCTCCCCTCAACAGCGGTTGATAATTATTCTCATCTTTATTGTCGTTCCCGGGCCGCAGTGATATGGTTACACAGTGGCTAACGCTCTGGTATAACGCAGATAAACGGTATTGATAATGTCTCCGATCTCCTGTCACTCTTCCGCCGCCCCGGCGATGAAAAAGATCTTTTCCGTCAGCGACTTCATCGCGTTTGGCGAGCGTTATGGCATTGATTACCGCTTCCCTGCGTTACCGCAGTATACGCAGAGTAGTCCCGTACTTCATGGCGATATCGAAGAGATAGCGCTTCCCGGCGGGATTTGCATTACACGCTCGGATGTTCACGTGTTACAACCTTATGAAACCACCTCTCGCCATAGCAGTCCGCTGTATATGCTGGTGGTGTTGGAAGGTAACGTCGCGCTGGCTGTCAATGAGCAGACCTTTTTATTGAGCGCGGGGATGGCGTTTTGCTCGCAACTGAGTGAGCAGCAGACGATACGCGCCCATCACGGCGCAGACAGTAAATTGCGCACCTTGTCGCTGGGAATGTACCCGGACGGCGGATGGCGGGAGCGTTTGCCTGTCTCGCTGGCAGACGAGTGGGAACATCGCGCGGCCTCGGCGAGGGTCTGGCAGGTGCCGGAGTTTCTGCTTTCGGGGCTACGTTATGCGCAGCAGCCCGGACCTCATGCGGCGTCACGCCAGTTAATGCTGGAAGGCATCATGCTGCAATTACTGGGCTATGCGCTAAATCTATGTCAGCCCGCAACGCAAAAACGCGGGCTTCCCGTCACCGGTGAATACCAGCGGCTGGAGCTCATTCGGCGTTTACTGGAGCAGACGCCGGAAAAAGCCTACACGCTGAACGAACTGGCGCGTCGGGCGGCAATGAGTCCAAGTAGCCTGCGGTGCAAGTTTCGCCATGCCTATGGGTGTACCGTGTTTGATTATCTGCGCGATTGCCGCCTGGCGCGCGCGCGTCGTTATCTGATGGAAGGATACAGCGTGCAGCAGGCCGCCTGGATGTCAGGCTATCAACATGCCACAAACTTTGCGACGGCATTTCGTCGGCGTTATGGCTGCTCGCCCGGCGAGCTGCGTGACGCGTCTCTGACGGCGTCCCGCCACTGTGCGTAACGCGCCCCGCCAGAACGGTAATATCCGCTGCTAACCCGGTTTTCTGCCGCTTTGGGTGATTTTTTATCATTGCGCATAGGCAATCTGGCGTTACGCATAGTGGTCCGTTATCTCTAAAAGGTAATAATTCTTATTTACAATAAAGATGCCTTTGGAGATGTTCATGTTTGCGACAACGCGTATGGCGCTATTGATAGGCGGAGCTATCGGCGGCGCGACTTTTCCTCTTTTTGCCCAGGAAACCACAAAAAATGATACCGTCATTGTCACCTCGCCCGTTCAGAGTGGCGCGACTAAGCTGGCGACGCCAGATATTGAAACGCCGCAGTCGGTATCCATTATTACCCGCCAGCAGTTTGAAGAGCAGGGCGCAACCAGCGTGCGTCAGGCGGTCAGCTACACCCCAGGCGTATACAGTAACCAGATAGGCGCCTCTAACCGCTTTGATTACATCGTATTGCGTGGTTTTTCGGACGGTAGTCTGGATAACGTCTATCTCGACGGGTTAAAAATGATGGGCGACACCAATTCGCACAGTTCGTTGGTGGTTGACCCCTGGTTTCTGGAAGATATCGAGGTGGTACGCGGCCCGGCGTCCGTTCTGTATGGACGTTCATCGCCAGGCGGCATTGTCGCGCTGACGTCGCGAAAACCGGCGTTTGATGCCGGAGGAGAAGTGAAGCTGTTTGCCGGCAATAACAACCAGCGCGGGGCGGCTTTTGATGTGACCGGCCCACTGGATGACAATGAACGTGTGGCGGCGCGTCTTAGCGGCATGACACGTTACGCCGATTCGCAGTTTACCCCCTTGAAAGAGGAACGTTATGCGCTGATGCCGAGCCTGACCTGGCGAATTACCGATCGGACGCGTCTTGATCTTATGGCCTATCTGCACCGTGATCCGCAAGGCGGTAGCCACTCCGGACTGCCTTATCAAGGCACGGTTGTACCTTATAACGGCAGAAAAATTTCTAACACTTTCTTTGAAGGTGAAGATGACTACGACAAATACGATCGCCGTGAAAATATGGTGGGTTATAACATTGAGCATCTGTTCGATAACGGCTGGTCGGTACGGCAAAAATTGCGCTATTTGCATACCAAAGTGACGTTGAATCAGGTCTATGCCGCAGGTTGGTTGAATGAAACGGCGCTGAATCGCGGCTATTCCGGCTCCGGGGAGAAAATGTCGGCTATCGCGCTGGATAATCAGCTCGACGGCAGCGTGGATACCGGGGCGATTAATCATCGTCTGCTGGTGGGGATCGATTATCAGGATCGCAGTAATCATACTACTGGCTATTATGGCGCGTTTCCGCCGATTGACGCTTTCAACCCTGTTTATGGCGCTCAGCCGGATTACATTACGTTGTATAGCCGTGAAAAACATAAGCTGCGGCAGACCGGATACTATTTACAGGATCAGATGTCATGGGATCGCTGGCGCTTTACGTTGGGCGGTCGTTACGATCGGGTCAGCGTGTCTAACATCGACAAACTTCATGATTCACGCAGCGATCTCGATAAAAACAACGTCAGCACCCGTGCTGCGTTGCTTTATCTGTTCGACAATGGCGTCGCCCCCTATCTCAGTTATTCTACCGCGTTTACGCCGACCAGCTTCGCCGACGAAAACGGCAATGTGCTGGAACCGATGAAAGGCAAGCAGTGGGAGGCGGGGGTAAAATACGAACCGCTGGGGGGGAACAGCCAGTTTAGCGCCGCCGTGTATCGTATTAACCAAACCAATATCGCGACCAAAGAAGAACCTACCGATCCGTACCGCTCGATTGGTGAAATTGAGTCTAAAGGGGTTGAACTGGAGGCCATTAGCCATTTGTCGGATAGCGTCCGTTTGCAGGCGGCGTATACCTATACTGATATCCGTTATAAGAAAAGTAGCCCGCAAGAGCAGGGTAAGCGCGCGGTTTATGCTCCACGGAACCAGGCCAGCGCCTGGCTAAGCTACGATGTGAAAAGCGGTCTGTTAGAGGGGCTGACTTTGGGCTCCGGCATCCGGTACGTCAACGGCGTGACCAGCGATCGCCTGAATACCCACACGTTGCCGTCCTATACACTGGTCGACATGGTAGTTGGGTATGATTTATCCAGCATTGGGTTAAATGGCTTGAGCGCCCAGCTCAACGTAAATAACCTGACGGACAAACGCTATGTCGCTGCCTGTAATTCGCTCTCTTATTGTTATTTTGGCGCCGAGCGTAGCATTGTAGGCAGCGTGTCATGGGCGTTTTGATAACGCTTATCGTCCGGTAGCAAAGGCTACCGGGCAAACATTAGCGGTACGTCACGCCTTCATAGAGAAGTCTGAGCGCAAACATCCCGATAATGGCGCCGATAACACGGCTGGCAATGCGCTGTATTCGTCCATAAGCGCGGCGGACTGCGGGGAGCGAAAAGGCCTGGCTGAGAAAAATACGCCAGATAACGGATGACAGCACAATTCCGGCCCAGGCCATTAACCTTGCCCATGTGGGCGTTTCTGCGCTAAGCGTTACGGAAAAAATACTGATAAAAAACAGTACGGTTTGCGGATTGGATAAATCGGTCATTAATCCCCGGCGAAAGAAAATTGTCCACGGGGCGGCAATCGGCGTCTGGAGCGTGCTCATTTGCGGCGTCGCCTGGTGGCGAATACTGTTCCAGGCGAACCATAATAAATAGGCGCCGCCGACAATTTTGATAAGAGAAAATACCGCTTCGCATTGCGTAATGAGCGTCGCCAGACCGAAAAGCCCCAGCCCGGAATAAAAGGCGTCTCCCGTGGCGACGCCCAGGCCGGTGATGACTCCCGCCCGGCGTCCTGATGCGAGGCTGGTTTGCACCACCACAAACAGATTCGCGCCGGGATTAAAAAAGGTTAACACAAACAGACTGACGGTAAGCACAACGGCATGAAACGGCTCCATAGGCAACTCTTCTCTTAGCCTCAAGAAATAACCTTCATCTTATTAATAGTCAAACCAGATGATTGCGAGTGAGATCACAAAGCAGGGGCGTTTTAATCCGCGTTGTTACGCCGACAGAGCGGGGGCTGACTGGATTTTTCCAGCAATCTACACTACTTATTTAATCAGTCCGAACGGCCTTTTTGTTCTGATAAAGCGATGATGGCGTAATAATAAAACGAGGGTTTTGCTATGAAAACTGGCTACAAGGTTATGCTTGGCGCATTAGCGTTTGTCGTGACAAACGTTTATGCCGCAGAAATCATGAAAAAAACGGACTTTGATAAAGTCGCCTCCGAATACACGAAAATTGGCACGATTTCCACCACCGGGGAAATGTCGCCGCTGGACGCCAGAGAAGATTTAATCAAAAAGGCGGATGAAAAAGGGGCGGATGTGGTGGTGCTGACGTCCGGGCAGACAGAAAATAAAATTCATGGTACGGCTGATATTTATAAAAAGAAATAAAAGCGTTGCATCATAAAAATACCCGCCTGGGTTTCCGGCGGGTATTTTTATTCCTGGCAACCGTCATCCGTTTTGCCGGATGACGGCCTGCAGTAAACGTAGCGCCATCAGGCATTCAGGACGCTGTCATTTGTCTTAATTACCCGACTGGTCTTTGGCACCTGCTTTTAAACGACGCCACAGAGTGGTGCGGCTAATCCCCAGATAACGCGCCGTGGCGCTCTTATCGCCCTTAAAGCGCGCCAGTACATCCTGTAACGTGTGCGCATCCACGGTTGAAGGCGTCAGTTCTGCTGTGTTCACCATAAGCTCAGGTAATAACTGCCGCATAAATTGCCTGTCCAGCGTTGGCGCGGGATCGACGCTTAAAAAAAGCGCCAGGCGCTCCATCATATTACGCAGTTCGCGAATATTACCGGGCCAGCGCCAGGCCAGCAAAAGCGGCTGACACTGTGTCAATCCATGACGTATCGATTCGGTAAACGGAATTTCCATCGCCGCCAGCGACTGTTTTAAAAAGCTTTCCGCCAGCGGCAAAATATCAGCCTGCCGCTCGCGCAAAGGAGGAAGCGTCAGACGCAGAATACTCAGGCGGTAAAAGAGATCGGGGCGAAAACGTCCTTGCATTATCTCCCGATCCAGATCGCAATGCGTAGCGCTGATCACCCGGACCTCCACCGGGATCGGCTGGTGTCCGCCGACGCGAGTGACGGCTTTTTCCTCCAGTACGCGCAAGAGTCGGGTTTGTAACGGCAAGGGCATTTCGCCGATTTCATCCAGAAACAGCGTGCCGCCGTGTGCGATTTCAAATAGCCCCGCCCGGCCTCCTCGTCGTGAACCGGTAAACGCGCCCTCTTCATAACCAAACAGTTCCGCTTCCAGCAACGACTCGGTAATCGCGCCGCAATTGACGGCGACAAAGGGAGGGGATGGCTTATTCTGACGGTGAGGCTGGCGGTGAAAAAACGTCTGGTGAATCGCCTGCGCCGCCAGCTCTTTTCCGGTCCCTGTTTCCCCCTGAATCAGCACTGCCGCACGGGAGCGGGCATAGAGCGTAATCGTCTGGCGGAGCTGCTCCATTTGCGGCGACTGGCCGCGTATATCGCCCAGTTCATACCGGGTTTGTAATCCCTTGCCGGATGGGTAATCCACGCGCTGGCGCCGTGTCAGACGGGTCATATCCAGCGCATCATGAAAAGCCTGACGAACGGTCGCCGCGGAATAAATAAAGATGGCGGTCATTCCCGCTTCTTCCGCCAGATCGGTAATTAATCCCGCGCCGACGACGGCCTCAATACCGTTGGCCTTAAGTTCGTTAATTTGCCCGCGCGCGTCCTCTTCGGTGACATAGCTTCGCTGTTCAAGACAGAGGTGAAACGTTTTCTGAAAGGCAAGTAAAGCCGGAATGGTCTCCTGATAGGTCACGATACCGATAGACGAGGTGAGCTTTCCCGCTTTCGCCAGCGCCTGTAATACATCGAATCCGCTGGGCTTGATGAGGATCACCGGTATTGACAGGCGACTTTTTAAATAGGCCCCATTCGAACCCGCCGCGATAATCGCGTCGCAGCGCTCGGTCGCCAGTTTTTTGCGAATGTAGGTCACCGCCTTTTCAAAGCCGAGTTGAATAGGCGTGATGGTCGCCAGATGATCGAATTCCAGGCTGATATCCCGAAACAGTTCGAACAGACGCGTTACGGAGACCGTCCAGATCACCGGTTTATCGCTATTATCGCGCGGAGCGCTGTGAGCAGTCGTCATCGCAGTAGGTTCATCTTTAAGGGGCGATTTTTTGTTTTAAACGTGTTTCATAAATGTTGCAATGAAACAGGGCGATTCGTTTCATGAAACGTTAGCTGACACGTTTTTCTTTTCCCTTAATCGCGCTTATTCATAACAGGAATGACTGTAATTACCTGTTTTTAAATCTCATTGTATTTAATTTTCTCGCAGCCTCTTTGCCTGGCATAGCCTTTGCTTTGGTGAATACATTCTGAGTAACAATTTACTAACATGAGGACGAGATATGTCTTTACATTCGCCGGGGCAGGCATTTCGCGCCGCGCTCGCTAAAGAGAATCCATTACAAATTGTCGGCGCTATTAATGCCAACCATGCTCTGTTGGCCCAACGGGCCGGGTATCAGGCTATCTATCTTTCTGGCGGCGGCGTAGCGGCGGGCTCGCTCGGACTGCCGGATCTGGGGATTTCTACGCTGGATGATGTGTTAACCGATATCCGGCGCATCACGGATGTTTGCCCGCTGCCGCTGTTGGTGGATGCGGATATTGGCTTTGGCTCCTCCGCCTTTAATGTCGCGCGGACGGTAAAGTCCATAGCCAAAGCGGGCGCCGCCGCGCTGCATATTGAAGACCAGGTTGGCGCTAAGCGCTGTGGACACCGTCCAAACAAAGCGATCGTCTCGAAAGAGGAGATGGTAGACAGAATTCGGGCGGCAGTGGATGCGCGCACCGATCCGAACTTTGTGATCATGGCGCGTACCGATGCGCTGGCGGTGGAAGGGCTGGAGGCGGCTCTCGATCGCGCGCAGGCTTACGTGGACGCGGGGGCAGACATGCTGTTCCCGGAGGCGATCACCGAACTGTCGATGTACCGCCAGTTCGCCGACGTGGCGCAGGTGCCGATCCTCGCCAACATCACTGAGTTTGGCGCGACGCCGCTATTTACGACCGACGAGTTGCGCAGCGCACACGTGGCGATGGCGCTCTATCCGCTGTCGGCGTTTCGCGCCATGAACCGCGCCGCAGAAAAAGTCTATACCGTGCTGCGCCAGGAAGGGACGCAAAAGAACGTGATCGACATCATGCAGACCCGCAACGAGCTGTACGAAAGCATCAATTACTACCAGTTCGAAGAGAAGCTGGACGCGCTGTACAGGAATAAAAAATCGTAGCCTGTAGGCCTGATAAGGCGAAGCCGCCTTCAGGCAATGCCGGATGGCACTACGTTTAACCCGCCTACGGTACGGCCTACACGCCTCAATACCCTACACATTACAATAATGACGAGGACAATATGACAGACACGACGATCCTGCAAAACAACACGCATGTCATTAAGCCTAAAAAATCGGTCGCGCTTTCCGGCGTACCTGCCGGAAATACCGCTCTGTGTACCGTGGGAAAAAGCGGTAACGATCTGCACTATCGCGGTTACGACATTCTCGATCTGGCGGAGCACTGCGAATTTGAAGAAGTCGCGCATTTACTGATCCACGGAAAATTACCGACCCGCGACGAGCTGAACGCGTATAAAAGCAAGTTAAAAGCGCTGCGCGGATTACCCGCCAATGTCCGTACCGTTCTGGAAGCGTTACCGGCGGCCTCGCACCCGATGGACGTGATGCGTACCGGCGTTTCCGCGCTGGGCTGTACCCTGCCGGAAAAAGAGGGACATACCGTCTCCGGCGCGCGCGATATTGCCGATAAGCTGTTGGCCTCGCTCAGCTCTATCCTTCTTTACTGGTATCACTACAGCCACAACGGCGAACGTATTCAGCCGGAAACCGACGATGATTCCATCGGCGGCCATTTCCTGCATCTGCTGCATGGTGAAAAGCCAACCCAAAGCTGGGAAAAGGCGATGCATATTTCGCTGGTGCTGTATGCCGAGCATGAGTTCAACGCTTCGACGTTTACCAGCCGGGTGATTGCCGGAACCGGTTCGGATGTCTACTCCGCGATTATCGGCGCGATTGGCGCGCTGCGCGGCCCGAAACACGGCGGAGCGAATGAGGTGTCGCTGGAAATTCAACAGCGTTATGAAACACCGGACGAGGCAGAGGCGGATATCCGTAAACGCGTGGAAAACAAAGAGGTGGTGATTGGCTTTGGACATCCGGTTTACACCATCGCCGACCCGCGCCATCAGGTGATCAAACGGGTGGCGAAACAGCTTTCAGAAGAAGGCGGCTCGCTGAAGATGTACCACATCGCTGACCGTCTGGAAACGGTGATGTGGGAGACAAAAAAGATGTTCCCGAATCTCGACTGGTTTTCGGCGGTCTCCTACAACATGATGGGCGTCCCTACCGAAATGTTCACCCCGCTGTTTGTCATCGCCCGCGTAACCGGCTGGGCGGCGCACATTATTGAACAGCGTCAGGACAACAAGATTATTCGCCCCTCTGCCAACTATACCGGGCCGGAAGATCGTCCGTTTGTCTCGATAGACGATCGTTGCTAACTCACTCTTATTAAAAATAAAACGCAGGAAACGTACCCTATGTCTACCCAAGAACTGAACATCCGCCCGGAATTTGACCGCGAAATCGTCGATATCGTGGATTACGTGATGAACTACGACATCACCTCAAAGGTGGCGTACGACACCGCGCATTATTGTCTGCTCGACACGCTCGGTTGTGGTCTGGAAGCGCTGGAATACCCGGCCTGTAAAAAATTGCTTGGGCCGATCGTGCCAGGCACGGTGGTGCCCAACGGCGCACGCGTGCCGGGCACCCAGTTTCAGCTCGATCCGGTACAGGCAGCCTTTAACATTGGCGCGATGATCCGCTGGCTCGATTTTAACGATACCTGGCTTGCCGCCGAGTGGGGCCATCCTTCTGATAACCTGGGCGGTATTCTGGCGACGGCTGACTGGCTGTCACGCAACGCCGTCGCCGCCGGCAAAGCGCCGCTGACCATGAAACAGGTATTGAGCGGGATGATCAAAGCCCATGAAATTCAGGGCTGTATCGCGCTGGAAAACGCCTTCAACCGTGTCGGGCTTGACCATGTGCTGCTGGTGAAAGTGGCCTCGACCGCGGTTGTCGCTGAAATGCTGGGGCTGACGCGCGATGAGATCCTCAACGCGGTATCGCTGGCGTGGGTGGATGGGCAGTCGTTGCGCACTTATCGTCATGCGCCGAATACCGGTACGCGCAAATCCTGGGCGGCGGGCGATGCGACTTCGCGCGCGGTACGTCTGGCGCTGATGGCGAAAACCGGCGAGATGGGCTATCCCTCGGCGCTCACCGCCAAAACCTGGGGCTTCTACGACGTTTCATTCAAAGGTGAAACGTTCCGTTTCCAGCGTCCTTATGGCTCCTACGTGATGGAAAACGTGCTATTCAAAATTTCTTTCCCGGCAGAATTCCACTCGCAAACCGCCGTCGAAGCGGCGATGACGCTGTATGAGCAGATGCAGGCCGCGGGTAAAACGGCAGCGGATATCGAGAAAGTGACCATCCGTACCCACGAAGCCTGTCTCCGCATTATCGATAAAAAAGGCCCGCTCAATAACCCGGCGGACCGCGATCACTGTATCCAGTATATGGTCGCCGTGCCGTTGCTGTTCGGACGGTTAACCGCGGCGGATTATGAAGACGAGGTGGCGCAGGACAAGCGTATTGACGCCCTGCGCGAGAAAATCGTGTGTTATGAGGACCCGGCTTTTACCGCCGACTATCACGACCCGGAAAAACGTGCTATCGGCAATGCGATCACCGTGGAGTTTACTGATGGCTCACGCTTTGGCGAGGTTGTCGTGGAGTATCCGATTGGTCATGCGCGTCGCCGCGCCGACGGTATTCCGAAGCTTATCGAAAAATTTAAAATTAACCTGGCGCGTCAGTTCCCGACTCGCCAGCAGCAACGCATTCTGGATGTCTCCCTGGACAGAGCCCGCCTGGAGCAGATGCCGGTTAACGAATACCTCGATTTATATGTCATCTGAGCCAGCCAGCAGTAAGGCGTAAGTTCAACAGGAGAGCGTGATGTCTTTTAGCGAATTTTATCAGCGTTCCATTAACGAACCGGAGGCGTTCTGGGCCGAGCAGGCCCGGCGTATCGACTGGCGACAGCCGTTTACGCAGACGCTGGATCATAGCCGTCCACCATTTGCCCGCTGGTTTTGCGGCGGCACCACTAACTTATGTCATAACGCCGTCGACCGCTGGCTGGATAAACAGCCGGAGGCGCTGGCGCTGATTGCCGTCTCATCAGAGACCGATGAAGAGCGCACATTTACCTTCAGCCAGTTGCATGATGAAGTCAACATTGTGGCCGCCATGTTGCTGTCGCTGGGCGTGCAGCGTGGCGATCGCGTATTGGTCTATATGCCGATGATTGCCGAAGCGCAGATAACCCTGCTGGCCTGCGCGCGCATTGGCGCGATCCATTCGGTGGTCTTTGGCGGTTTTGCCTCGCACAGCGTGGCGGCGCGCATTGACGATGCCAGACCGGCGCTGATTGTGTCGGCGGATGCCGGAGCGCGGGGCGGTAAAATTCTGCCGTATAAAAAGCTGCTTGATGACGCTATTGCGCAGGCGCAGCATCAGCCGAAACACGTTCTGCTGGTGGACAGAGGGCTGGCGAAAATGGCATGGGTGGATGGGCGCGATCTGGATTTTGCCACGTTGCGCCAGCAGCATCTCGGTGCGAGCGTGCCGGTGGCGTGGCTGGAATCCAATGAAACCTCGTGCATTCTTTACACCTCCGGCACTACCGGCAAACCGAAAGGCGTCCAGCGCGACGTCGGCGGTTATGCGGTGGCGCTGGCAACCTCGATGGACACCATTTTTGGCGGCAAGGCGGGCGGCGTATTCTTTTGCGCATCGGATATCGGCTGGGTCGTCGGCCACTCCTATATCGTTTACGCGCCGCTGCTGGCAGGCATGGCGACTATTGTTTATGAAGGACTGCCGACGTACCCGGACTGCGGGGTCTGGTGGAAAATTGTCGAGAAATACCAGGTTAACCGGATGTTTTCCGCCCCGACCGCGATTCGCGTGCTGAAAAAATTCCCGACGGCGCAAATCCGCAATCACGATCTCTCCTCGCTGGAGGCGCTTTATCTGGCCGGTGAGCCGCTGGACGAGCCGACGGCCAGTTGGGTGACGGAGACGCTGGGTGTGCCGGTTATCGACAATTATTGGCAGACGGAGTCAGGCTGGCCGATCATGGCGTTGGCCCGCGCGCTGGACGACAGGCCGTCGCGTCTGGGAAGTCCCGGCGTGCCGATGTACGGTTATAACGTCCAGCTACTCAATGAAGTCACCGGCGAACCTTGCGGCATAAATGAAAAGGGAATGCTGGTGATCGAAGGGCCGCTGCCGCCGGGCTGTATTCAGAGTATTTGGGGCGACGATGCGCGTTTTGTGAAGACTTACTGGTCGCTGTTTAACCGTCAGGTTTATGCCACTTTCGACTGGGGGATCCGCGACGCCGAGGGGTATTACTTTATTCTGGGCCGTACCGATGATGTGATTAATATTGCGGGTCATCGGCTGGGGACGCGAGAAATAGAAGAAAGTATCTCCAGCTACCCGAACGTAGCGGAAGTGGCGGTAGTGGGGATAAAAGACGCTCTGAAAGGGCAGGTAGCGGTGGCGTTTGTCATTCCGAAGCAGAGCGATACGCTGGCGGATCGCGAGGCGGCGCGCGACGAGGAAAACGCGATTATGGCGCTGGTGGACAACCAGATCGGTCACTTTGGTCGTCCGGCGCATGTCTGGTTTGTCTCGCAGCTCCCCAAAACGCGTTCCGGAAAGATGCTTCGCCGCACGATCCAGGCGATCTGCGAAGGCCGCGATCCGGGCGATCTGACAACCATTGACGATCCTGCGTCGTTGCAGCAAATTCGCCAGGCGATCGAGGAATAGCCGTAAGCCGGATAAGCCGCGTCCGGCAACGGGTTAGACTCAGCGACTGAATAGTGGGGTGTAAAGTCGGGAAAGGGCGGCAGCGCGCCGCCCTGTAACAGAATTAACGCAGAATATTTTTCTCAGCCAGATCCAGCGCGAAGTAACTGAAAATCAAATCGGCGCCGGCGCGTTTAATCGAGCCCAGACTTTCCAGCACGACCTTTTCTTCATCGATGGCGCCAGCCATAGCAGCAAATTTAATCATGGCATATTCACCGCTCACCTGGTAAGCGCCAAGCGGCAACTCTGTGCGTTCGCGGATTTCACGCAGCACGTCCAGATACGCGCCAGCCGGTTTCACCATTAAGCAATCCGCGCCCTGGGCTTCGTCGAGCAGTGATTCGCGAATCGCTTCACGGCGGTTCATCGGATTCATTTGATACGTTTTGCGGTCGCCTTTTAACGCGGTGCCCGCTGCTTCACGGAAGGGGCCGTAGAAAGAAGAGGCGAACTTGGTGGAGTAGGACATTATTGCCGTATCGGTAAAACCGGCGGCATCCAGCGCCTGGCGGATAGCCTGGACTTGTCCATCCATGGCCGCGGAGGGCGCAATAAAATCTGCTCCAGCCGCCGCCGCGATAACGGCCTGCTTGCCGAGGTTGGCCAGCGTCGCATCGTTATCCACGCCGTGTTCGCACAACACGCCGCAGTGGCCGTGCGAGGTGTATTCGCAGAAGCAGGTGTCGGACATGACGATCATCTCCGGCACGGTTTGCTTACAGATGCGGGACATTCTTGCCACCAGACCGTCTTCTTTCCAGGTATCGCTGCCGGTGTCATCAGTATGGTGAGAAATGCCGAAGGTCATAACGGAACGAATGCCAGCATTTGCGATACGTTCAATCTCTCGCGCCAGCTGCTTTTCCGGGATACGCATTACGCCGGGCATGGCATCAATAGCTTTGTAATCGTCGAGTTCTTCTTCAACAAAGATCGGCAACACCAGGTCGTTCAGGCTAAGTGTTGTCTCTTCAAACATAGCGCGCAGCGCAGCGGATTTGCGCAGGCGGCGAGGGCGATGGATAAGGTCTGTCATGGTCTGCCTGATGTTTGTGGAATCGAAGGCCCAGTATACCTGAATCTGCAGGCAGATGTTTTACGAAAACGGTCCTTAACGTAGCAGGCGCAGCCCCGGCGGCGGCAGAACATGGCGCTTCTTTTATATACCGAAGATTAATACCTCAGGCACTATATCATTTTAAATAAGAATTAGTTTTACGTTGTTTTTAGTTTTATTTCATCGTCATTTAAGTAAATGTGGGTTTTAACATTATTCATATTTATTTTGTTTTTCTTTAATCCATATTTATCTTATATGTATTTTGTTTTTTTATTTTCTTGTAAGGTCATGAAAAAGAATGCTTTTCAATTATAAAGTTTACTTTTATTACGTCTTTTTAATTCATGTCCGAATCCGGACTGAGGATAAAGAATAATTGAACCTTTTAGCAATGACGCCGCATAATCCTTCTTGCTAAACATCTCTATGTTTTTATGCATTGATAATTGATGGATCAACTATATTACGTCCCTGAGGAGGGATGACAAATGCACTCCTGGAAAAAGAAACTTGTAGTCTCACAATTAGCATTGGCTTGCACTCTGGCAATCACTTCTCAGGCGAATGCTACTACTTACGATACCTGGACTTACATTAATAACCCTACTACGGCTCTTGACTGGGCCAATATGGATAATCCAGGTACAGTCGATGGTAACTATGTAAACTATAGCGGCTTTGTCTACTACAACAACGCCAATGGTGATTTCGATCAGACGTTCAACGGTGACACTGTTAATGGTACGATTTCTACCTATTATCTGAACCATGACTATGCCACTGATTCAGATAACACTCTGAACATTACGAATTCGAATATACATGGTTCAATTACTTCAAAGCTGCCTTTCGGCTACTGGAGTATTACACCAGCTTCTATTGACCCTGTAACTGGAGCTGTTACCCCTCGTATGTATAACGGTTATACATACGACAATGGTACTACCATTACTGATACAAATTGGTACGACGGTGATGTATTTACGCTGAATATTTCAAACTCTACTATTGATGATGATTATGAAGCGCTTTATTTCACTGACACTTATTTGAGCGGTGATGATGGTACTACAACTAAAACGACTAATGAGTCGTTCTATACGGCTTTAGGGGTTGCAGTAGATCTGAACGTAGAGAGCAATATCAATATTGCTAATAATTCTCGTGTTGCGGGTATTGCTTTGTCTCAGGGGGATACAACCAATACTGCGTATACATCCGAGTACCATCAGTGGGACAATAATATTAGCGTCTCCAACTCTACTGTGACTTCTGGTTCAGAAATTCCGTTGGAAGATGACTATGACGGAGCAAAATACTTCTTTGGTAACTCTGCTGAACCTAGTGACTATAATGGTGATGGTAGTGTAAATGATGTAGCACTGTCTTTCTCTGACAACGCTGATTCTAATTACTCCATGAAGAACAATGTTTACTTCGACCATTCTACCTTATTGGGCGATGTAGAGTTTTCTAGCCACTGGAATAATGATGGTGAATTCTTCTATTCAACAGGCTATGACAGCAACGGCGATGGTGTTAAGGATACCAACGGCGGCTGGATTGATGACAGTCAGAATGTTGATGAGCTAAATATTACTCTGGATAATGGTAGTAAATGGATTGGTTCGGCTAATATTACTGCCGATGCTATTGCTCCAGCTAATATGTACGACGTTGCATATAATAGCCTTACCCCTGGTGCGACTATTGAAGCTAACGATTGGGATCGTGTTATTGACAACAAAGTATTCCAAAGTGGAGTATTTAACGTTGCATTAAACAATGGTTCAGAGTGGGATACTGTCAACTCTTCCATTATTGATACCTTAGCTGTAAATAATGGCTCTCAGGTAAATGTTACAGACTCTACCCTGGTATCAGACACCATTGGATTGACCAACGGTTCTAGTATGAATATCGGTGAAGATGGTCAGGTAGCAACTGATCATCTGACTATCGATAGCTACAGTACTGTTGCGCTGAATGATGATGTGACTCATTATGGTGATTATTCACTGTATGCCAATACTATCACTGTAACTAATGGTGGTATGTTGGATGTTAACGTTGATCAGTTTGATAATGGTGTATTCAGCACTGATAAACTGGAACTGACCAGCGGCAATACTGCTGATCACAACGGTAATGTTGTTTCTGGCGTGTTCAATATCCATAGCAGCGATTATGTTCTGAACGCTGACCTGGTGAACGACCGTACCTGGGATACCACTCAGGCTAACTATGGTTACGGTACTATCGCGATGAACTCTGACGGTCACCTGACCATCAACGGTAATGGCGATATCAACAACGGCGACGAACTGGATAACAGCTCTGTTGACAATGTTGTAGCGGCTACCGGTAACTATAAAGTGCGCATCGACAACGCTACTGGTGCCGGTTCTGTTGCGGATTACAAAGGCAACGAGCTGATTTATGTTAATGACGTAAACACCGATGCTACCTTCTCTGCAGCAAACAAAGCTGACCTGGGTGCTTACACCTATCAGGCTAAGCAGGAAGGCAACACTGTCGTGCTGGAACAGATGGAACTGACCGACTACGCTAACATGGCGCTGAGCATTCCTTCTGCGAACACCAATATCTGGAACCTGGAACAAGACACCGTTGGTACTCGTCTGACCAACGCTCGTCATGGCCTGGCGGATAACGGCGGCGCATGGGTAAGCTACTTCGGCGGTAACTTCAACGGCGACAACGGCACCATTAACTACGATCAGGATGTTAATGGCATCATGGTCGGTGTTGATACCAAAGTTGATGGTAACAACGCTAAGTGGATCGTTGGTGCGGCAGCAGGCTTCGCGAAAGGCGATCTGAGCGATCGTACCGGTCAGGTGGATCAGGACAGCCAGTCTGCCTACATCTACTCTTCCGCTCGTTTCGCAAACAACATCTTTGTTGATGGTAACTTGAGCTACTCTCACTTCAACAACGATTTGTCTGCTAACATGAGCGACGGTACTTACGTTGACGGCAACACCTCTTCTGACGCCTGGGGCTTCGGCTTGAAACTGGGTTATGATCTGAAGCTGGGTGATGCAGGCTACGTAACGCCTTACGGCAGCGTATCCGGTCTGTTCCAGTCTGGCGACGACTACCAGCTGAGCAACGACATGAAAGTTGACGGTCAGTCTTACGACAGCATGCGTTATGAACTCGGTGTAGATGCAGGTTATACCTTCACTTACAGCGAAGATCAGGCGCTGACCCCGTACTTCAAACTGGCTTACGTTTACGACGACTCCAACAACGATGCTGACGTAAACGGCGACTCTATCGACAACGGCGTAGAAGGTTCTGCGGTACGTGTTGGTCTGGGTACTCAGTTCAGCTTCACGAAGAACTTCAGCGCCTACACCGATGCTAACTACCTCGGCGGCGGTGATGTTGATCAAGACTGGTCTGCAAACGTTGGTGTTAAATATACCTGGTAATCATTTTCTCTCAGGAGAAATAAAGGTAATTTAAACTGAAAAATGCCCGTCAAGGACTTGACGGGCATTATTGCAAGGAATGCATATGTTATCTTTAAGCAAGCCACTACAGGAATTCTACAGACTCGATAAATGCCTTTCTAAGCATGGTACGCGTTTCGAGTTTGTTAATGATAAAGAGATTATCTGTTCACCTGATGAAAGTAATACCCATACCTTTGTTATTTTAGAGGGGGTTGTTTCGTTAGTTCGGGGTGATAAAGTTCTTATTGGTATTGTGCAGGCCCCCTTTATTTTCGGTTTAGCCGATGGTGTGGCGAAAAAAGAGGCACAATATAAATTAATTGCGGAGAGCGGTTGCATCGGTTATCGCCTCTCATCATCACAAACTCTCGCCATCATTGAGCAAAACCAACTGTGGCGTGAAGCCTTCTGTTGGATAGTATGGAAAAGTCAGGTACTGGAACTTCGTGACAAGCAGCTCATTGGTAATAATTCTTACGACCAAATTCGTGCGACGTTAATGACAATGATTGAGTGGGATGAAGAACTTCGCTCACGTATTGGTGTTATGAATTATATTCATCAACGAACGCGCGTATCGCGATCGGTGGTGGCGGAAGTTCTCGCGGCCCTGCGTAAGGGTAATTACATTGAAATGAATAAAGGCAAACTGATCAGTATTAACCGTTTGCCCTCCGAATATTAACAAAAGGTTGCGCCTCGTCTGATATAGCGCGAGGCGCGACGACTCAGGATGCAGGAATAGCAATCGGTTTATTGCCGCTTAGCTCAGTAACCAAATCGTTAATCCCGTCGCTCATATTGGTAAAACGAGTGAGGGGGGAACGGGTTACGACCACAAAAGCGCCAATATTATATTGCGGGATCATCGCCATATAGGTAATAAAACCGCCGCCGCCTCCTGTTTTCTGGATAATGCCAGGACGTCCGTCTTTTGGCGCCATATAGACCCAGCCCAGACCGAGCGCGTCGGCTTTACCCGGTACGTCCATCCCGATGATTTTCTTTAACTGTGTGCGCTGATAAATCAACGTTTGCATACGATCGGCCTGTTGGCTACGGTGATAGAAATCTGACGACAGATACTGTTGCATCCAGCGCATCATATCTCCTGGCGTAGAATAGACCCCGCCGCTGCCAATGGCAGCCAGCGTATTATTACAGGGGCTTGCGCCTTTTTCTGCCACCATCAGACGCTTACACTGATCGGGAGAAGGGGTAAACGTGGTGTCTTTCATTCCCAGCGGGCGGGTAATCTTTTCTTCAAACAGTTGCGTATAAGGTTTGCCGGAGGCGGTCGCCAGCGCGTCGGCTAACAGGTCGAACGCCAGATTGGAATAGGCCGCCTGCGAGCCTGGCGCGACTTTTAACGTTGCTGTGGAGAGCCAGTTCCAGCGTTGTTCGCGGGTTGGCCAGACAAATACCGGACGATGCGCCGCGCCGCCGGGCTGTTCTCGCGGAAGCGCGCTGGTATGGGTCGCTAAGTTGACCAACGTAATCGGCGTGCCTTGATACGTCGGGACATGCGCGCCGGGAGGCGCATATTTGCTGAGCGGATCGTTTAATTTTACCGTTCCCTGATCGAGCAATTTTACCAACATTTCACTGGTCATGAGCTTGGTGAGAGAAGCGATACGAATGACCGAATCAAGCTGTGGACGAACATTATTGCCCGGTCTGGTGTCACCGAAACTACGAAACACGCGTTGATTGCCGTCGATCACCACCAGCGCCATGCCCGTGGCGCCGCTACCATAAAAGATATGCTCGGCATAACGATCAACGATATCAGAGGCAAAAACCGGATCGGCAATCGGCTGAGCCGCCTGGACAGAAGTAAGTGATGCCGCAAACAGCATGGCAGTAAAAAGCAGACTACGTTTCAACGGTGATGTCCATAAGTGAAATAACGGTGGTTATGCGTATTTATACTACCCGGCGGCACATTGCAAAACGTTAAAGAGAAAAAAGTGGGTGAAAAAACGTAACGGCGGGTTTTCGTGATGGAGAATGTTTACTTTTGTGATAGAGCGCTTGTGATAACCTGATAGCGTCAGCGTGCCTGCTGTGTATGAAACTCGTCGAAACAATTCTGTTGAGCAGAAATGCGAACTAAGCGTCACAACGTAGGTCACAATGCCTGGTTTAGCCCTTTCATTTGCGTGGGCATGGCGTGCTATTGCCGCCGTCACAGCAGCCGTAATAAAGATAAGAAGTTAGCAGGAGAGCATGATGTTTAAATCTTTTTTCCCAAAGCCAGGGCCGTTTTTCATGTCGGCGTTTGTTTGGGCGCTGATCGCCGTCATTTTCTGGCAGGCGGGAGGAGGAGATTGGGTGGCGCGACTTGTAGGGGCATCCGATGAAGTGCCTATCAGCGCAGCGCGCTTCTGGTCGCTGGACTATCTGATTTTTTATGCTTATTACCTGATTTGCGTGGGATTATTTGCAACGTTCTGGTTCATCTATAGCCCGCACCGCTGGCAGTACTGGTCGATACTTGGCACCTCGCTCATTATTTTTGTCACCTGGTTTTTGGTGGAGGTTGGCGTCGCGGTTAACGCCTGGTACGCGCCGTTCTATGATTTGATTCAAACGGCGCTCAGCTCGCCGCACAAGGTCACTCTTGGTCAATTTTATCATGAAGTGGGGGTGTTTCTCGGTATTGCGCTTATCGCCGTAGTGATCGGCGTGCTGAACAACTTCTTTGTCAGCCACTATGTATTTCGCTGGCGTACCGCAATGAATGAGCACTATATGGCGCACTGGCAGTACCTGCGCCATATCGAAGGGGCCGCCCAACGTGTGCAGGAAGACACCATGCGTTTTGCCTCTACACTGGAGAATATGGGCGTGAGTTTTATCAATGCCATCATGACGCTCATCGCCTTTCTGCCGGTGTTAGTCACCCTGTCAGCGCATGTGCCGAATTTACCCATCGTAGGACATATCCCTTACGGCCTGGTCATTGCCGCCATAGTCTGGTCATTAATGGGGACGGGCCTGCTGGCGGTCGTCGGGATCAAATTGCCAGGGCTGGAATTTAAAAATCAGCGAGTGGAAGCCGCTTATCGTAAGGAGCTGGTCTACGGTGAAGATGACGCCAGCCGCGCCACGCCGCCCACCGTCCGTGAACTGTTTAGCGCGGTGCGTCATAACTACTTCCGTCTCTACTTTCACTATATGTATTTCAACATCGCGCGCATTCTCTATTTGCAGGTCGATAACGTTTTCGGTTTGTTCCTGCTGTTTCCTTCCATTGTTGCCGGTACGATTACGCTGGGGCTGATGACGCAAATCACCAACGTGTTTGGCCAGGTGCGCGGTTCGTTCCAGTATTTGATTAACTCCTGGACGACGCTGGTGGAGCTGATGTCTATTTATAAACGTTTACGTAGCTTTGAACGTCAGTTGGATGGTCAGCCAGTTCAGGAAGTGACCCACTCTTTTAGCTAACAGAAGGAAACGTTATGTCGGCGGCGTCCCGTCTTTATCCTCTGCCTTTTCTGGCGGTTGCCATATTGGCTGGCTGTAGTAGTCAATCCGGGCAGCCGGTGAGCAAGGGCGAGAAGCCTGTCGACGTGGCAAGCGTAGTACGTCAGAAAATGCCGGCCAGTGTCAAAGACAGAGAGGCCTGGGCGAAAGATATCGCGACAACATTTAAGAGCCAGGGGCTGGCGCCGACGGTAGAAAATATCTGTTCGGTGCTGGCTGTCGCCCAGCAGGAGTCCGGTTATCAGGCGGATCCTGTCGTGCCGGGGCTAAGTAAAATCGCCTGGCAGGAGATTGATCGCCGCGCTGAACGACTACACATCCCGCTGTTTCTGGTGCACACCGCGCTGAAAATTAACTCCCCCAACGGCAAGAGCTATAGCGAACGCCTGGACACGGTAAAAACCGAAAAACAGCTTAGCGCTATTTTTGACGATTTTATCAATATGGTCCCTATGGGGCAGACGCTATTTGGCTCATATAACCCGGTGCATACGGGCGGCCCGATGCAGGTCAGCATTGCCTTTGCCGAACAGCACGCGAAAGGCTATCCGTGGAAGATGACGGGAACGGTACGTCAGGAGGTCTTTACGCGCCGTGGCGGGTTGTGGTTTGGAACCTACCATTTGCTGAATTACCCGGCGAACTACAGCGCGCCTGTTTTCCGCTTCGCCGACTTCAACGCGGGATGGTACGCCAGCCGTAACGCTGCGTTCCAGAATGCCGTCAGTAAAGCCAGTGGGGTAAAACTGGCGCTGGATGGCGATCTGATTCGTTATAACAGCAAGGAACCGGGCAAAACAGAGTTAGCGGTGCGCAAACTGGCAGGGCAGTTGGGAATGAGTGAGCGTGAAATTCGCAGCCAACTGGAGAAAGGCGATAGCCTGGCGTTTGAAAAAACGGCGCTCTACAAGAAAGTCTATAAACTGGCCGAGGCCAAAACGGGCAAGACGCTTGCGCGGGAAATGTTGCCCGGTATTCAACTGGAAAGTCCGAAGATCACACGCAAGCTGACGACCGCCTGGTTTGCTAAACGAGTTGATGAGCGGCGGGCGCGGTGTATGGGGCGATAAATTTCGCGCTGGGATACTTTCTCCAGCGCGCTAAGGTTTATTGGTGACGGTGACGCCAGCGTAAAAACGCGGCGATAACGGCGAAAATGAGGCAGCCCGTGAGGAAGGGCACCAGGCCAAAAATCGTCCCGACGCCCAGCCCAATCTCTACCCGCGGTCGACCTGTATCCTGTACCTGCATCAGATGCTCATAGATGCCCGGCGCATGAACCAGCAGGTTTAAGAGTTGCGCTCCGGCCCAGAAGCAAAACAGTACAAATATGGCGTAAGCAATATTTCCGGGCGTAGAGGAGGTTTCTCGATGCTTCCCGCTGAACAGCGATTTTGAGAGAGTGAAATCAGCCATAAAGACCTCCAGGATGATCGGCTACGATCTGGCGTTATGCCATCGGCTTACTGTGAAGTCTGACAGGTCATTGTGTTTGTCAATATCAGAATCATGGTAATTTCACATACGGAATGTATCCATCGCGTAAATTTTTGTTAGTTGTCACAAAACGATCACTTTTATCAAAATCAATTAACATTTAAGAAATTCCGTATCCCCCACAGACTCGCTCGCCAGAAGTATGCAAAAATACGTTTTTGTTGCTGTTAATACGTCGGAGTCGTTATGCGTTTGCCTGTAAAAATTCGTCGTGACTGGCACTACTATGCCTTCTCTATTGGCCTTATCTTTATTTTGAATGGCGTCGTAGGATTGCTGGGATTTGAGGCGAAAGGATGGCAAACCTATGGTGTTGGGCTGGTAACGTGGATTATTAGCTTCTGGCTGGCGGGGTTCATCATTCGCCGGCGCGAAGATGGTGAGGTAAAAGACGCCCGATAAACGTTGCGCTATCGGGCGTGCGCTATTACATCGTGGTTTTTAAGGCGTTATTCGCCGTATGGCGTTCCAGCGCCAGCTCAATCAGACGGCTGATCAAATCGGTATAGCCCAATCCGCTCGCCTGCCAGAGTTTTGGATACATACTGATATTGGTAAAACCTGGCAGCGTATTAATCTCGTTAATCACGACCTCATTGTCTGCCGTTAAGAAGACATCGACACGCGCCATACCCGCGCATCCCAGCGTCTGATAAGCCTGGATCGCGATCGCGCGGATCTTGTCATTCACCTCGGAAGGGATCTGCGCAGGCACGACAACTTGTGCGCCATTATCATCAATATACTTAGTATCGTAGGCGTAAAATTCGCTGTTCAGTACGATTTCGCCGCAGGTACTGGCCTGTGGGTTATCGTTACCTAATACGGCGCATTCGATCTCGCGCCCTTTGATCCCTTGCTCCACCACCACTTTATGATCGAATTCGAAAGCCAGCGCGACCGCCTGCTGATATTGCGCTTCGTTAGCGACTTTACTGACGCCGACCGAAGAGCCCTGATTGGCGGGCTTAACGAACAGCGGCAGTCCCAGACGGGATTCAACCTCGGCAAAACTAAACGCGTGACGATTCGTTCGGGTGAGTGTGATAAACGGGGCGATATTCAGTCCTGCATCGCGTAGCAGTCGTTTGGCGACGTCTTTATCCATGCAGGCTGCGGAGCTCAGCACGTCTGAACCGACAAACGGTAAGTTTGCGACGCGCAGCATCCCCTGCAATGAGCCGTCTTCGCCCAGCGTACCGTGGACGATAGGAAAAATAACATCTACCGTCGGTAGCGGCTGCCCGTTCTGAGCGTTAATCAATTGGTGTTGGTGTTTGCCAGGCACCTGGGCCAGACTGATTGCCGAAGGACGTAGCGCGATATGTGCCGGATCGTCTGCATTCTGCAAATAATTTTCCGCATCGTTAACATGCCATTGTCCTGCCTTATCTATCCCTAACAGCACCACGTCGAAGCGGGTTTTATCGATCGCATCAACGATATTTTTCGCTGATTGCAAAGACACTTCATGTTCCGCCGACTTACCGCCAAATACTATTCCTACCCGCAATTTCGCCATCTTAAAAACCCATTCCATCGAATGCAAAGCGTATACATTACCACGACAAAACGCGGGTTTCGCGGGGTTCTGCCATAATGTTTATGGGATGTGAGAACGGAGGCCGCGTGAGAGGTAAGGGTTTTCTGATTATTGTGCTGTTGGGCGGCATTGGCGGGCTGGGATATCGTTATCTTCCCTCTTACTATAATCCTTTTGCTCCGCTACAACTTGCCGATCCGCCAGGCTGGATCACTACCTTCAAACTACAGCGCCTTACGCCGTCGCAGTGCCGGGAGCTGTTGACGGCGGCCAATCAACAGGGATTAATTTCATCACAACCTGTTGCGGATAGCGCTGGTGAATGTCCCTTGTCCCATGTTGTGCGCGTCAGAGATTTTGGCCAGGTCAAACTGAGCAGCAGTTTTTTAGCCTCCTGCCCGCTGGCGCTGCGCTCCGCGCTGTTTGTCGAACAGCAGGCAAAACCTTTAACAGAAACGTGGATGAAGCGCCGCCTGACCCGCATCGAACATCTGGGCAGCTATGCCTGCCGTAATATTTATCACCGCCCGGATGCGCGTCGCAGTGAACATGCCAGCGCAGAAGCGCTGGATGTCAGCGGGTTTCAGCTATCAGATGGCCGAAAAATCACTGTTCTGCGCGGCTGGGGGCGTGAGGAGACGGGGCCCTGGTTACGCGCTATGTTAAACGCCAGTTGCCATTATTATGGCAATGGGCTCGGGCCTGACTATAACGCTGCGCATGCTAACCATTTTCATCTTGGAATGCGGGGCTACGGCGTGTGTCGTTAAAGCATAAACGTCTGCCTTGCGCGGCTATATAATGTGACATGTTTCACAAAAATGATGAACGGGGAGACAAAATAGCAAAGTGTGACGTATCGCACCTCTGGAACCACCAGGAAAAAGAGAACTTGCTAAGCTAACGCGTATTTTCAGCTACTTACCGTTACGAGTCTTATGGAATCCTGGAAAGTTAATCTAATTTCCGTTTGGTTTGGATGTTTTTTTACCGGGCTGGCAATCAGCCAAATCCTGCCATTCTTACCCCTTTATATTTCCCAGCTTGGCGTCTCTTCCCATGAAGCGTTATCAATGTGGTCCGGGTTAACGTTTAGCATCACGTTTCTTATTTCCGCCATTGTGTCGCCGATGTGGGGCAGTCTCGCCGATCGTAAAGGGCGTAAACTGATGCTATTGCGCGCGTCGCTCGGGATGGCGATAGCTATTCTACTGCAGGCATTTGCGACCCATGTCTGGCAACTTTTCCTGTTGCGCGGAATCATGGGGTTAACGTCAGGCTATATCCCCAATGCCATGGCGCTGGTAGCCTCTCAGGTACCACGCGAACGTAGCGGCTGGGCGCTCAGTACGCTTTCTACCGCGCAGATCAGCGGCGTTATCGGCGGGCCGTTAATGGGCGGCTTTGTCGCGGATCATATCGGGCTGCGGGCGGTATTTCTGATTACCGCCATACTGTTGGTGGTGAGCTTTCTGGTCACGCTATTTTTAATTAAAGAAGGCGTGCGTCCGGTCATCAAGAAAAGCGAACGCCTGAGCGGTAAAGCCGTTTTTGCGTCGTTACCTTATCCTGCGCTGGTGATCAGTTTGTTTTTTACCACGATGGTCATTCAACTCTGTAATGGTTCCATCAGTCCAATCCTGGCGCTGTTTATCAAATCAATGATGCCGGACAGTAATAACATCGCCTTTCTTAGCGGGTTAATCGCCTCGGTGCCCGGTATCTCCGCGCTTATCTCCGCGCCTCGCCTGGGAAAACTTGGCGACAGAATCGGCACGGAAAGAATTCTGATGGCCACGCTTATCTGCGCAGTGCTGCTTTTCTTCGCGATGTCCTGGGTCACCACGCCGTTCCAGTTGGGGCTGTTGCGTTTCTTGTTGGGCTTTGCCGATGGCGCGATGTTACCCGCCGTACAAACGTTATTGGTGAAATACTCCAGCGACCAAATTACCGGACGTATTTTTGGCTACAACCAGTCATTTATGTACCTGGGCAACGTGGTTGGGCCGTTGATGGGCGCGACGGTATCGGCGATGGCCGGTTTCCGCTGGGTTTTTATCGCTACGGCGGCGATCGTGTTGATCAATATTGGACAACTGACCCTGGCGTTACGTCGTCGGCGTAACGCGCAAAAAGCGAAAGGCCAATAGCGGTGCATCGTAACGGCGCTTCTGCCGTTACGATATGGTTTAAATTAAAAGATATATTCTTTATCCGTGAAGTTTTTCTATAGGTGGCATAACCTTAAATTATGATATAGCGTGATTATTGTTTTTTGATGGTTTATTATCGTCTCGTTTTCGGTCTGAGAAACGTTTCGCTGCGGCGACAGTGATAATTATTTGTGTAAAGTTCTTCCTGTATCATAAAAATAGTACTTTCAGCCTCTAGGCAGTGGTTCTTCATAGTGATAACGTCACCCTGGAACTAATAAGGAAATATGGTCATGAAAAATCTCATAGCAGAGTTGTTGCTTAAGCTAGCCCAAAAAGAAGAAGAGTCGAAAGAACTGGTTGCTCAGGTAGAAGCGTTAGAGATTATCGTCACAGCAATGTTACGTAACATGGCGCAAAACGAGCAGGAGATGTTGATACGTCAGGTAGAGGGGGCACTTGAAGGCGTAAAGCCGGATGCCAGCGTTCCTGATCACGATACGGAATTGCTGCGCCAATATGTAAAAAAGTTGCTGAGACACCCCCGGCACTAATCGTATTTTAAAACAACACAGTTGTTATAACGTTACTTATTATGAAATACCATAGCCGCTTCGTTTTTATTTTCTTCTGGGTAATACAGGGCAAAATAAAAACGAAGCGGCTATGGTAATAACAGTGTAACGTTATGCGTTGTTCTTCTGCATCCTGCGTGACTGTGGATAATCGAATTGCACATTAGCCTACGGTTTGTCAATCAATAAAACATCTATTGCTAACGGTAAGTAATACTTTTACAGCCGGGTGGTATTTTTGCCAGTAACGGCCAGACTTATATAAAGTCCCTGGGATATTTCCCAAAGGGACCACGTGTAATGCGTACACTGACAAAA
Source organism: Salmonella sp. 2020_1395 (assembly GCF_043848115.1). Lineage (NCBI taxonomy): Bacteria > Pseudomonadati > Pseudomonadota > Gammaproteobacteria > Enterobacterales > Enterobacteriaceae > Salmonella > Salmonella sp. 2020_1395. Next base: position 292,419 of record NZ_JBCMFH010000003.1, on the reverse strand, counting down.
GGATGGTGCTATGAAAATAACATTACTGGTGACTTTACTTTTTGGCCTGGTCTTTTTAACCGCCGTCGGCGCAACCGAGAAACCGTTAACGCCGCAACAGCAGCGCATGACGACCTGTAATCAGCAGGCGACAGCGCAAGCGTTGAAAGGCGATGCGCGTAAAACCTACCTTAGCGACTGCCTGAAAAACAGTCAGTCAGCCCCTGGCGAGAAAAGCCTGACGCCGCAACAGCAGAAAATGCGTGAATGCAATGTTCAGGCGACGGAACAATCACTGAAAGGCGATGACCGTAGCAAGTTTATGAGCGCCTGCCTGAAAAAAGCGGCGTAGTGCTATCGGGTGAGTCCTGAAAAACACTCACCCGAAATTTCATACTCCCTCCATGCGCTCTGTTTCTATAATTTGGGAAAATTGTTTCTAAATGTTCCCAAAAATAATGAATGATGAAAATTTTTACCGAAAAGCGGTTGAACAGGCGGTAGCGCCGCCTGACCCTTCTGATGATCGTCAGCGCTCCGGATTGCGCTTCGCCCGGCGCATCAGGCTACCGCGTGCGGTGGGGTTAGGGGGGATGTTTTTACCGGTAGCCGCCGTGTTAGTGTCGCAACCTGTCTTTGGCGGCTGGTGGCTATTGCTGGTCGGCTGGTCTTTTGTCTGGCCGCATCTGGCGTGGCAGTGGGCGGCGAAAGCCCTTGATCCGCTACGCCAGGAAATTTACAACCTGAAAGTGGATGCGATCCTCTCCGGCATGTGGATCGCGCTGATGGGCGTCAATATGTTGCCTGCCGCCGCGCTGTTTATGATGATGAGCATGAATCTGATGGGGGCTGGCGGGCGGCGGCTATTCACTGTCGGAATGGGCCTTTTGCTGGCGTCATGTCTGGTGACGTTGCAGCTTACCGGGCTACCCGTCGCGATGCGAAGCTCATCGCTGGAAGTCACGCTCTCTTTGCCCGTCATTATGTTGTATCCGCTTCTGTTCGCCTGGGTAAGTTATCAAACGGCCATTAAATTAGCGGAACATAAGCGACGCTTGCAGGCGATGAGCTCGCGGGATGGCATGACCGGCGTCTATAACCGACGCCACTGGGAAATTTTATTACGTAATGAATTCGATCACAGCCGACGCCACCATCGGGAGGCGACATTGTTGATTATCGACATCGATCATTTTAAGAGCATTAACGACACCTGGGGGCATGATGTTGGGGATGAGGCTATTATCGCCCTGACGCGTCAATTACAGATAACGCTACGCGGGAGTGATATTATCGGGCGCTTTGGCGGCGACGAATTTGCGGTGATTATGTGCGGAACGCCGGCAGACAGCGCGATTACCGCCATGTCGCGAGTGCATGAACGGCTAAATACCTTACGCTTGCCGGGCGCGCCGCAGGTCATGTTACGCATCAGCGTGGGTGTGGCGCCGTTAACGCCACAAATCGGTCATTATCGGGAATGGTTAAAGTCTGCGGATATGGCGCTTTACAAAGCAAAGAATGCCGGACGTAACCGCACCGAAGTGGCGGCATGACGTCCAGCCGGGCTTCAGGATTTACTGAGCGCCTCTGATTTTTCCATACACTTCGTCATCGCTTCTATTACCGCAGCGCGGAAGCCACGTTCTTCCAGAACGCGTACGGCTTCAATCGTCGTTCCGCCAGGCGAGCACACCATATCTTTCAGTTCGCCGGGATGCTTTCCGGTTTCGAGTACCATTTTCGCCGATCCCATAACGGCCTGCGCGGCGAATTTATAAGCCTGAGCGCGAGGCATACCGCCCAGAACGGCAGCGTCCGCCATCGCCTCGATAAACATAAAGACATAGGCCGGCGAAGATCCGCTCACGCCAACCACCGGATGGATCATCGGCTCAGCAATTACTTCCGCCTCGCCAAAGCAGCGGAAAATATTCAGCACATCAGCCGTATCTTCCGGTGTGACCAGCGCGTTGGGCGTGACGGAGGTCATTCCTGCGTTGACCAGCGACGGCGTATTCGGCATAGCGCGAATGATTTTACGGTCGTGTCCCAGCGCGCGCGCAAGCTGATCAAGCGTTACGCCTGCGGCAATAGAGACCACCAGCGAGTCTTTGTTCAGGCTGGAGGAGATTTCACTGAGCACTTTCACCATAATGCCCGGTTTTACCGCGCCGAAAACGATATCCGCGACCTGAGCGACCTCCTGCGCGCTTTGCGCCGCATTAATGCCGTACTGATCATGCAGGGCGGCGACTTTATCGGGGGAGGGGGTGTAGACCCAGATCTGGCCGGGAAGTACCTGACCGCTGGCAATCAGTCCGCCAAGAATAGCCTTGCCCATATTACCGCAGCCAATAAAACCGATTTTCTTCTCCATCTCGTCACTCCCTATGTTTGTGTGTTATGGGGAATGGTTAGCTTAACGCGGATTGAAAACGGGCAGAAGGAGAAACAGCACTTTGATGAAAGGCAAAAGCGCGAGACAATAAAAGATTGTATATCGTACGGGAGACATTATGACCATCTGGGTGGATGCGGATGCGTGTCCGAATGTCATTAAAGAAATTTTGTACCGCGCCGCCGAGCGGATGCAGTTGCCGCTTATTCTGGTTGCCAATCAGGCCTTGCGCGTGCCGCCTTCGCGTTTTATCCGCACGCTCCGCGTGGCCGCCGGGTTTGACGTGGCGGATAACGAAATCGTGCGTCAATGCGAAGCGGGCGATCTGGTGATTACCGCGGATATTCCGCTGGCGGCTGAAGTGCTGGAAAAAGGCGCTGCGGCTCTTAATCCCCGGGGAGAACGCTATAGCGACGCCACGATTCGCGAACGTCTGACGATGCGTGACTTTATGGACACGCTACGCGCCAGCGGCGTACAAACGGGGGGACCAAACACTCTCTCGCCGCGCGATCGTCAGCATTTTGCCGCCGAGCTGGATAAGTGGTGGCTGGAAAGCCAGCGTAAAAAATAAATCCTGTAATGAAAAATTTACAGTTTATTCATTTCTGATTCTTGCTATAGTACTAATATTGTGACTTTAGTATCTTTGTGTAAATTATTATTTACATTTATGCGTTGTACTAGTTAGATGATATGATTATAACATTGCTGATATCAAATCCTGCGTATGCGCAGTTCCTGGGGGAACGCCTGCTATGATGCAACCTCTTTATCTTGTTGGCCCGCGGGGCTGTGGGAAAACCACCATCGGTATGGCGCTGGCGCAGGCAACCGGTTTTCGGTTTGCAGATACCGACCGCTGGCTGCAATCGCACGTGCAGATGAGCGTCGCTGATATCGTTGAAAAAGAAGGCTGGGGAGGGTTCCGCGCCCGGGAAACCGCGGCCCTGGAGGCGGTAAGCGCGCCTTCGACTGTCGTGGCGACGGGAGGCGGTATTATTCTCACGGAGTATAACCGACGTTATATGCACCGTGTTGGCGTAGTGATTTATCTGTGCGCGCCGGTATCCACGCTGGTTAACCGGCTTGAGGCTGAACCTGAAGCGGATCTGCGCCCGACCCTCACCGGCAAGCCGTTGAGCGAAGAGGTTCGGGAAGTGCTTGAGCAGCGTGACGCGTTGTATCGCGAAACGGCGCATTACATTATTGACGCGACGAAAGCGCCGGCCCAGGTCGTTTCTGAAATTATCGCGGCGCTGCCGCCGTCGACGCAACGGTTACAGGGAGATGTCTATACTTAACGCTCACCCAGAATAAAGGAAACGCTATGCCAACCAGACCACCTTATCCGCGGGAAGCTTATATCGTCACCATTGAAAAAGGCACGCCGGGCCAGACGGTGACGTGGTATCAGCTACGGGCTGACCATCCGAAACCTGATTCGCTCATCAGCGAGCATCCGACCGCAGAAGAAGCGATGGATGCGAAAAAACGTTACGAAGATCCGGATAAATCATAGACGCATGAACCACTCGGAAGGGATTCCGGGTACCCCTAAATTGTATCTCCATCACATTCTTGAAACATTTATACTGGCAACTAAAACCGTAAATTAAGCGATAACAATACAATATTGGAGTTATTTGGAATCTTTACACAATACGTTGCTCATCTGCTGCTACGCTTTCTGAGATTTGTAGGGCAGGTAGCGCGGTGAGCGTGTGAATATTTGCCCGGGAATTACGACGAAGTAATAAGGTGGAATAAAAATGAGTGCGTCGTTGGCAATCCTCACAATCGGCGTTGTGCCAATGAGCGAAGTGTTACCGCTTCTGACGGAATACATCGACGAACAACACATCACCCATCATAGCCTGCTGGGAAAAATGAGCCGGGAAGACGTTATGGCGGATTACGCTGTAGAGCCTGGCGACGATCCGCTTTTGACGTTGCTGAATGATAACCAGATAGCCCATGTTTCCCGCCAGAAGGTGGAGCGAGATTTACAGAGCGTTGTCGAGGTGCTGGATAACCAGGGTTATGATGTCATTATACTGATGAGCACCGCGGCGATTAAAAGTATGGCAGCCCGTAATTCTATTTTGCTTGAACCGCTGCGTATTATTCCACCGCTTGTCGCCTCTATTGTGGATGGGCATCAGGTGGGCGTGATTGTGCCTGTTGCAGAACTTCTGGCGGCCCAGGAGAAAAAATGGCAGGTATTGCAAATGCCGCCGGTGTATTCGCTGGCGAATCCGGTTCACGGTTCTGAGCAACAGTTAATTGATGCCGGGCAGGCGCTACTGGATCAAGGCGCGGATGTCATTATGCTGGATTGTCTGGGTTTTCATCAGCGTCATCGGGATATTTTACAGCAGGCGCTGGATGTGCCGGTTTTACTCTCTAACGTTTTGATTGCGCGGTTAGCTTCAGAACTGCTTGTCTAATTTTACGTGACAGGCCGAACGTCAGGACTCTATATTGTGTGTTAATTTAATAATGAGACGGGGCCTGATTATGCTACAAAGCAATGAATACTTTTCCGGGAAAGTGAAGTCTATTGGATTTACCAGCAGTAGCACCGGCCGGGCCAGCGTTGGTGTGATGGCGGAAGGGGAGTATACATTTGGCACCGCCGAACCCGAAGAGATGACGGTTGTGAGCGGCGCGTTGAAGGTACTGTTGCCGGGAACTGTCGAATGGAAAGTGTATACAGCCGGTGAGGTGTTTAACGTGCCTGGCCACAGCGAGTTTCATCTCCAGGTTGCTGAGCCCACCTCGTATCTGTGCCGCTATTTATAACGGAGCGGTGAGTCCCCTCTCCGGCGGAGAGGGACCCTCTGGTTAGCGCTGCGCTTCGCCGCCTAATCCTTCCACCAGGCTTTGAATCAGCGCCGCCAGCTCGCCGGTCATCAGGATAAAGTCCGCGTCAAAACGTTGGGCAAAATCTTCCCGGTCGATATCTTCGTTCTGATCGCGCAGCTCATCGCAGAATTTCAGACGCTTAATGGAGCCGTCGTCGCACATGACGAATTGAATACGCTGCTGCCAGTCGAGCGCCAGCTTCGTGACAACTTTACCCGCTTCAATATGAACGGCGATCTCGTCGCTGACCAGATCCTGCTTTTTCGCGCGGATCACGCCGCCATCTTCCAGCATCGCTTTCAATTCGGCTTCGTCCAGCAACTGGAAACCCTGAGCGACCGTACCGGAGCGCACCCACTCTGTGAGCGTCAGCTCAATCGGATTTTCCAGCGCCAGCGGGACGACCGGCAGCGAGCCAAGACTTTTACGCAGTAGCGCCAAAGTATCTTCCGCTTTTTTCGCGCTGGCGCAGTCAACCATAATCAGGCCGTTAACGGTATCAATCCACATCATTGTCTGACTGAAGCGGCTAAACGCGCGCGGCAGCAACGAATGCAACACTTCATCCTTCAGGGAATCTTTTTCCGTCTTCTTCAGCTTGCGTCCCTGATCGGCTTCCAGTTTCTGGATTTTCGCCTCCAGAGCCTGTTTGATCACTGGCGATGGCAGGATTTTCTCTTCTTTGCGCGCGCAAATAATAATTTGGCCATTGGCGGTGTGCGTTAACGCATCGCTGTGAGAGCCCATCGGCGGAACCCAGCCCATTTTGGCCATATCCTGGCTACCGCATGGGGTAAACGTCATTGAGGCGAGCTGTTTCTCCATCTCTTCGGCGCGTAATGTAATATCGCGGCTAAGACGGTAAACCATTAAATTTTTGAACCACAGCATGATAATTTCCACGGCCTTGTCGTTAAATCCAGGCGGTATAGTAACGAATTGTCGGCAGGCTTGCATTGCCAATCAGAACGGTGAATTCTACCCTGTTGATATTCCCAAAAAATGAGGAGCGGTATGTGCGTATTGGTATCGATTTAGGCGGCACAAAAACGGAAGTCATTGCGCTTGATGATGCAGGAGAGCAGCGGTTTCGCCATCGTCTGCCTACGCCGCGGGAGGATTATCAGCAAACGATAGAAACCATCGCTACGCTGGTCGACATGGCGGAACAGGCGACCGGCCAGACCGGTAGCGTTGGCATTGGCATTCCCGGTTCTCTCTCGCCTTACACCGGCGTGGTGAAAAACGCTAACTCTACGTGGCTTAACGGCCAGCCGTTCGATAGCGATGTGAGCCGTCGTCTGAAGCGTGAAGTGCGGTTAGCCAACGATGCCAATTGCCTGGCGGTATCAGAGGCGGTAGATGGCGCGGCGGCGGGGGCGCAAACGGTATTTGCGGTGATTATCGGTACCGGGTGCGGCGCGGGCGTAGCGCTAAATGGCCGGGTGCACATCGGCGGCAACGGTACGGCAGGTGAATGGGGCCACAATCCGTTGCCGTGGATGGATGACGATGAGTTGCGTTACTGCGAAGAAATTCCCTGTTATTGCGGTAAACAAGGCTGTATCGAAACCTTTATTTCCGGTACGGGATTTGCCACGGATTACCAGCGTTTGAGCGGTAACGCGCTAAAAGGCGATGAGATTATTCGTCTGGTCGACGCGCAGGACGCCGTGGCGGAACTGGCGTTAAGCCGTTATGAGCTACGGCTGGCGAAAGCATTATCTCATGTCGTGAATATTCTGGATCCGGATGTCATTGTGCTGGGCGGCGGTATGAGCAATGTTGAGCGCCTGTACAAGACGGTTCCGTCGCTGATGAAATCGTTTGTTTTTGGCGGCGAGTGCGAGACGCCGGTACGTAAGGCGCGGCATGGCGATTCGAGCGGCGTGCGCGGCGCGGCCTGGCTGTGGCCGCTGGCGTAACGTTTTTAGCCGGATGGCGTCATCCGGCAACCGGCGTGACCGATGGCTGCTTGTGTTTTAGACGTCCGTATACCAGCAACGACGACATGGCGGAAAACGAGAGCAGGGCGGCGGGAAGCGCCACGTAGTGGTACGCAAAACCTAGCGTCAGCATCAGCCCGCCGCACCAGGCGCCAATCGCGCTACCGAGATTAAAGGCGATTTGCCCTCCCGCCGCGCCCAGCAGTTCGCCGCCTTTGGCGTTTTGCAGCAGCAGGATTTGCAGCGGCGCAGAGAGCGCAAACAGACCAGCGCAGCAGATAAACGCGAAAGTCAGCGATGCCGTTTTGTATCCGCTGAAGAAAAAGAGCGCCATGAGAGAGAGCACGATAACGAGGTCAGTCACTACCGCGATGCGCAGCGGAGTATATCTGCCGGAGAGTTTGCCGCTTAACAGATTGCCTAACACCATCCCCAGCCCGACCAGCATCATAATAAACGTCATGCTCGTCTCCGAAAAACCGGAGATGTACATCATAAATGGCTTGATATAGCTGAACCAGGCAAAAACGCCCGCATTGCCGAACATCGTGGCGGCGAAAATGAGCCACGGCGCAGGACTACGCAAGAAGTGGAACTGCTCGCGCAGACTGCCTTGGGCTTTGTCACGGATATCCGGCACCCAGAAGAAAATTGCGGTGAGCACAGCGATGTTGAAAACCGCGATCAATAAAAAGGTGTAGCGCCAGCTAAATTCCTGGCTCAGGTAAGTGCCGACCGGAATGCCCACCAGATTCGCCACCGTCATTCCTGAAACCATACCCGCGACGGCGGCGGTGACTTTCCCGGGGCGGATAATCTTTGACAGGACAATGGCGCCGACGCCAAAAAAGGCGCCGTGCGGAAAGCCGGAAACCAGTCTGCCGACGGCGAGCATCAGATATGACGAGGAAAAGGTAAATATGGCATTGCCCATCACGCACAGCGTGACCAGAAACAGCAGTATATGTTTAAGCGAAAAGCGGCTGGAAAAGAGCGCCATAACAGGCGCGCCCAGCACGACGCCGAAGGCGTAAAACGAGATCATATGCCCGGCGGCGGGAATCGTTATCCCGACATCGCGTGCCAGCTCCGTCAGCACGCCCATAATGCCAAACTCGGCCATCCCCAGTCCGAACGTACCCAGCGCCAAAGAAAAAATAACTTTTTTCATACCACCTGCCGAAAATAAAGGCGCATGTTGCGCGCTGTGGCTGTGAATTGTCACAGCCAATCAACGTATAGCTTGCGGATAAGCGCGAGGTAATACCATTCCTTATCCGTCTTTGTGTATTCATTATTATGCTATGTCATGACGGTATGCTGTGCGCAGGATGACACTCGTGTTACTCCACGGCAAACGCTTTGTCCAGTTTGCTATAACCAAGCCCATTGATTTTTTTCACTTTTATCTGCACAGGGATACGTTCTTTCATGGCTTCCACGTGGCTAATCACACCGATGGTCTTCCCGCTGGCATTCAGCGCGTCGAGCGCATCCAGCGCGGCGTCCAGCGTTTCGCTATCAAGCGTGCCGAAGCCTTCGTCGAGGAACAAAGAATCAATGCGCGTTTTATGGCTGACCAAATCTGATAACGCCAGCGCCAGCGCCAGGCTGACCAGGAAACTTTCGCCGCCTGATAACGTTCGCGTATCGCGCACGGCGTCGGCCTGCCAGGTATCGACAACCTCCAGTTCCAGCGCGTCGCTGGCTTTGCGCTGCAATAAATAGCGGCCATGCAGGCGGGTGAGCTGATGATTCGCCAGCCAGACCAGATTATCCAGCGTCAGTCCCTGGGCGAATTTGCGGAACTTATCACCTTCTTTAGAGCCGATCAGCGCATTGAGATAGCCCCAGTCTTCCACTTGCTGAGAGGCTTGTTTCATTTCCGCCATCAGCGCCCGTTGGCGCTGCCGATTATCTGCATCCTGTTTAATTTGCTGGCGGATTTCCCCCTGGCGTGTCGTGTTTTCACGCAGTTGTTGCGCCAACTGCGCCAGCCGCTGCGCGAGCTGCTCCGCCGTACACGTTGGGTCCAGACCGGCGGGCGGCTGTTGCTGATGGTCAGCCAGCGCCTGCGTGGACTGCGCGCTTAACGCCTTCGCTTGTTGTAGCTGACTTTCCAGCGTTTGTTGTTGTTTTTCCAGACGGGTCACGGTCTCTTCATCCAGCAACGCCGCCAGGAACGTTGCCTGGCTGTCAAACGGGCTATTTTTTAACGCCGCATCAAAGTGCGCTATCGCCTCGGCGGCGCGCTGCTGTTCCTGCGTCGTCTGTTCCTGCAGGGTTTGCAACTGGCTTTGTAATGACACGCACTCATCATGCGCCTGCCGCCAGTTATCCAGCGGCACGTCGTCGTCGGAATCCGCGGTATCCGTTTGCGGTAGCGTCTCCAGCAACGGGGCAAGCCTGTCGATCTGCGTTTGCAAATCCGCGAACTCGGTCTGACGCTGTTGCCATATTTTCGCTTCGTCGGCGCGCTCATTCAGCCACGAAGCCTCGTCTTCTGGCGCTGGAAGGGAAAGCGTATACTGCGCCAAATCAGCCGTCAGCGACGCCTGACGCTGCGCAATCTGCGCGGTAAAGCGCGCTACCTGTTCAGTATGCGCCGCGATTTGCGTTTGTAGAGCATGACGCTGGCTGAGCTGATCCAACTGTTGCTCATGCTCTTCCGCGGCGGTCAGCCAGCCCGCGAGGTCTTCTTGCGGCTGGAGCTGAACGCCCAGCGTAGCGCACAGCGTTTGCCATTCCTCAGTAAGCGCTTGCTCCTCCTGCAACAACGACTGCGCCTCGCTTTCATCCCGCTGTAATTGTTGCGTTAAGGCATCTAACTGTCCTCGCAGCGCCGCGCCTTCTTCCGCCAGCGTTTTGACCTCTTTTTCCAGCGCGTCGCGGCGGGTTTGATTCGCGCTCAGTTCCAGCGCCTGATAGGCGGCGATGGCGGGGTGTGTCGTCGAGCCGCAAAGCGGACACGGCTGGCCGGACTGTAAGTGCGCCCGCTGGCTTTCCAGATCTTTGATGCGCGCCTCCTGCTCGCAAATAGTGCGAACGTCCGCAAGCTCCTGCGCTTTAGTCTTATAACTCAGACGCTTATCCGCCAGACGTTGGGTGTATTGCATCTGCTCCTGATGATGACGCGCGATAGCTGCCTGTAGCTGCGCCTGACGCTTTTGTTTCGGGATAATTTGCCCCTGAAGCGCGGCGAGACGATGGCGTAGCGGACGCTGTCGGGTATGCAATGCTCTGGCTTCCGCCAGCGCCTGTGGCGTGAGGTCGAGCGTGAGCGGCGGTAGCGCATCACGCTGACGCGTATCGCTCAGCAACTGCTGTTGCCATTGGCTCAGTTGCGCCCGATCGTGGGATTGTTGTGTTAATAATGCTCGCCACCCCGCCAGTTCGCTGCGCCAGACGCGGATGCCGTCGTGTTCCGCCAGCCATGTCTTCAATCGCTGCCCTGTGGCGTTCAGTTGCGTGAATTGTCGATGCGCGCAGGCGCGGATACGCTGGCGCAGGCGATACGCGCTTTGTAAGCGAGCATTCACTTCATCACTGTGCTGGCGAACACGCTCAACGGCGCGGGTTTGTTCCTGAATGCGCTCCCAATGCGGACGCAACTGGCGAGCAGGTTGCGCCAGAGTCAGCGCCGCGAGCTGCGGCTGCGCTTTTTCTCGCGCCTCTTGCGCCGCGTACAGCGCCTGCTGTCGGGCGTGTAATTCAGTGTGGAGCTCGTTTTTTCGGGTCAGCCAGTGAAGGTGCTGCTGCTGTCCCTGCTGGTCGGCCAGCAGGCGTTTCTCTTCGTCAGTAAGCGCCTGCAAACTAGCTTCCAGTTGCTGTAACTGTTCGTCCGCCAATAGGGCGACGCCGCTGGCCTGCGCTTGTAACTTTTCCAGTTCGAGACGGGCTGATTTATGTTTTTCAAATACCTGTGCGGAGATCTGCCCGTAAATCTCAGTGCCGGTGAGCTCCTCCAGAAGCTCTGCGCGCTCTTTCGCTTTGGCGTTAAGAAAGGCGGCGAACTGCCCCTGTGATAACAACATCGAACGGGTGAAGCGCTCGTAGTCCAGCCCGGTCAACGTGGCGATCATCTCCAGTTTATCCTTTACCTTATCGGCAAAGATCTTTCCGTCTGAACACCGCGCCAGCTCTACGCGTGGGGCCTGGAGATTGCCGTCAGGCTGATTTCGGGCTCGGTTCTGGCTCCAGAACGCGCGCCAGGCTTCGCCTTTTACCTCGAACTCCACTTCGGCCAGACATTCCGCCGTATCGCGCGTCATCAAATCGTTTTGCGACTGCGATACCGTATTCAGGCGCGGCGTTTCGTGGTACAGCGCCAGGCAGATGGCGTCAAGCAAGGTGGTTTTTCCCGCGCCGGTCGGGCCGGTAATGGCGAATAACCCGTTACTGGCAAACGGTTCGGCGGTAAAATCGACCTTCCATTCTCCTTTCAGCGAGTTCAGGTTTTTCAGACGCAAACTGAGAATTTTCATGCCTCATGCTCCTCATTCAACGCGTAGAGCGTGCTGGAAAAGAGCTGATTCAGGCGCTCGCGCTGCGGGGGATCTAACGCTTCCAGCGCCAGACGCCGCGCAAAAACCTCCTCCACGCTAAGCTCGCTTAATGTTTCCCGCCGTTCGTTCGCCAGCGAGCGCTCGCGCTGTTCGCGGCTACGGCGCACCAGTAATACCTCTACGGGTAGCGACTCCGTTAGCGTCTGTATTCTGCGTTGGATATTGTGCAGATAGTCATCGGTGGTGATTTCAATATCCAGCCAGACGGGGGGCGATTGCTCAACGCCGCGCCACTGCTCAAGCTGTTCGGTAATTGATGCCAGGTCGCCTTTTAAAACCGCCAACGGTTGAGTCACGGGGACAGCCAGACTTTCGGTGCTTTGCCATTTCCCCTGGTCGAAGGTCACCAGATGCACGCATTTGCTTTTGCCGCACTCATCAAAGCTGAGGGCGATGGGCGAGCCGCAATAGCGGATATGCTCCGTGCCGCCGACACATTGCGCGCGGTGAATGTGTCCTAATGCGATATAATCCGCTGGGGGGAAATGCTGCGCCGGAAAGGCATCCAGCGTACCGATATAAATGTCGCGAACCGCATCGCTTTTGCTGGCGCCGACGGTGGTTAAATGTCCCGTCGCGATAACCGGCAGCTTTCGTTCGCCGCGTAGCAGGCACGCTTCCTGATACTGCTGTTGATAATAATCGGCAATCGCATGAAGAAGTTGCTGCTGTTTCTCGCTGCCGGATAACCCCGCCTGACTGGTAATAATGTCGCGCGGGCGCAAAAAGGGAATGGGGCACAGTACGGCGCCCGGAGAACCGTCGCGACGATGAAGTAGCCGCGGCGCATAGCCCGCGCTGGCGATCACGGTTGTATTGAGAAACGCCAGTATGTCGCGTGACTCGTTTAGCGTGGCGACGGAATCATGATTACCGGCCAGCACCACCAGATGACAGCCCGTTTGCTGTAAATTAACGACGAAACGGTTATAAAGTTCTCGGGCATAGCTGGGCGGCGAACCGGTATCAAAAATATCGCCAGCGACAATAATGGCATCCACCTGATGGGCCTGCGCGGTCTCCAGCAGCCAGTCCAGAAAAGCCTGATGTTCCGCGGCGCGGCTTTTACTGTAGAAGTTTTGTCCCAGATGCCAGTCAGAGGTGTGGAGGATGCGCATAATTGTTCCATGCAAAAAAAAGCGTGAACGGGATTATACACGTCATCCCCTCCATTTTTGGGCGCAATTTACCGCCGGTACACGGTAATGCACGGTTTCACCGGTGTCATAAATCATCAACATGCTGTCAATGCCGCCTTTTTTTTTCATAAATCTGTCATAAATCTGACGCATAATGGCGCGGCATTGATAACTAACGACTAACAGGGCAAATTATGGCGAGACGTATTCTGGTCGTAGAAGATGAGGCGCCGATCCGTGAAATGGTGTGCTTCGTGCTCGAACAAAATGGCTTTCAGCCCGTAGAAGCCGAAGATTATGACAGTGCGGTGAATAAACTTAATGAACCCTGGCCGGATCTCATCCTTCTTGACTGGATGTTGCCCGGCGGGTCAGGGTTACAGTTTATTAAACATCTCAAACGTGAAGCCCTGACCCGGGATATTCCGGTGGTTATGCTGACCGCGAGAGGTGAGGAAGAAGATCGCGTGCGCGGGCTGGAAACCGGCGCTGACGATTACATTACCAAGCCGTTTTCCCCCAAGGAGTTGGTGGCGCGCATTAAAGCCGTTATGCGGCGCATCTCGCCGATGGCGGTCGAAGAGGTGATCGAGATGCAGGGACTGAGCCTTGATCCTGGCTCTCACCGCGTGATGACCGGCGGCAGCCCGCTGGATATGGGGCCGACCGAATTTAAATTACTCCATTTCTTTATGACGCACCCGGAACGGGTTTACAGCCGCGAACAGCTGCTCAATCATGTCTGGGGCACCAATGTGTACGTTGAAGACCGGACGGTCGACGTGCATATTCGCCGTTTGCGTAAGGCGCTGGAGCACAGCGGCCACGACCGGATGGTGCAAACGGTACGCGGGACAGGGTATCGTTTTTCGACCCGCTTTTAATGCCTTTTCCGCCAGTTGATCACAGGTTTCTGGCGGAGAAGGCTTTCCATTCTTGAGGGAGTATGACGCGTGCTGGAACGGCTGTCATGGAAAAGGCTGGTGCTGGAGCTGGTGCTCTGTTGCATCCCCGCGCTTATCCTTAGCGCTTTTTTTGGTTATCTGCCGTGGTTTTTACTGGCGGCGGTGACGGGACTGCTTGTCTGGCATTTCTGGAATTTATTACGCCTCTCCTGGTGGCTTTGGGTCGACAGAAGTATGACGCCGCCGCCGGGACGGGGAAGTTGGGAACCGCTGTTATACGGTTTACACCAGATGCAGTTGCGAAATAAGAAGCGTCGCCGCGAGCTGGGGAACCTGATTAAACGTTTTCGCAGCGGCGCGGAGTCGCTGCCTGATGCCGTGGTACTGACCACAGAAGAGGGCGGCATTTTTTGGTGTAACGGTTTGGCGCAACAGATACTGGGGCTACGCTGGCCGGATGACAACGGGCAGAATATTCTCAATCTACTGCGTTATCCGGAGTTTACCCAGTATTTAAAAACGCGTGATTTCACCCGTCCGCTTCATTTGGTGCTCAATACCGGGCGGCATCTGGAGATCCGCGTCATGCCTTATACCGATAAACAACTCCTGATGGTGGCGCGCGATGTGACGCAAATGCATCAGCTTGAAGGCGCCAGACGTAACTTTTTCGCCAACGTTAGCCATGAGTTGCGTACGCCATTGACGGTATTGCAAGGCTATCTGGAAATGATGCAGGAACAGGCGCTGGAAGGGGCGACGCGAGAGAAAGCGCTGCATACGATGCGCGAGCAAACGTATCGTATGGAAGGGCTGGTAAAACAACTGCTTACGCTGTCTAAAATTGAGGCGGCCCCGGCGCTGTTATTAAATGAAAAAGTGGATGTACCGATGATGCTGCGGGTCGTGGAGCGTGAAGCGCAGACGCTCAGCCAGCAGAAACATACCTTTACGTTTGAGGTCGACGATAGTCTTAGCGTTCTGGGCAATGAAGAGCAGCTACGTAGCGCGATCTCAAACCTGGTATATAACGCGGTAAACCATACGCCGGCGGGAACGCATATTACGGTGAGCTGGCGACGTGCCGCGCATGGCGCTGAATTTTGCATTCAAGATAACGGTCCGGGGATTGCTGCCGAGCATATTCCTCGTCTGACCGAACGCTTCTACCGTGTCGATAAAGCGCGTTCGCGGCAAACGGGCGGCAGCGGCCTGGGATTGGCGATTGTGAAACATGCGTTGAATCACCATGAAAGCCGCCTTGAAATCGACAGTTCGCCTGGCAAAGGAACGCGATTTAGCTTTGTGCTGCCGGAACGTTTAATTGCCAAAAATAGCGATTAATTGCCTTTCGTAAGTATAACTTTCCATAAGCCAGCGGATGCTGGCTTATTTTCTTTGCAGTTAAGACGGGCTCGTTGAAACATTCAACGTTTGGTGATTTTTTGTTCGCATGATTAGCCATAACTTTTTCATGAGAATGGTGTTTTATTCTGGTTGTAAATTTCATATCGCTATATTCATCTGGTTTTTAGATCCCACCTTGCTTTAAAACGTTATAAGCGTTTAAATTGCGCTTCAGGTGCTGTCATTACGACTGCATTTGCGCGGTAAATCGAAAAACAATTCTTCGCCGCATCGGTCCGGGAGCTTTTCCCGCTGAAATTGATAAAAAACGCCGCTTTATAATCCTCCGGGAAAGGCAAAAATTTTAATGTTTACAACATCACCATCCACAGGCAGTAAGACTTTATGACCCATCAGTTAAAATCGCGCGATATCATCGCCCTGGGCTTTATGACATTTGCGCTGTTCGTTGGCGCAGGCAATATTATCTTTCCTCCTATGGTCGGTTTGCAGGCGGGTGAACACGTCTGGACAGCCGCTATTGGCTTTCTGATTACCGCCGTGGGGCTACCGGTTCTTACTGTTGTGGCGCTGGCGAAAGTCGGCGGCGGGGTAGACAGCCTCAGTACGCCGATTGGTAAAGTGGCGGGACTCCTGCTGGCGACCGTTTGCTATCTGGCCGTCGGGCCGTTATTTGCGACGCCGCGTACCGCGACGGTGTCGTTTGAGGTCGGTATCGCTCCGTTGACCGGCGATTCTGCAATGCCGTTGCTGATTTACAGCGTGGTCTATTTCGCTATTGTTATTCTGGTTTCCCTCTATCCGGGTAAGCTGCTGGATACGGTAGGGAATTTCCTGGCGCCGTTGAAAATTATTGCGCTGGTCATCCTTTCCGTCGCGGCTATCATTTGGCCTGCCGGTCCAATCAGCAACGCCCTGGACGCTTATCAGAATGCGGCCTTTTCTAACGGATTTGTGAACGGCTATCTGACGATGGATACGCTGGGCGCGATGGTGTTTGGTATCGTTATTGTGAACGCGGCGCGTTCTCGCGGCGTGACCGAAGCGCGCCTGTTGACGCGTTACACGGTCTGGGCCGGCCTGATGGCGGGCGTGGGGCTGACGCTGCTTTACCTTGCCTTGTTCCGCTTAGGTTCTGACAGCGCGACGCTGGTCGATCAGTCAGCGAACGGCGCGGCGATTCTTCATGCCTACGTTCAGCATACCTTTGGCGGCGCGGGAAGCTTCCTGCTGGCGGCGCTGATCTTTATCGCGTGTCTGGTGACGGCGGTGGGGCTAACCTGCGCCTGCGCTGAGTTTTTCGCGCAGTATATTCCGCTGTCTTACCGCACGCTGGTCTTTATTCTCGGCGGCTTCTCTATGGTGGTGTCAAACCTCGGACTGAGCCATCTGATTCAAATTTCCATTCCGGTGCTGACGGCTATCTATCCGCCGTGTATCGCACTGGTTGTATTAAGTTTTACCCGCTCATGGTGGCATAATTCCACCCGTATCATCGCGCCGGCCATGTTTATCAGTCTGCTTTTTGGTATCCTTGACGGCATCAAAGCATCTGCCTTTGGCGATATGCTGCCAGCCTGGAGTCAGCGTTTGCCGCTGGCGGAACAGGGACTGGCGTGGTTGATGCCAACGGTGGTGATGGTGATCCTGGCGATTATCTGGGATCGCGCGGCGGGTCGGCAGGTTACCTCCAGCGCTCACTAAAATCGCTGACATATGTGTACACCACGGGGCTTAACGCCCCGTGGTTTTTTATTGTGTTGATAGGTCAGAAATTGATGGAAAGCAATAATAAGCTAAAGCGTGGGCTGAGCACCCGGCACATTCGCTTTATGGCATTAGGTTCGGCAATCGGCACCGGCCTGTTTTACGGCTCGGCGGACGCCATCAAAATGGCGGGGCCGAGCGTGCTGTTGGCCTATATTATTGGCGGGGTCGCGGCATATATCATTATGCGCGCATTGGGGGAAATGTCCGTTCACAACCCTGCCGCCAGCTCATTTTCGCGCTATGCGCAGGAAAACCTCGGCCCGCTTGCGGGCTACATTACCGGCTGGACCTACTGTTTTGAGATCCTGATCGTCGCCATTGCCGACGTGACCGCATTCGGCATTTACATGGGAGTCTGGTTCCCCGCCGTGCCGCACTGGATTTGGGTACTTAGCGTGGTGCTGATCATTTGCGCCATCAACCTGATGAGCGTCAAGGTGTTCGGCGAGCTGGAGTTTTGGTTCTCCTTCTTCAAAGTCGCCACCATTATTATCATGATTGTCGCGGGTATCGGCATCATTGTGTGGGGAATTGGCAACGGCGGGCAGCCGACCGGCATTCATAACCTTTGGAGTAACGGCGGCTTCTTCAGCAATGGCTGGCTGGGAATGATCATGTCGCTGCAAATGGTGATGTTCGCTTACGGCGGGATTGAGATTATCGGTATCACCGCCGGGGAAGCGAAAGACCCGGAGAAATCCATTCCGCGCGCCATTAACTCAGTACCGATGCGTATCCTGGTATTTTATGTCGGCACGCTGTTCGTCATTATGTCTATCTATCCGTGGAATCAGGTCGGCACAAACGGCAGTCCATTTGTACTGACGTTCCAGCATATGGGGATTACCTTTGCCGCCAGCATTCTGAACTTTGTGGTATTGACCGCCTCGCTTTCCGCTATCAACTCTGATGTGTTTGGCGTAGGCCGTATGCTGCATGGTATGGCGGAGCAGGGGAGCGCGCCGAAAGTCTTTGCCAAAACGTCACGCCGTGGTATTCCGTGGGTTACTGTGCTGGTGATGACGATTGCGCTGCTGTTTGCGGTTTACCTGAACTACATCATGCCGGAAAACGTCTTCCTGGTGATTGCTTCGCTGGCGACGTTTGCGACGGTATGGGTATGGATTATGATCCTGCTGTCGCAAATCGCCTTCCGTCGTCGTTTACCGCCGGAAGAGGTAAAAGCGCTGAAGTTTAAGGTGCCGGGCGGTGTCGTAACGACGATAGCGGGGTTGATTTTCCTGGTCTTCATTATTGCGCTTATCGGCTACCATCCGGATACCCGCATCTCACTGTATGTGGGCTTCGCCTGGATAGTTCTGCTGTTGATTGGCTGGATATTTAAACGCCGTCGCGACCGTCAATTGGCGCAGGCGTAGTCGTTTTTCTCTGCCTTATCCGGTCTGCAGGCAACGGTAGACCGGATAAGCGGAGCCGCTTCTCCTCCTGGAGCCTCCTCCCCTAATAAACCCCTGGATGATGAGTTATCCTTTAAATCTCTATGGCAAGGTGGCCCCATTTTCAGTAGAGGGGATACGAGATGTTGAATGCCTGGCACTTACCGGTTGCCCCATTTGTGAAGCAACATAACGATAAATTAACCATTACGCTGTGGCTGAGCGGAGAAAATCCGCCGTCTCGCGTGACGTTGCGCTCAGAATTCGATAATGAAGAAATCTCACTGGCGATGCGCAAACAGCGCCGCCAGCCGCAGCCGGGCGTGACGGCGTGGCGAGCGACGCTCAATATCGCGTTAGGGCAACCCCGTCGCCGTTACAGCTTTAAATTGCTTTGGCACGACCGCCAGCTTTGGTTTACGCCGCAGGGATTTAACCGCTTCCCACCGGCGCGTCTGGAACAATTTGCCGTTGATGTTCCGGACAGCGGCCCGCAGTGGGTCGCCGATCAAATTTTTTATCAGATCTTCCCGGATCGTTTTGCCCGCAGCGCGACGCGTGAAGCCGATCAGGACCGGGTGTATTACCATCATGCCGCAGGTCAGGAGATTGTGCTGCGCGACTGGGACGATCCTTTAACCCCCCTGGCGGGCGGTTCCACCTTTTACGGCGGCTGTCTGAATGGCATTTGTGAGAAGCTGCCGTACCTGAAAAAACTGGGCGTCACAGCGCTATATCTGAATCCGGTATTTACCGCGCCGAGCGTCCATAAGTACGACACGGAAGATTATCGCCATGTCGATCCGCAATTTGGCGGCGATCGGGCGCTGCTACGCCTGCGGCGTGAAACTCAGGCGCAGGGCATGAGGCTGGTGCTTGATGGCGTGTTTAACCATAGCGGCGACTCGCATGCGTGGTTTGACAGGCATAACCGCAGCACTGGCGGCGCGTGTCATCACCCGGACTCGCCGTGGCGCGACTGGTACTCCTTTTCACCACAAGGCGTGGCGCTGGACTGGCTGGGTTATCCGAGCCTGCCGAAACTCGATTATCAATCAGAAACGCTGGTGGATGAGATCTATCGCGGTGAGGACAGTATCGTTCGTCACTGGCTAAAGGCTCCGTGGAATATGGACGGCTGGCGGCTGGATGTCGTACATATGCTGGGCGAGGCGGGCGGGGCGCGCCATAATTTGCAGCACGTCGCCGGTATTACCCGGGCGGCAAAAGAGGCGCAGCCCGAAGCCTATATTGTGGGGGAACATTTCGGCGATGCGCGGCAGTGGCTACAGGCCGATGCGGAAGATGCCGCCATGAATTATCGCGGCTTCACCTTCCCGCTATGGGGATTTCTCGCCAATACTGATATCGCTTACGAACCACAGCATATTGATGCCCGGACCTGTATCGCGTGGATGGATAACTACCGCGCCGGGCTGTCACATCAGCAACAACTACGCATGTTTAATCAACTCGACAGTCATGATACTGCGCGCTTTAAAACCCTGCTGGGTAAAGACGCGGCGCGCCTGCCGCTGGCGGTGGTCTGGCTGTTTACCTGGCCCGGCGTGCCATGTATTTATTACGGCGATGAAGTCGGCGTGGACGGTGCAAATGACCCCATGTGCCGCAAACCGTTCCCGTGGGATGAACGCAAGCAGGACGGCAACTTGCTGGCGCTGTACCAGCGTATGGCGAAACTGCGTCAGCGCAGTCTGGCGCTGCGTCGTGGCGGATGCCAGGCGCTGTATGCCGAAGGTGACGTAGTGGTATTCGTGCGAGTTTATCAGCAGCAGCGGGCGCTGGTGGCGATTAACCGGGGCGAGGCCTGTGAAGTGGCGCTGGAAGCGTTGCCGTTGCTGAACGTGGCCGGATGGCAATGTAAAACGGGAAGCGGTGACATCCGCGAGGGAAGACTTAGTTTACCCGCGATTTCCGCGACCGTATGGATGAATCGTTGAGGCGAGGTGGTTCGTAACACCTTACGCATAAAAAAGGCTCGCATTCGCGAGCCTTTTATCAATGCACTGACTTACAGGCTGGAAATGTTCTCAGCCAGGTATTTAGCCACGCCGTCCGGAGAGGCGTTCATGCCTTCTTTGCCTTTTTCCCACTGCGCCGGGCAGACATCGCCGTGCTCTTCGTGGAACTGCAGCGCGTCGACCATACGCAGCATTTCGTCGATGTTACGACCCAGCGGCAGATCGTTTACGACCTGGTGGCGAACAATACCGTTAGCGTCAATCAGGAAAGAGCCGCGCAGCGCAACGCCTTCGTCCGGATGTTCGATACCGTAAGCTTTCTGAATTTCACGCTTCACGTCAGCAACCATTGCGTATTTCACCGGGCCAATGCCGCCTTTATCGACAGGGGTGTTACGCCATGCGTTGTGGACGAACTCAGAGTCGAAAGAAACGCCAACCACTTCAACGCCGCGCTTCTGGAATTCTTCATAACGTTTATCGAAGGCGATCAGCTCAGACGGGCAAACAAAAGTGAAGTCCATCGGCCAGAAGAACAGAACGGTTGTTTTACCATTGGTGTGCTGTTTGAAGTTGAATTTATCAACAATCTCACCGCTACCCAGTACCGCCGCAGCGGTGAAATCCGGGGCCTGACGAGTAACCAGTACCATAATAATTCTCCTGCAATATTAAGGGTTTTAGAACGCAACGCGGGCAGTATAGGGAGGGCGAAGCGACAAAACAATGCGGTCTTGACAATCAATGAGACAGCTTTTGCCTATCGATCGGGTCATTATAAATCGTAATGATGACCCCTTTATGACAGCGAACCATCTTTCTGCCAACGGCGGATCTGACGCACGCCCTCGCTATCAGGCCGTCACAGCGCTTTGCGGGCGGCCTGTGCCATCATACGCGGATAAAAATGCCAGAAGCGCTCTTCTAACGCGTCGTAGTGCGCGTCCAGATCGTACCAGGAATCACGCAAGGCATCCAGCCGGGGACGGCGATTCGCCATGCCATTCAGCACGTTTTGAATGAAATCCATATCGCGATACCGCTCTAACCATTTTTCTGACCAAAGATAATCATTCAGGTTGACAAAGCGCGGCGGGGAGTCGGGCAGAATCGTCGCGACCTGCGCATGGGCGTAGCCGACAAACGCCTGAAGTGGAAAATCAGGAGAGATTTGCGTCCAGTGACGCGATAAAAAATGATCCCACATGACGTCCAGCGTAATGGACGCCACGCGCCGAGTTTCATGGCGGAACCACTCTCGCGCCTCACGAACTTCCGGCAGGTTGTCGGTCATGACGTCAATACGCCGATGCATATAAATACCCTCTACCACGTCAGGAGGATAATGCGTTGCCGGGTTACCGCGGACAAAATCGGCCAGAAGATTACCGGAAAGCGAGCTGTCGGCAAGGTGCGCCAGATGCAGGTGAGCAAGAAAATTCATTATTGATTCTCTGTCCAAAAAGCGGGTAACGGTTGCAGCGGGAACGCCCCGGCACTAGACTACCCGCCTCTTATTTTAGTCTGAGTCAGAGTCATGCGCGTTACCGATTTTTCCTTTGAACTACCCGAATCCCTGATTGCCCACTACCCACAGCCGGAACGCAGTCGCTGCCGTTTGCTGTCATTAGAGGGGCCGACGGGCGCGCTGACGCACGGTACTTTCACCGATCTGCTCGATAAGCTCAACCCTGGCGATTTGCTGGTTTTCAATAATACCCGCGTGATCCCGGCGCGGCTCTTTGGCCGTAAAGCCAGCGGCGGCAAGATAGAAGTGCTGGTCGAACGTATGCTCGATGATAAACGCATCCTGGCGCATATTCGCGCTTCTAAAGCGCCAAAACCGGGTACGGAACTGCTGCTGGGCGACGACGAAAGTATTCACGCGACCATGACCGCGCGTCACGGCGCTCTGTTTGAAGTTGAGTTTAATGACCCGCGTCCGGTGCTGGATATTCTTAACGCCATCGGCCATATGCCGTTGCCGCCGTATATCGACCGTCCGGACGAGGACGCCGACCGCGAACTGTACCAGACGGTCTACAGTGAAAAACCGGGCGCCGTCGCCGCGCCGACCGCGGGGCTGCACTTTGATGAGCCGCTGCTGGCGGCGCTTCGTGAGAAAGGTGTCGAAATGGCGTTTGTTACGCTACACGTCGGCGCGGGCACTTTCCAGCCAGTGCGTGTCGATACCATTGAAGATCACATCATGCACTCCGAATATGCTGAGGTGCCGCAAGAGGTGGTCGACGCGGTGCTGGCGGCGAAAGCGCGCGGCAACCGCGTGATTGCGGTCGGCACGACCTCGGTACGCTCGCTGGAAAGCGCGGCGCAGGCGGCAAAAAGAGATTTGATAGAGCCGTTCTTCGGCGATACGCAAATCTTTATTTATCCAGGTTATCAATACAAAGTGATTGATGCGCTGATCACCAACTTCCATCTGCCGGAATCGACGTTGATTATGCTGGTTTCCGCATTTGCCGGTTATCAACACACCATGAATGCCTATAAGACTGCGGTAGAACAAAAATATCGCTTTTTTAGCTACGGGGACGCGATGTTTATCACGTACAATCCGCAGGCTATTTCTGAGCGTCCGTAAGAAGGCTATCTCACTTGCCATTTTGACGCCGGGCAGTGCTCGCCATCCTCACGTACTGCGTGTACGCTCCGGTGGTTGTGCGCTGGTCGACCCCAAACTGGCTGCGCCGATGACGCCTTCGGGAATTTATTAGCTATGGAATCATTCCGTAGCGAGTCGTTAAACGTCGGACTGTTTTTCTGACGCAGGAGTGATAATGAAATTTGAGTTAGATACCACCGATGGTCGCGCGCGTCGCGGTCGTCTGGTGTTTGATCGTGGCGTAGTGGAAACGCCTGCTTTTATGCCTGTGGGTACTTACGGTACGGTAAAAGGCATGACGCCGGAAGAAGTGGAAGCGACCGGCGCGCAGATTATTCTCGGCAACACTTTCCACCTGTGGCTGCGCCCGGGTCAGGAGATCATGAAGCTGCATGGCGACCTGCACGATTTTATGCAGTGGAAAGGGCCGATTCTCACCGATTCCGGCGGCTTCCAGGTCTTCAGCCTCGGCGATATTCGTAAGATTACCGAGCAAGGCGTGCACTTCCGTAACCCGATCAACGGCGATCCGATTTTCCTCGATCCGGAAAAGTCGATGGAGATCCAGTACGATCTCGGTTCCGATATCGTGATGATCTTTGATGAATGTACGCCGTATCCGGCAGACTGGGACTATGCTAAACGCTCGATGGAGATGTCGTTGCGTTGGGCGAAGCGTAGCCGCGACCGTTTTGATAGCCTTGGCAATAAGAATGCGCTTTTTGGCATCATTCAGGGCAGCGTTTACGAAGATTTACGCGATATCTCGGTGAAAGGTCTGGTAGAGATTGGCTTTGATGGCTACGCTGTCGGCGGTTTGGCTGTCGGTGAGCCGAAAGCAGATATGCACCGCATTCTGGAGCACGTTTGCCCGCAGATCCCGGCTGACAAACCGCGTTACCTGATGGGCGTGGGTAAACCGGAAGATCTGGTGGAAGGGGTGCGTCGCGGTATTGATATGTTTGACTGTGTCATGCCAACGCGAAATGCCCGTAATGGTCATCTGTTTGTGACCGACGGCGTGGTGAAGATTCGTAATGCAAAGCATAAAAGCGACACCAGCCCGCTTGACGCCGAGTGCGATTGCTACACCTGTCGCAATTATTCACGCGCTTACTTGCATCATCTCGACCGTTGCAACGAAATATTAGGTGCGCGTCTCAATACCATTCATAACTTGCGTTACTACCAGCGTTTGATGGCGGGTTTACGCAAGGCTATTGAAGAGGGTAAATTAGAGAGCTTCGTAACCGAGTTTTACCAACGTCAGGGGCGACCCGTTCCACCTTTGAACGTTGATTAATTTTAATAATGAGGGAATTTGAATGAGCTTTTTTATTTCTGATGCGGTAGCGGCAACAGGTGCTCCGGCGCAGGGCAGCCCGATGTCTCTGATTTTAATGCTGGTGGTGTTTGGTCTGATTTTCTATTTCATGATCCTGCGCCCGCAGCAGAAGCGCACCAAAGAGCACAAAAAGCTGATGGACTCCATTGCGAAAGGTGATGAAGTTCTGACGAATGGCGGTCTGGTCGGTCGAGTGACCAAAGTAGCGGAAGCCGGCTACATTGCCATCGCGCTGAATGACACCACGGAAGTGGTTATCAAACGTGACTTCGTAGCTGCCGTTCTGCCGAAAGGCACCATGAAGGCGCTGTAATATTTCGTTTTCCCAAAGGGAACTGCCGTGTTAAACCGTTATCCTTTGTGGAAGTACATCATGCTGGTCGTCGTAATTATCGTCGGCCTGCTTTACGCACTTCCCAACCTGTATGGTGAGGATCCGGCTGTTCAAATCACTGGCGTGCGCGGCGTCGCCGCCAGTGAGCAAACGCTGATCCAGGTCCAGAAAACGTTACAAGAAGAAAAAATTCCCGCTAAGTCTGTGGCACTGGAAGAGGGCGCTATTCTTGCGCGCTTCGACACCACCGATACCCAGCTACGCGCCCGTGAAGCGCTGATGAGCGTGCTGGGGGATAAATATGTCGTGGCGCTTAACCTTGCGCCGGCTACGCCGCGCTGGTTGGCGGCTATTCACGCCGATCCGATGAAGCTCGGTCTTGATCTGCGCGGCGGCGTTCACTTCCTGATGGAAGTGGATATGGATACCGCGTTAGGTAAACTCCAGGAACAAAATATCGATAGTCTGCGCAGCGATCTGCGTGAAAAAGGCATTCCTTATACCACCGTTCGTAAAGAAAATAATTATGGGCTGAGCATCACGTTCCGTGACAGCAAAGCGCGTGATGAGGCGATCGCCTATCTGACGCCGCGTCATCGTGACCTGGTGATTTCCAGCCAGGGCGGTAATCAACTTCGCGCGGTAATGACCGATGCGCGCCTGAGCGAAGCGCGCGAATACGCCGTTCAGCAGAACATTAATATTCTGCGTAACCGTGTTAACCAACTGGGCGTCGCGGAGCCTGTCGTACAACGCCAGGGCGCAGACCGTATTGTGGTTGAGCTGCCGGGTATCCAGGATACCGCTCGCGCGAAAGAAATTCTCGGCGCGACCGCGACGCTGGAATTCCGTCTGGTGAATACCAACGTTGACCAGGCCGCCGCTGCTGCCGGGCGCGTACCGGGTGATTCCGAAGTGAAACAGACCCGCGAAGGCCAGCCGGTGGTATTGTACAAACGCGTGATCCTCACGGGCGACCATATCACCGACTCGACGTCCAGCCAGGATGAATATAACCAACCGCAGGTTAACATCTCGCTGGATAGCGCAGGCGGCAATATCATGTCTAACTTCACTAAGGACAATATCGGCAAACCGATGGCGACCCTGTTTGTGGAGTATAAAGACAGTGGTAAGAAAGACGCTAACGGTCGCGCCGTACTGGTGAAACAGGAAGAGGTGATTAACATTGCCAACATCCAGTCTCGGCTGGGTAACAGCTTCCGTATTACTGGTATCAGCAACCCGAACGAAGCGCGTCAGCTCTCGTTGCTGCTGCGTGCGGGCGCCCTGATTGCGCCGATTCAGATCGTTGAAGAGCGCACCATTGGCCCGACTCTGGGTATGCAGAACATCAAGCAGGGCCTGGAAGCCTGTCTGGCCGGTCTGGTGGTCTCCATCCTGTTCATGATCTTCTTCTATA
Source organism: Salmonella sp. 2020_1395 (assembly GCF_043848115.1). Classification (NCBI taxonomy): domain Bacteria; kingdom Pseudomonadati; phylum Pseudomonadota; class Gammaproteobacteria; order Enterobacterales; family Enterobacteriaceae; genus Salmonella; species Salmonella sp. 2020_1395. Next base: position 266,374 of record NZ_JBCMFH010000003.1, on the reverse strand, counting down.
AGAAGTTTGGTCTGATTGCGACCAGCGCGTTAGTGGCTAACCTGGTGTTGATTGTCGGTATCATGTCGCTGTTGCCGGGGGCAACGCTCAGTATGCCGGGGATTGCGGGTATCGTGTTAACCCTTGCGGTGGCGGTCGACGCCAACGTTCTGATTAACGAACGTATCAAAGAAGAGTTGAGTAATGGCCGCACGGTACAGCAGGCGATAAACGAAGGCTATGCTGGCGCGTTCAGTTCCATCTTCGATGCGAACATCACGACGCTGATTAAAGTCATCATTCTGTATGCTGTCGGTACCGGGGCAATTAAAGGGTTCGCGATTACGACCGGTATCGGTGTGGCGACGTCGATGTTTACCGCGATTATCGGTACGCGTGCTATCGTAAACCTGCTATATGGCGGCAAGCGCGTCACTAAGCTGTCAATCTGAGGAGTGCGATGTGGCACAGGAATACACTGTTGAACAACTAAACCACGGCCGTAAAGTCTATGACTTTATGCGCTGGGACTTCTGGGCATTCGGCATCTCCGGGCTGTTGCTGATCGCGGCCATTGTCATTATGGGCGTACGCGGGTTTAACTGGGGGCTGGATTTCACCGGTGGCACGGTAATTGAAATCACGCTGGAAAAACCGGCTGAAATGGACGTGATGCGCGAAGCGCTGCAAAAAGCGGGCTATGAAGAGCCGCAGTTGCAGAACTTTGGCAGCAGTCACGACATTATGGTGCGTATGCCGCCAACCGAAGGTGAAACCGGCGGTCAGGTACTGGGTAGCAAAGTGGTGACGATCATTAATGAAGCCACCAACCAGAACGCGGCCGTGAAGCGTATTGAATTCGTGGGGCCAAGCGTGGGCGCCGATCTGGCGCAAACCGGCGCTATGGCGCTGCTGGTGGCGTTGATCTCTATCCTCGTTTATGTCGGTTTCCGCTTTGAGTGGCGACTGGCGGCAGGGGTGGTCATCGCGCTGGCGCACGACGTGATCATTACGCTGGGGATACTGTCGCTTTTCCATATCGAGATTGACCTGACCATTGTGGCATCGTTGATGTCGGTGATCGGTTACTCGCTGAACGACAGTATCGTGGTCTCCGACCGTATTCGTGAAAACTTCCGCAAAATCCGTCGCGGGACGCCTTACGAAATCTTTAACGTGTCGCTGACCCAGACGCTACACCGTACGTTGATTACCTCCGGTACGACGTTAGTGGTAATTCTGATGCTGTACCTCTTCGGCGGTCCGGTACTGGAAGGCTTCTCGCTGACGATGCTGATCGGTGTCTCTATTGGTACGGCATCTTCTATCTATGTCGCATCGGCGCTGGCGCTGAAACTCGGTATGAAGCGCGAGCATATGCTGCAGCAGAAAGTCGAAAAAGAAGGGGCGGATCAGCCGTCCATTCTGCCGTAAGCTGGCGTTAACATGACTGAAAAAAGCCGCAACATCGCAGGGTGCTGCGGCTTTTTATTATCCAGAATAAACTCGATTGCATGAGGAACTATCATGGCTATCATCCCAAAAAACTACGCGCGCCTGGAAAGCGGCTATCGTGAAAAAGCGCTGAAGCTGTTTCCGTGGGTGTGCGGACGTTGTTCCCGTGAGTTTGTGTATTCAAATCTGCGTGAGCTGACGGTGCATCATATCGATCATGACCACACCAATAACCCGGAAGACGGCAGCAACTGGGAGCTATTGTGCCTCTACTGCCACGATCATGAGCATTCCAAATATACCGAAGCCGATCAGTACGGTTCGACGGTCATTGCCGGGGAAGATGCGCAAAAAGATGTCGGCGAGGCGACTTATAACCCGTTTGCCGATCTGAAAGCGATGATGAACAAAAAGAAATAAGCAGACTGCTGACAAAGCTGTTGGTGCTGTTGAATGTTAGGTTACGCTTCGCTCCACCCAACGGAATCCGCAATATAAATGAACTATTGGTTTTCGTAGATCGGATGCAATCCGACATTTTTTCAGCCCCGGAGTTTGTCGTCAGCCCCCAAACGTCCTGTAACGCATACATTGTCACTGGAATCCCGATCGCAAGGTTGGGATTTTTTTGTTTTTAAGTCCTGCCGATACTGGCGAGCAGAGTAGAATCAGCGGTAAGCCGGGGCAACCCGGTGAGGCGCAATGTTGCGGGGGCTTGATCCCCGGTGGCCTTGTCGCTGGAAAGAGAAAACCCCCGCACATTGTTCGGTATTCACCGGCAACATTACGGGGGCTAACTTGACCCTAGACAAGTTGAGGATAGCCGCGAACCGTTGCCATTGCAACAAAGGCGGCAATATGACGCTCACAGAGTTGAGCATTACTATCTGGCACGATCTGGCGGCACCAACGCTGGTCGGGATTGCGACAGGTCTGTTTTTAGGCTGGTGGCATCGCCGGAAGTAATGTGAAGTGGGCGCGACTCGCCGCCGCATGGCAGCATGCGCCCGAAACGGGCCAGAGGGCGACCTCTGGCCTTTTTTGCAGGTTTAGAAGTTATAACCCACGACCAGGTAGCCGCCCCAGCCGGTAGATTTCGCGCTGAAATCGCCGTCGCCCCAGTTCAGTTTTGCGCCATTCTGCCACTGTCCGCCGTTATGGAAGTAACGCGCAACGACCGAGTAGTGCCAGTGATCGTAGTTCAGCGCCAGGATATGGCTGGAAGCGATGGAATTGCTGGTACGGTTCGGATCGTCGCCTAAATCAGATCCCCAGTCAAAGTTGGTAAAGCCGATATAGCTCAGTTTACCGCCCCACAGATCGGTGATGGGGACGAAGTATTTCACTTTGAAACGGTAGCCGTCCCATTCGTTTTCATTGGACGCGCCGTAGTTTTGCCACTGATATTTCGCATACACGTTCAGCGACAGGCCCATCGGCAGGCCGGTGTCGATATCGGTCCCCAGACCCATATACCACGTGCTCTGGCGGCTGGCTTTGTTATCGCCCATATCGTAGATGTAGTTGTTGGCGAAATACCACTCTTTAAACGGGCCGAAGCTCAGGTCTGCGCCGGTCAGCTTATCAATCGAGAAACGCGGTTCGATTTCCATGAACAGCGGAGAACCGTCGGACCAGATACCTTTATCGTTGCCGTTACCCCAATCAAAGGTTTTGGGAATATCGATATAGCCGTAGAAATCAAACCAGTCTTTTTTGGCAAATGCTTCATATTCCAGATAGACGTCGTTGTTCAATTTCGGCGAGAAACGGGTATGGTAGCTGCCTACCACGTTTACGCTCTGGTGCCACCAGTCGGACAAATACTGCGGCTGATCATTTTCTGCTGCGTTAGCAGTAAAAGATGAGGTGAGCGCCAGCGCTGCGCTGACTGCGAGTAAAGTTTTTTTCATATGTATGCCACTGTTTGAAATCCCTTGCGGGAGTGAAAAGAACGCAATTTGCGTTTCTAAATATTTCGTGTTTCTGCGGAGCCTATTATAAAAATCATTGCTCACAAAAATATGTCTTGTTTCACATATCTATCATTTACGTAATCGATTGCGTTCACGTTTGCGCACTTTAGGCGCGGCGACAGTACTATCTTTCATGAATATTACCAATCCATGTCATAAATGACGGAAATGTCAGTAGGGCAACAAAAGTCGCGCGGGGGATGTTGCGGAACGCACAAAACGCTCCGCCAGAACGTTTATTGATTAACAGGCTGAATATCATGGATGCGAATGAAGCCTAACTGCGCCGGTGTGATCCCCTTCAACGGTAACGAAATATTGACATCACTGGGCGCCAGCAAGCTGGCAGGGGCATTTACCAGAAGGCTCTGTGCATTCACCTCCTGATAGTTCTCCGTAGTGCCCTGAAGTTGCCCGTACTCTACGGTAGCGCTGAATGCCGGCAGCGGATCGCGGGACTCGCCCTGAATGCGTAACGTTGCGTGAGCGCCGTCTGCGACAGGCGTAATCTCCAGCAATGTCATACGTAGCGTACCGATCTGACTCTCCAGCCGGGCAGGCGTATTGGCGCCAGGCAACAAATAGACGCCGCGGGTTGACTCCGCATTCAGCTTATTTTGTTGGGTAATTTTTACCGTTTCCTGATTCAGTTGGGTCATCTCTTTATTCAGGGTGCTAATGCTTTGATGCATCTGGCGAACTTCGCTCTGCGGCGCGCAGGCGGTCAGGCTCAAGAGACTTCCCACCAGGAGAATTCTTAGGTAACGTCTTGTCATGTCGATCATTTCCTTCGTGGTTCGATAGCGTAATGGTAGTGCGCTATACGCACAAAGGCACCGATCCTTTATCTCAAAAGCGCTCTGCCTTTGTTGTCGCGCCAGTTCAGGGTAAAATAGTGTTTTCTAAATCATCTGGTCAGGACGCCGTATGCATTGCCCATTTTGTTTCGCCGTAGATACCAAAGTCATTGACTCTCGTCTTGTAGGCGAGGGCTCGTCCGTGCGCCGCCGTCGGCAGTGCCTGGTGTGTAATGAACGCTTTACGACCTTTGAAGTGGCTGAACTGGTCATGCCGCGCGTGATAAAAAGCAACGATGTGCGCGAACCCTTTAATGAGGATAAGCTGCGTAGCGGCATGTTGAGAGCGCTGGAAAAAAGGCCCGTCAGCGCAGATGATGTTGAAATGGCATTGAACCATATTAAGTCACAATTACGTGCCACTGGGGAGCGTGAAGTTCCCAGCAAGATGATTGGCAACCTGGTCATGGAGCAGCTGAAAAAACTCGATAAAGTCGCGTATATTCGCTTTGCCTCCGTCTATCGCAGTTTCGAAGATATCAAAGACTTTGGCGAAGAAATCGCTCGCCTACAGGACTAAGCCATGCAGGATGAGTTTTACATGGCGCGAGCGCTAAAACTGGCGCAGCGTGGACGTTTCACCACTCACCCGAACCCTAATGTCGGCTGTGTCATTGTTAACAATGGCGACATCGTCGGCGAAGGTTATCACCAGCGCGCCGGAGACCCGCACGCCGAGGTTCATGCGCTGCGGATGGCGGGCGCAAAAGCCAAAGGCGCAACCGCCTATGTCACGCTTGAACCCTGTAGCCATCATGGGCGAACGCCGCCATGTTGCGATGCGCTGATTGCGGCCGGCGTCGCGCGCGTGGTCGCCGCGATGCAGGACCCGAACCCACAGGTCGCCGGGCGCGGGCTGTATCGCCTGCAACAGGCGGGTATTGCGGTCAGCCACGGGTTAATGATGAGTGAAGCGGAGGCGCTCAATAAAGGCTTCCTCAAGCGGATGCGTACCGGATTCCCTTATCTTCAGCTTAAACTGGGCACCTCCGTGGATGGACGGACGGCGATGGCCAGCGGCGAAAGCCAGTGGATCACCTCGCCGCAGGCCCGGCGCGACGTTCAGCGCTTGCGTGCGCAAAGTCACGCTATCTTAACCAGTAGCGCGACGGTATTGGCTGACGATCCGGCCTTGACGGTGCGTTGGGCGGAGTTAGATGCCTCTACGCAGGCGTCTTACCCGCAGGAAAATCTGCGCCAGCCGGTGCGAATTGTTATCGACAGCCAAAACCGGGTAACGCCTGCGCATCGTATTGTGCAGCAGCCTGGCGAAACGTGGATTGCGCGTACCCAGGAAGATAGCCGCGCGTGGCCCGATGCGGTTCGTACTATCAGCGTGCCGGCGCACAACGGACATTTGGATCTGGTTGTACTAATGATGCAGTTAGGCAGGCAGCAGATTAATAGCATATGGGTTGAAGCCGGACCGGGACTGGCAGGCGCGTTGTTGCAAGCCGGGCTGGTGGATGAACTGATTGTCTATGTCGCGCCTAAATTGTTGGGAACCCAGGCGCGGGGATTATGCGAATTGCCGGGGCTTGAGAAGCTCGCCGACGCGCCGCAATTTACCTTCAGCGAAATACGTCATGTCGGCCCGGATGTTTGCCTGCATATGGTGAGCGCATGAGTTCTCCCGTCGAAAGGGGAGCAGCGCTCAAATTATTATGATAAAATCCGCCCCCCTGCGGGGCCAAATGAACCCTGGAAGAGAGAATATGAACATTATTAAAGCTAACGTTGCAGCCCCTGACGCTCGTGTCGCCATCACTATTGCGCGTTTCAATCAGTTTATCAACGACAGCCTGCTGGATGGCGCGGTTGATGCCCTGACGCGTATTGGTCAGGTAAAAGATGATAATATTACCGTAGTGTGGGTGCCTGGCGCCTATGAACTGCCGCTGGCGACCGAAGCGCTGGCGAAAAGCGGTAAATACGACGCCGTGGTTGCGCTGGGAACCGTGATTCGCGGGGGGACTGCGCACTTTGAATATGTGGCAGGCGGCGCCAGCAATGGCCTGGCAAGCGTTGCCCAGGACAGCGGCGTGCCGGTAGCCTTTGGTGTTCTGACCACCGAGAGTATTGAACAAGCCATCGAACGTGCTGGTACAAAAGCCGGTAATAAAGGCGCAGAAGCTGCGCTGACCGCGCTTGAAATGATTAATGTATTGAAAGCCATTAAGGCCTGATTTTTTGTAAGGGGAATTCCGTGAAACCTGCTGCTCGTCGCCGCGCCCGTGAGTGTGCCGTCCAGGCGCTTTACTCCTGGCAGTTGTCCCAGAACGACATCGCTGATGTTGAATACCAGTTCCTGGCGGAACAGGACGTAAAAGACGTCGACGTTCTCTATTTCCGTGAACTGCTATCCGGGGTGGCGACTAACAGCGCGTACCTGGATGGTTTAATGAAACCGTATCTGTCCCGCCTGCTTGAAGAGCTGGGACAGGTTGAAAAAGCCGTGCTGCGTATTGCGTTGTTTGAGCTGTCAAAACGCAGCGATGTGCCTTATAAAGTGGCCATCAACGAAGCGATTGAACTGGCGAAAACCTTTGGCGCTGAAGACAGCCACAAATTCGTCAACGGCGTACTGGATAAAGCAGCTCCGGTGATTCGTCCCAACAAAAAGTGATTCACAGGCCGGAAAGATAGCGGGCGATGGATGATACCCGCCGTCTCCGGCCTTTTCTTTTTTTCTGCTGAGGCATAACGTATGGCATGTGGCGAGTTTTCCCTGATTGCCCGTTATTTTGACCGTGTAAGAAGCTCTCGTCTTGATGTTGAAACCGGTATTGGCGACGATTGCGCGCTCCTGAATATTCCTGAAAAGCAGACCCTGGCGATCAGTACCGATACGCTGGTGGCGGGCATCCATTTCTTACCCGATATCGATCCTGCCGATCTGGCGTATAAAGCGCTGGCGGTGAATTTAAGCGATCTGGCGGCGATGGGCGCCGATCCGGCATGGTTAACGCTGGCGCTCACGCTTCCTGACGTCGATGAGGCGTGGCTTGCCGCGTTCAGCGACAGCCTGTTTGAACAACTGGATTACTACGACATGCAGCTCATTGGCGGCGATACCACGCGCGGCCCGCTGTCGATGACGCTCGGTATTCATGGCCTTGTGCCAGTCGGCCGGGCGCTGAAACGTTCTGGCGCAAAACCGGGCGACTGGATTTATGTTACTGGCACGTTGGGCGATAGCGCTGCCGGGCTGGCGATTCTACGGGGCGATTTTCGCGTGGGAAGCTGGGGGGATGCCGACTATCTGGTCAAACGCCATCTGCGCCCGACGCCGCGTATTTTACAAGGACAGGCGCTACGCGATCTCGCCAGTTCGGCGATCGATCTTTCCGACGGTTTGATCTCCGATCTTGGTCACATTCTGCAAGCCAGCAACTGCGGCGCGCGAATCGATTTGGAGGCGCTGCCTGACTCCGAAGAACTGTGGGGACATGCCAATGATCCCGAACAAAAGCTTCGCTGGATGCTATCCGGCGGCGAAGATTATGAACTGTGCTTTACCGTCCCGGAGCTGAACCGTGGCGCGCTGGATGTCGCGCTTGGTCATCTGGGCGTGCCGTTTACCTGTATCGGGCAAATGACGGCGGATATCGAAGGGATCGCCTTTGTGCGTGACGGAGAACCTGTCACTTTTGACTGGAAAGGATATGACCATTTTGCCACGCCATAAAGATGTTGCGAAAAGCCGCCTGAATTTGCGCAATCCGTGGCATCTGCTCGCTACCGGCTTTGGCAGCGGGCTGAGCCCCGTGGTGCCGGGCACGATGGGCTCGCTGGCGGCGATCCCCTTCTGGTATCTGATGACGTTTCTGCCGTGGCAGCTTTATTCGCTGGTCGTGATGTTTGGGATCTGCATTGGCGTTTATCTTTGCCATCAGACGGCGAAAGATATGGGCGTACACGACCACGGCAGTATTGTCTGGGATGAATTTATCGGTATGTGGATAACGCTAATGGCGTTGCCGACGACGGACTGGCAGTGGGTGGCTGCCGGGTTCGTTATTTTCCGCATTCTGGATATGTGGAAACCCTGGCCGATCCGTTGGTTTGATCGCAACGTGCACGGCGGAATGGGGATTATGATCGATGATATCGTCGCCGGCGTGATATCCGCCGGCATACTGTATTTTATCGGTCATCACTGGCCGCTCGGTATTATTTAAAGGGTTTGCCGGATGGCGGCGTAAACGCCTTATCCGGCCTACCCCCGAACAATATATCGATTTCGCAGGCCCGATAAGCGCCGCGCCATCGGGCAATGGCGGATTATTTAAATCCCACCACCGGATGCTGTTTGTACGGTGTTTCGAGTTCGGCAATCTGCTCCGGTTTGAGCGTTAAATCAACGGCATTCAGCAACTCATCTAACTGCTCTTCACGCGAAGCGCCGATAATCGGCGCGGCGACGCCTCGTTTACTGAGTAGCCAGGCCAGCGCGACCTGCGCTCGCGTTGCGCCAAGCGCCTCGCTGACGCCAGCCAGCCGTTCCGCTATTTGCGCATCATTTTTATCGCTTTCAGCGTATAAATTTTTACCCACGTCATCCGAGACCAGCCGGGCCGTGGTTTCTCCCCAGGGGCGAGTTAAGCGCCCGCGCGCCAGCGGACTCCACGGAATCACGGCGACGCCTTCCTGCCAGCACAGCGGTAGCATCTCACGCTCTTCCTCGCGGTAGATCAGGTTATAGTGATCCTGCATGGTGACAAACGGCGCCCAGCCGTGTTGTTTTTGTAGCGCCAGCGCCTGGGCAAATTGTGAGGCGTGCATTGAGGAAGCGCCGATATAGCGGGCTTTACCCGCCTTCACCACGTCGTTTAGCGCTTCCAGAGTTTCTTCTATCGGCGTGGTGTAATCCCAGCGGTGGATTTGCAGGATATCGACATACTCCATTCCCAGACGGTTGAGGCTATCGTCAATAGAGCGCAGGATTTGCGCGCGGGACAATCCTTCCGGCAGATCGCCGACGCGATGGAAGACTTTCGTCGCTACCACCACCTCGTCGCGCCGGGCGAAATCACGCAGCGCGCGACCGACAATCTCTTCGCTGCTGCCGTCGGAGTAGCTGTTGGCGGTATCAAAAAAGTTAATGCCGCCCTCCAGGGCGCGCTTGATGATGGGACGGCTGCTCTCTTCGGGAAGCGTCCAGGCGTGATTGCCGCGACTCGGCTCGCCGAATGTCATGCAGCCCAGACAAAGGCGGGACACCCGAAGATCTGTATTTCCTAACGTGTTGTATTGCATGACTCCGCTCCTGTTATACCCGTCACTCTTCAAGCATAGCAGGAGCAAAGAGGGGATTATGCCTGCCAGGCCTTGATTTTGGCTTCAATGCCTGCGGCGTCGAGCCCCAGTTCCGCGCGGGCTTCTTCCTGCGTTCCTTGCGGGATAAAGAAATCCGGAAGACCGATATTCAGCACAGGTACAGGTTTACGATGGGCCATTAGCACTTCGTTTACGCCGCTGCCAGCGCCGCCCATAATGGCGTTTTCTTCCAGCGTCACCAGCGCGTCATGCTGCGCGGCCATCTCCAGAATTAACGTGTCGTCCAGCGGCTTAACAAAGCGCATGTCGACCAGCGTGGCGTTCAGCGCTTCGGCGACTTTCGCCGCCTCAGGCATTAAGGTGCCAAAGTTCAGAATCGCCAGTTTTTCGCCATGACGCTTCACAAGGCCTTTACCAATAGGCAGTTTTTCCAGCGGGGTTAGCGCCACGCCCTGCGCATTACCGCGTGGATAACGTACTGCCGTCGGGCCGTCGTTATAGTGATACCCGGTAAATAACATCTGGCGACATTCGTTTTCGTCGCTTGGCGTCATGATCACCATATCCGGGATGCAGCGCAGATAGGAGAGATCGAACGCGCCCTGGTGTGTTTGTCCATCCGCGCCAACGATACCGGCGCGATCGATGGCGAACATGACCGGCAGTTTCTGGATAGCGACGTCATGGATGACCTGATCGTAGGCGCGTTGCAGGAAAGTAGAGTAGATCGCCACGACGGGCTTATAGCCGCCAATCGCCAGACCTGCGGCGAAGGTGACGGCATGCTGCTCGGCGATGGCGACGTCAAAATAGCGATCCGGGAATTTACGTGAAAATTCCACCATGCCGGAACCTTCGCGCATTGCCGGGGTGATCGCCATCAGCTTGCTGTCTTTGGCGGCGGTTTCACACAGCCAGTCACCGAAGATTTTTGAATAACCGGGCAGACCGCCGCTGCTTTTCGGCAAACATCCGCTGGAAGGATCAAATTTAGGCACCGCATGGAAAGTGATCGGATCTTTTTCCGCGGGCTCATAGCCGCGGCCTTTCTTGGTCATGATATGCAGGAACTGCGGGCCTTTCAGGTCGCGCATGTTCTTCAATGTGCTGATAAGCCCCATGACATCGTGACCATCGACCGGCCCGATGTAGTTAAAGCCCAGCTCTTCGAACAGTGTTCCCGGCACAACCATGCCTTTAATATGTTCTTCGGTACGCTTGAGCAGTTCTTTAATTGGCGGTACGCCGGAGAAGACCTTTTTTCCGCCTTCGCGCAGAGAAGAGTAAAGCTTACCGGAAAGTAGCTGCGCCAGATGGTTGTTGAGCGCGCCGACGTTTTCCGAAATCGACATTTCATTGTCGTTCAGAATGACCAGCATGTCGGGCCGGATATCGCCTGCGTGATTCATTGCTTCAAACGCCATACCGGCGGTGATGGCGCCGTCGCCAATCACACAGACGGTGCGGCGATCTTTGCCTTCTTTCTCCGCCGCTACGGCAATACCGATACCGGCGCTGATGGAGGTGGAGGAATGCCCAACGCTCAGCACATCGTATTCGCTTTCTCCGCGCCACGGGAACGGGTGCAGACCGCCTTTCTGGCGAATGGTGCCGATTTTGTCGCGACGACCGGTAAGGATTTTATGTGGATAAGCCTGGTGTCCAACATCCCAGATTAGCTGGTCAAACGGGGTGTTGTAGACATAATGCAGCGCCACGGTAAGTTCTACCGTGCCCAGCCCGGAAGCGAAGTGCCCGCTGGAACGGCTTACGCTGTCGAGTAAGTAGCGGCGTAGCTCGTCGCAGAGTTTCGGCAGACTCTCTTTCGGTAACAGTCGTAACTCCTGGGTGGAGTCGACCAATGCCAGGGTAGGGTATTTGGCTATATCAAAACTCATCGCAAGCTCATTGGATATGGGGTTTATTTATCACGCTGGATTATGTAGTTCGCTAGCGCTTCCAGTGCCGAGGTGTCCAGTGATTGCGCGGCCAGCTGATGTAACGACTGACGGGCGTCCTCTATCAGGTCCCGGGCTTTATTCCGGGCTTGCTCAAGACCCAGAAGTGCAGGGTAGGTACTTTTGCCAAGCTGCTGGTCTGCGCCCTGACGTTTACCTAACGTTGCAGTATCGCCCACCACATCCAGAATGTCATCCTGAACCTGGAAGGCAAGGCCGATACTCTCTGCATAGCGGTCAAGTATCGGCAGAGTATTCCGTCCTTTATCGCCCGCGCTCAACGCGCCAAGTCTAACGGCGGCGCGAATGAGCGCGCCGGTCTTATGGCGATGAATGCGTTCCAGCGCGTCCAGAGTGATCCGCTGGCCTTCTGCCGCCAGATCCAATGCCTGACCGCCGCACATACCGGCGATACCGCTGGCGTTTGCCAGTTCGGCGATCATCGCGATACGATCGCGATCGGCGACTTCCGGCATCGGCGCGTCGCTGATAATGGCAAACGCCAGTGTTTGCAACGCGTCTCCCGCCAGGATTGCGTTGGCTTCGCCAAATTTAATATGGCAAGTCGGCAGGCCGCGACGCAAATCGTCATCGTCCATTGCTGGCAGGTCGTCATGGATCAGCGAATAGGCATGAATGCATTCGACCGCCGCAGCTGGCGCATCCAGCGTTGCCGTACTGACGCCAAACATTTGACCGGTGGCGTAAACCAGAAATGGCCGCAGGCGTTTACCGCCTAATAATGCGCCATACTGCATGGCTTCGACCACGGGAGTGTTCTGAAAGGGCAGTGGCGCGATAAAACGGCTCAGCGCCTGATTCGCTTGCGTTACGCAAGCCTGTAGCTGCTGCGTAAAGTCCATTTACTCATTATCCGCGATAAAAGGCTCAGGTGAAGCCTCTTCATTATCAGACAGCAAAATTTGCACGCGCTGTTCCGCCTGCTGCAGTTTTGCCTGCCCCTGACGCGCCAGTTGTACGCCGCGCTCGAATTCATTCAGCGCGTCTTCCAGCGGCAAATCGCCGCTTTCCAGGCGGGTAACAATATGTTCCAGCTCGCTCAGCGCAGTTTCAAAGCTGGCGGGCGCCTCATTTTTCTTCGGCATGATGACTGTTTGACTCTCTGTAATGGCAGCACAAGTCTATGGTAACGGACTCACACTGATAAGCAAATAACGCGCAATGGTAAGGGGAAATGCGCAAGATGTCCGTGATAGTGATATACTTCCGCGCCTGGATGCAGCCGTAGGTATGGGCTGCTGTACTATTTCTCCACGACAAGCCTTAGATTGCTTGCTAAAGAACCATTGCCGCCATGAAGTTTATCATTAAATTGTTCCCGGAAATCACTATCAAAAGCCAATCTGTGCGTTTGCGCTTTATAAAAATTTTAACCGGGAACATCCGTAACGTTTTAAAGCACTACGATGAGACCCTCGCGGTTGTCCGTCACTGGGATAACATTGAAGTTCGCGCCAAAGATGAAAACCAGCGTCTGGCGATTCGCGACGCGCTGACCCGCATTCCGGGGATTCACCATATTCTTGAAGTCGAAGATGTGCCGTTCACCGATATGCACGACATTTTCGAGAAAGCGTTGGCGCAGTATCGCGAGCAGCTTGAAGGTAAAACCTTCTGCGTGCGCGTAAAACGTCGCGGTAAGCATGAGTTTAGTTCCATTGAGGTGGAGCGCTATGTTGGCGGCGGATTAAATCAGCATATTGAATCGGCGCGCGTGAAGCTCACTAACCCGGATGTGACGGTGCATCTGGAAGTGGAAGATGATCGCCTGCTGCTGATCAAAGGGCGTTATGAAGGTATTGGCGGTTTCCCGATTGGCACCCAGGAAGATGTGCTATCGCTGATCTCCGGCGGTTTTGACTCCGGCGTCTCCAGCTATATGCTGATGCGTCGCGGCTGCCGCGTACACTACTGCTTCTTTAACCTTGGCGGCGCGGCGCATGAAATCGGTGTTCGCCAGGTGGCGCATTACCTGTGGAACCGCTTTGGCAGCTCCCATCGCGTGCGTTTTGTGGCGATTAACTTCGAACCGGTGGTCGGCGAGATTCTGGAGAAAGTTGACGACGGCCAGATGGGCGTGGTGCTCAAACGTATGATGGTACGCGCGGCGTCGAAAGTGGCGGAACGTTACGGCGTACAGGCGCTGGTGACCGGCGAAGCGCTGGGCCAGGTGTCCAGCCAGACGCTAACCAATTTGCGCTTGATCGATAACGTGTCTGACACGCTGATCCTGCGCCCGCTGATCTCTTACGATAAAGAGCACATTATCAACCTGGCGCGCCAGATTGGTACGGAAGATTTTGCCCGTACGATGCCGGAATACTGTGGCGTGATTTCAAAAAGTCCGACGGTGAAAGCCATTAAAGCGAAAATTGAAGCCGAAGAAGAAAATTTCGACTTCAGTATTCTCGATAAGGTGGTAGAAGAAGCGAACAACGTCGATATTCGTGAAATCGCCCAGCAGACCCAGCAGGAGGTGGTGGAAGTTGAAACCGTGAGCGGTTTTGGCGCCAACGATGTGATTCTGGATATCCGTTCTGTCGATGAGCAGGATGACAAGCCGCTGAAAGTGGAAGGCGTCGACGTCGTTTCGCTGCCTTTCTACAAGCTGAGCACTAAATTTGGCGACCTCGATCAGAGCAAAACCTGGCTGCTATGGTGCGAACGCGGCGTAATGAGTCGCCTGCAGGCGCTCTATCTGCGCGAGCAGGGGTTTGCCAATGTGAAGGTGTATCGCCCGTAATTCCTTTGCCGGGTGGCGGCTATGTCCTGCCCGGCCTACCGTTTTATTTCTGCCCCAACCGTTTTGCAATGCGCTCCAGCTTCATCATCAGCAGCAGCGTAATGGCCACCAGCACAATGGTCAGCGCCGCGCCGTCGGCGATATTTCCACGGTCGGTCAGGCTAAAGATCGCCACCGGCAGCGTCGTCCAGCCCGGCGGATAAATCATCATCGTCGCGCCCAACTCCCCCATGGAGAGCGATAAACTCAGCGCCAGCGCTGACACCATCCACGGCATCAATAACGGCAACGTCACGTGACGCAGACGATACCAGGGCGATGCCCCCAGACTCGACGCGACGTTTTCAATATCGGCGGAAATTCGCGCCAGTCCGGTCGACACGTTACTGAAGGTAAAGGCGGAAATCAGCACAAAGTGCGCTGTCAGCACAATCCATAGGGTGCCGTTCATTTGCAATGGCCCCTGGCTGAAAGCAACCAGAATGCCCAGGCCCACGGACACTGACGGAATCGCACTCGGCAGATAGAACACCATACTTAACCATTTCTGCGTTTTCACCCCATATTGACGCAGCGCCAGCGCCGCCCAAACGCCGCAAAGCAGCGCAAACAGGCTGGCGCAAAAGCCAATCGTGAGGCTGGCAAGTAGGGCATCCCATGCCGCACCGTGCAGAGCGTTAACAAAGTGGTTCAGCGTGAAGCCACTCGGCAGAATACCGTTCCACTGCTGGCTAAGGCTGGACATCAGAATCACCGCCAGCGGCAGGAAAAAGAACACGATAAACAGTACGCTAGCCACAACGCCCGCCGCTGCGCGTCCTTTAGGTGACCAAATTAGCATGGCTAGCTCCTTACGCCGGTACGCGATGCCGCCAGGCGATAGAGGGAGAACAGCCCCAGCGACAAGACAATGTTAATCAACGCAATCATGCAGGCGACCGTATAGTCGGACTCCAGAATCGCTTTGCTGTAAACCATCATCGGCAGGGTGTTAACCCCTTTCGCGCCAATAAACAGTACGATGCCAAACTCGTTAGTGGTCAACAGCAGGCACAGGCTGCCACCAGCCATCAGCGCCGGTAGCGCCGCCGGGAAAATCACCTGCCCAATCACCCGTAACGGGTGCGCCCCCAGAATGCTGGCTGCTTCTAGCTGGCTTTTATCAATTTGCCGCAGCGCGGCCATCAGTGGCCGCATCACCAGCGGAGTGAACACCGTGATCTCCGCCAGAATGACGCCCTGCATCGAGTAGAGAAAATCCACCGGCGGTAGCTCAAAGGCAAACAGGCTCATCAGCGTACCGTTGAGCAGACCCGCTGACCCATAAATAAAGGTGAACGCCAGCGTAATCAGGAAGGTCGGCAGCGCAATAAAAGTATCGACGACCCGACCAATCAACTCGCTGCCGGGGAAAGGAATAAACACCAGAATCAGCGACATCACGCTGCCCAGCAGCAGGCAACCGGCGGTGGCGAAAAAGGCGATTTGCAACGTGTTCAGTAACGCGCCGACAAAGCGTTTCGAGTCGACCACCTGGCGGAAGGTCTCGAGCCCGATCTCGCCATTGGCACCGCGTAGCGCCTGTTCAACGATGAGCGACAGAGGCCAGAAAAACAGCGTCGCCAGCACCAGCAACGGGAGCAGCAGCCACAGCAGCGGGCGTAGGTTAAGCGCCGGTTTTTCCAGAGGTAAAATGAGTGACATGGTTATACCTCAATCAGGACCGCATCATCCGGTTCGAACCACAGCGCCAGCTTGTCGCCCACGCGCGGCAGCGGATTGACATGCGTCAACACCATCCGCACCGTTTCGCCAGCAACGTCACACAACAGATGGGTTAAATCGCCCTGCCAGTGCACCGATTGCAGTGTGGCGTTGAAGCGGTTGCTGTAGTCCGAACGCGGCGTCAGGCTGAGGTGCTGAGGACGAATGCACAGCAGTTTGTTGTAACCGTGGTGGCTGCCCCGGCTGAACGCGCGAATCACCGCACCGCCGCAGCTGACGTCCACCAGCCCCGGAGCCTCCGTTATCCCCAGCGCGATAGCGGAGAGAATATTGGCGCGACCTAAGAATTCGGCGGCAAAACGATTGGGCGGATGCTGATATAGCGCGCGGGTTTCGCCGTGAGCAATCAGCGAGCCATCCTTCATAATGCCGATTTTATCGGCCAGAGTGAGCGCTTCCGTTTGATCGTGGGTGACGTAGAGAATAGTGAGTTCCGGCAGCTCACGGTGAAGACGGGCGATTTCTTCCACCATATTATGACGAATCTGTGCGTCCAGCGCTGACAGTGGTTCATCCAGCAACAGCACGCGCGGTCGCACGGCAATCGCGCGGGCGATGGCCACGCGTTGCTGCTGGCCGCCGGAAAGTTGATGCGGATAACGGGCGGCGTAATCACTCATGCCAACCGTTTTCAGCGCCTGCGTTACACGCTCATTAATTAGCGCCTTTGGCTGCTTCTGCGCACGCAGGCCAAAAGCGACGTTGTCTTCCACTTTCAGATGCGGGAACAAGGCGTAGTTCTGCACCACCATCGCCAACCCGCGTTTATAGGGTGGCAGATGGGTGACGTCCGTATCGCCAATCAGAATACGACCGCCTGCAGGTTGCACAAAGCCCGCAACCGCACGCAGCACCGTCGTTTTTCCAGATCCTGATGGGCCAATCAGCGCCAGCACTTCGCCAGGTTCAATCGTCAAAGAGAGCGGTTTAAGCACCACGTTGCCGTGATACGCAACGCGCAGCGAGTCGAGGACTATCCCCGATGTCCCCTGCGATGCAGGGGCGTGAACGGCGGTCGTTTTCATCAGCATCAGGCTTACTCGCTTTCGGTCACTTTGTGCCAACGGCTAATATCTGCCGACAGCGAAACGGCTACGTCATCCCAATTTGGCTGCCAGCTCTGCACGCCTTCTAACGCGGCAGTGGCGGCCTTGTAATGTTCGTCGCTCGGCGTCACGTCGCTGCGTACCGGCATTCCCCAGGAGAGTTCGCTGACGCGAGTCTGCGCTTCTTTACTCAGCAGGAAGTTAATCAGCTTTTTACCATTTTCACTCTGCGGTGCCCCCTGGACCAGGCCAATGACATAAGGGATGGCCAGCGCGCTGCGCTCGCCTTTGTCGTTAGCCGGCCAGAAGATTTTCACGTTCGGGTTACGTTCCATCTGCGCGAGGTTCATTTGCAGGTCGCCGTTAGCGACGTAGATTTCACCTTTATTAACCAGCGCGGTTAGCTTGCCGGTAGAGGCAGATGGCCCGACGTTATTGGCCTGCAGCTTGCCGAGATACGCAAAACCGGCATCTTTACTGCCGAAGCTGTGGAAAGCCTGCAGCATCACCGCCGTGCCGTCAGCGGCCTGACCTGGCGTGGAATACTGGAGTTTATTTTTGAATTTACCGTCAAGCAGATCCTGCCAGCTCGCCGGGGCAGTTTTCAGCAGCTTGCTGTTGTAGATAAAGCTCAGATAGTTCTTTACCAGCGGCGAATAAAGGTTGTTGGCATCGGGGATAGCCGATGCGGCGTCGGTGTTAAAGTTCGCCAGCAGCTTTTCGGCGGCGGCGCGCTGAATGAATGGCGGCGCGGTTACCAGCACGTCGGCCTGCGGATTCGTACGCTCTTTTGCCAGACGTTCCACTACCACGCCACCACCGCCTTCAACATAGCGTACGGTAATGCCGGTCGCTTTGGTGAACGCGTCAAACTGCACCTGGTACCAGCTGTTATCGCCATCGTGCAGCCCGTCGATGGAGTACACCGTGACCACCGATTCCGCCCATGACGGGGCGCTGGCGAGAGCGAAGACAGACAGCAGAGCAAGTCGGGAAAGTTTCATCGTAATAGCCTCATAGCGTACGTTGCATTTTCTGGCCTATACCAGGTTTGCTTTTTACGCTAAACGGCTTATATGACAAAACGATGAAAGAGAAATAAATCAGTCCACGCCGGATGATGCTGCGCTTATCCGGATAGCCGTGAGACGATACGATTGGTAGGCCGGATAAGTCCCGCAGCCAACATCCGGCGCATCCGCTAGTGGGTATCTACCTCAATGCGCAGGCTGTCGTGACGCCAGTATTCGATATCCAGATCCAGCACTCGCCCGTGTTGATCGTAGTTCAGACGGCGCAGCAACAGCGCCGGGCGTCCTTCCATAACTCCCAGCGCCTGTGCGGCCTGCGCAGGCATGGCGGTGGGGTAGAACGACAGATGCATGCTGGTATAGACGAGGTTGTAGTGCGACTCGTATACCTCGGTCAGGCTGCCGTTGAGATCGTACTGCAGCAGCTCAGGCACGCGGGCGGGCAAACAATGGTTTTCGCAGTAGCACACGGCGCGGCCATCGGCGTAACGCAGACGGGTCAGCAGATAGATTTGATCAAACGGCTGGAGCTGGAGGGGTTCCATGACCTCGACAGGCACGGTGGTTAACACGCCGCTCAGTAGCGCGGTTTTTGGCTCCCGCCCCTGCTCGCGGCAAAGCTTATGGAAGTTGGTATTCTGGGTCGGATCCAGCCACAGGCGTTCCGGCGTAACGAACCAACCGCGACGATCGGCGCGCCAGATAAGCCCACTGGACTCCAGCTGCGCCAGGCTTTCGCGAATAGTAATGCGCGTGGTGTTGAAGATCGCGCACAGTTCGCGTTCAGACGGCAGTTTATCACCGCTTTTCAACGCACCGCTCTGAATACGCGCCTGAAGCTGCGCCTTGATCAACAGGTACTGCGGGATATCGCCCGGGATAGATTTCATGCTTACTCGTTTCCGTTTTGCCTGCCGCCATTATACAAGCAGAGATGAATTTTTTGTTGCAGCGCGATTTTCTCTTTGACCCGTCGCGGCAAAGATCGTCATGATAAATGCAATCTGGTATAGACCAAAGGTAAATAACATGACTTCGCGTAACTATCTGCTGCTGACTCCTGGCCCGCTCACCACCTCTCGTACCGTGAAAGAAGCGATGTTGTTCGATAGCTGTACCTGGGATGATGATTACAATATCGGCGTGGTGGAACAGATTCGCCAGCAGCTAACCGCACTGGCAACGGCCTCCGAAGGCTACACCTCCGTACTGCTGCAAGGCAGCGGCAGCTATGCTGTGGAAGCCGTACTGGGCAGCGCATTGGGGCCGCAGGATAAGGTGCTGATCGTCAGCAACGGTGCATACGGCGCACGAATGGTCGAGATGTCCGGCCTTATGGGTATCGCCCATCACGCTTACGACTGCGGCGAAGTTGCGCGCCCGGACGTGCAGGCGATCGACGCGATCCTCAACGCCGACCCGACGATCAGCCATATCGCCATGGTGCATAGCGAAACGACCACCGGGATGCTCAACCCCATTGATGAGGTGGGCGCTCTGGCGCATCGCTATGGCAAAACCTACATCGTTGACGCCATGAGCAGCTTCGGCGGCATCCCCATGGATATTGCAACATTACACATCGACTATCTGATCAGCTCCGCCAATAAATGCATTCAGGGCGTGCCGGGTTTTGCCTTCGTGATTGCCCGCGAGCAAAAACTGGCCGCGTGCAAAGGGCGTTCCCGCTCGCTGTCGTTAGATCTCTACGCCCAGTGGCGTTGCATGGAGGATAACCACGGCAAATGGCGTTTTACTTCGCCCACACATACCGTCCTGGCGTTTGCACAGGCGCTGAAAGAGCTGGCGAAAGAAGGTGGCGTGGCGGCACGTCATCAACGCTATCAGCAAAATCAGCGCAGCCTGGTGGCCGGAATGAGGGCGCTGGGCTTTAACACGCTGCTGGATGACGAACTTCACTCGCCCATTATCACCGCCTTTTATTCACCGGAAGACCCGCAGTATCGCTTTAGCGAATTTTATCGCCGCCTCAAAGAGCAGGGCTTTGTTATCTATCCAGGCAAAGTGTCGCAAAGCGACTGCTTCCGCATCGGCAACATTGGCGAAGTATATGCCGCCGATATCACGGCCCTGCTGACCGCCATTCGTACCGCCATGTACTGGATGAAATAAGGAACCATGATGAACCGTATTCACGCTGTTATTCTCGACTGGGCGGGCACCACCGTCGATTTTGGCTCCTTTGCGCCGACGCAAATTTTCGTCGAGGCGTTCCGTCAGGCATTTGATGTGGAGATCACCCTCGCCGAAGCACGCGTGCCAATGGGGCTGGGTAAATGGCAACACATTGAAGCGCTGGGAAAATTACCTGCTGTTGACGCGCGCTGGCAGGCAAAGTTTGGTCGCTCCATGAGCGCAGCAGATATTGATGCCATCTACGCCGCTTTCATGCCGTTACAGATTGCTAAAGTTATCGATTTTTCTTCTCCTATTGCCGGAGTTATCGACACGATCGCGGCGCTACGAGCCGAGGGTATCAAGATAGGCTCCTGCTCCGGTTACCCACGAGCGGTGATGGAGCGCCTGGTTCCCGCCGCCGCTGAGCATGGTTATCGTCCGGATCATTGGGTGGCAACGGACGACCTGGTCGCGGGTGGTCGCCCGGGGCCGTGGATGGCGCTGCAAAACGTGATTGCGCTGGGCATTGATGCGGTCGCGCACTGCGTGAAGGTAGATGATGCCGCGCCGGGCATTAGCGAGGGGCTTAACGCGGGGATGTGGACGGTGGGGCTGGCGGTATCGGGTAACGAATTCGGCGCAACATGGGACGCCTATCAGACAATGTCGAAAGAGGACGTTGCGGTCCGCCGCGAGCACGCGGCCAGCAAGCTGTACGCCGCCGGGGCGCATTACGTGGTGGATTCACTGGCGGATTTACCTGAGGTGATTGCGCATATTAATGCGCGTCTGGCGCAGGGCGAACGCCCGTAAAATAACTGCCGGATGGCGCTGTCGCTTATTCGGCCTACAGACTGTACCGTTTTGTAGGCCGGATAAGGTGTTTACGCCGCCATCCGGCAATCATTCTTATTCGTAGTAGTTATAAATCCCCGCCGCCATCACCAGTTGCGAAGCCACTTCATGCGCTTTTTCACGACCAGCCAACAGGTCGATGATTTTCAAACCAAAATCGATAGCGGTACCCGGTCCCTGGCTGGTTAATAATTTTACCCGCGCATCCCACACCACACGCTTATCCAGCCACTGTTCGGCGGGGATCTTATCTTTCAGCGCCGGAAAACCGGTCATATTGCCGATAGGGAAGATATCGTGCGGCACGAGCACTGTGGCGGCTGCGGCGCAAATGGCTGCGACAATGCGCCCGGAGCGGTGAAACTGTTTTACGGTTTCGACCAGCAGCGGGCTGTCGCGAAAGCACTCGGCGCCTTTAATTCCGCCGGGCAACACGATGATGTCATAATCGCCGTCGGCAACTTCAACCAGCGGCGCATCCGCCAGTAGCTTTACACCGCGCGAGCAGACAATCGTCAGGTTGCCATCGCTGGCGACGCTGGCGGTAGTGACGTGGATTCCGCCGCGAACCAGCAGATCGATAGTGGTGACCGCTTCGGTCTCTTCACTACCAGGGGCGAGGCATACCAGTGCCTGAGCGCTCATACTCACTCTCCTTTCGCTTTACCATTTCAAACAGGCGGCTATTTTCCGGAACGGCGAGACCGTGCACGCGGGCGCGCTTGAGTAAATAACCGGTGATGTAGTCAATTTCGGTATGGCGCATGGCGCGCACGTCCTGCAACATGGATGAGATGTTTTCTGCCGTACTGTCAATCACTTGCTCAACATAATAGCGTAAATCGTCTGCCGATGTGTGGTAGCCTTCACGTTCAATCACGGCGGCGACCTCTTCGCAAATCGCGTTGATTTCATCAGGATGATGGCGCAGCTCGCCGTTCGGGCAGTTCCAAAGCGCGGTGAGCGGGTTGATAACACAGTTGACCGCCAGTTTGCGCCACATCTCTGCGCGGATATTGTTATGCCAGGCGACATCGGGCAGTACCCCCTGCAGGATATCGGCGAGATAACTGTAATCGCCGTCTTGCTCGCGCGCCGGGCCAATATGCGTAGTACCGTTAGCGACATGAATAATGATATTACCGTCGCGGCGCGCAGCATGGGTGATAGTCCCCATCAACATCGGCTGTTGGATATTTTGCAGTTCTTCTATGGTTCCCATTCCATTATGAATGAGCAGGATAGGCGACGTCACCGGTAGGGTTGACGCCAGAGTTCGTACTGCGTCGGAAACCTGCCACGCTTTCAGCGTGACTAATAACAGTTCGCTCTTCGCCAAAAAATCCGGATCGTTTGCCGTCAGTGATTCGTTGAAAAAGGAACCATCGGTATCGATCAGATTTACGCTGCAATAAGGTTGTGGCACCCGTAGCCAGCCCTGTACGTCATGTCCGTGTTTGCACAGTGCCGAAAGCCAAAGTTGTCCTAAGGCTCCGCATCCCAGTACAGTAATTTTCATTGTTCCTCCTCACCTGCAACAGCGCCAGGTGTTATGGCGCTAATTATAGCGTCATCAGCTAAGCTTCTCGTTAAGCCTCGTTGCAGGTATTATGCAACGCAACGAAAATGAAGGGAGAAGAAAAGATGCCATCTTTCGATATTGTTTCTGAAGTTGATCTGCAGGAAGCGCGTAACGGCGTGGATAACGCGGTTCGCGAGGTTGAGTCTCGTTTTGACTTCCGTGGCGTAGAGGCGACTATTGAACTGAACGATGCCAATAAAACCATCAAGGTGCTGAGCGAGTCCGATTTCCAGGTCAATCAGTTGCTCGATATTCTGCGCGCCAAGCTGCTTAAACGCGGTATTGAAGGCGCTTCGCTGGATGTACCGGACGAGTTCGTGCATAGCGGTAAAACCTGGTATGTGGAAGCGAAGCTGAAGCAGGGCATTGAAAGCGCCGTGCAGAAGAAAATCGTCAAGCTGATTAAAGACAGCAAACTGAAGGTGCAGGCGCAAATTCAGGGGGAAGAGATTCGCGTGACGGGCAAATCACGTGACGATCTGCAATCGGTAATGGCGCTGGTTCGCGGCGGCGATTTGGGCCAGCCGTTCCAGTTCAAAAACTTCCGCGATTAAGTTGTTATGCCGGATAGAGCCTTGCCGCCATCCGGCAATACAGCATTCATCCTTTGCTGATAAGCTGTTCAACTTCAAAGCGATTGGTCACTTTGCTGTCGATTTTGACGTAAGCGGAATGCTCTTCCGCCACGATCAGCGCTTCGCTTACGCCTTTCATTGCCAACAGTCGCTGTTTTAGCCTGTCGTCAGCAACAATATCCGCTGGAATTTCCACGCGCAGGCTGCTGACATAGGGCGGCTCTTTCATGGTACTTGCCACCGCCAGCCATACCATCGCCAGTACGGCCCCGGCAAGGAAAACGGTTTGCCCATCAAACGTGCCGTCTATCCAGCCGCCCAGCGAGCCGCCAAGCGCCACGCCAAGAAACTGACTGGTAGAATAGACGCCCATCGCCGTTCCTTTATACCCCGCGGGCGACTCTTTGCTAATAAGCGAAGGCAGCAGCGCCTCCATCAGATTAAAGGCGAGGAAAAAGAGTTGTACGCCAATCACCAGCTCCCAGAAATGCTGGCCCGCTCCCCACAACACGATTTCTGCGACGATAATGAGCCCCACGCAGAACAGGAATACCTGCTTCATCCGCCGTTTGACTTCAGCATAGATAATAAAAGGCACGACGGCGGCAAAGGCGATCACCATGGTTGCCAGATACACCTTCCAGTGTTCGGCGGCAGGAAAACCGGCATCGGCAAGCTGGCCGGGCAGGGCGACAAAGGTGGACATCAATAAAATATGCAGACACATAATGCCGAAATTGAGCTTGAGCAGCCTCGGCTCCGCCAGCACTTTACTGAAGCTGCCTTTGACCATCCCGGATTCGCGATTCAGCACATGGTTGGTACTGTTGGGAACCACCCAGATCGTCAGAAGAATGCCCAGGGTGGCGAGGGCGGCGATCATCCAGAATAACGCGTTCAATCCCAGACTATGGGTAACGATCGGCCCTAATACCATCGCAATCGCGAAGGTGATACCAAAGCTGACGCCGATAAACGCCATCGCTTTGGTGCGGTTTTGTTCTCGGGTTAGGTCAGACAGAAGCGCCATGACGGCGGCGGCAATAGCGCCGGACCCCTGTAGCGCTCGCCCCAGAATAATGCCCCAGATTGAGTGGGAGAGCGCGGCAATGACGCTGCCCGCGACAAATACCGCCAGTCCGCCGACAATCAGCGGTTTGCGGCCAATGCGGTCGGACAGCAGCCCAAAGGGAATTTGAAAGATAGCCTGCGCCAGCCCGTAAATGCCGATCGCAATGCCGATTAATGCTTCGCTGGCGCCCTGTAGCGCCATACCGTATGTGGTCAGTACTGGTAGAACCATAAACATGCCCAGCATACGCAACGAAAAGACGGTCCCTAAACCCCATGTGGCGCGCAGCTCCCCTGGCGTCATTTTATAATCGTTCATTGCCACCTCTGTATAAAAGCTGGGAGTAGTGTAGTGCGGGGAGTGTGTCGGGTAAATAGAGGGTTAATTAGCAAATATTATGTTTTTGAAACAGTTGAGCTAAAAAAGAGATAAATTGTTAACACGATAGGGACGATCGGGAGAGTCAGCATAGCCTTGTGCTCCTTCATATTCCGATCTCCTTGGGCTGATGGGCTGTAAGTGGCTATCTGAGCCATATCAGTATAGTGTAGTGGTCGGCCACGGCCTTTAAGCTGTGTGCGCTGTTGCTCCATGTAGCAATAGCAGAACTCGTCAAGCCAGACTGTCAGCGAACCGCGCTGCCTGAGAGTGGCTGGCCGGTGGGTGACTTTAAACTTTTGCTTTGCCATAGGGACCCGATTCTGAAACGACTGCAATGATCAGATTCGTCCATCTTCTGAAAATTTGATTTATTCAACAACGCCGAGACTGATAGCAAACTTTCTGCGTGATGGCGCGCGTTTATCAGGCAGAAGGTTCGTCAGCAGTCGCATTTATTATATTATTCAAGGAGTGAATTCGTTATGGAAATTAAATATTTATCATTATGTATTTTGGCGGGTATTTTATTTGTTAGCCAGGTAAATGCATCAGAGAACAACGGTAAAGATGATGTAAAATATGCTGCGCTTACCCAGAAGGATCTTGATGCTTTGCCTGTGGAAAAAAGAGCTTCGGTTCTGGATGAACTGGGGTTTATCCATGAATACGGTATTGGTGTGCCGATGAATCGCGAGCGGGCGTTGCAGTATTACAAGCAGGCCTGTGAACTTGGCGGTAACTACGGCTGTTATAATGTGAAGTATGCTTATCAGTATGGCGACGGAGTGGCGAAAGATAGCGCTCAGGCCAATATGTATGCTAAGAAAATGAATCTGGATAATTTATTGATTGAGCAAGAGTATATCGATAAGTTTTCGCAAGAAATTTACGCGGCAAAAGCATTGGCCGATACGGATAAATCGCAGCGGCCAGAATTTATTAATGCACTATTTAATCTTCTAAATAATAGGCCAGAGAGCGATGCGCTTTTTTTTAGTCGTATCGGATTTAATCAGGAAAAAACGTTCCGCCTTGCTACGCTATGGGGGCAGGACGGCGATCCACAAATGGATTATCAACTGGGGTTACTCGCCCTTAATGATTTCTCCGGTCATTATGTGGATGAGCCTTATAAGGCCAGGCCAGCCTCGTTGAAATGGTTTCGCGCCGCCGCGGAAAAAGGCGTCGTTGAGGCCCAATCTCTCTTGGGGGGTATTTATTCGGGGGGAGAGGGCGATGAGTGGGGGATTAAGCCAGACATTCAGGAAGCACAAAAATGGTATGGGCAGGCGGCTGAGCAGGGTGACAGCGATGCACAGATTGCGCTAGGTAAAATCTATTATTCTGGCGCAACAGGGCGCACTGATTACGCTAAAGCGCTGGCATTATTTACGCAGGTTGAAAATGATGGTACTAATTCGCGCTCAACGATGCCGTTGAGTTGGATGTATTATAACGGTTTAGGTACTGCACCTGATTGTGATAAAGCCTGGTCGTATTACAAGAAAGCATCTCGATATGTAGGTAAGAAGGTTGAGGAAAAAATATTTTTAAGTAAATGCGCAGCGGATATTCAGAGTCGAAAAAACAACGCGGATGCTTTACCCAAAGTAACCCTAAAAAAAGAGAGTATTTTCTCTCGCGGGATAACGGCTAAGCCGAAAGAATGCGCACTAATTTTTCAGATTGGCACAGATAAAATCCGTAACATGGCGAATTTGCATATTACGCTTGAGCTGAAAAATGATGATGGAGTGGCAACTGAGGAAACGTTAATGATTCCGCCATTCGGTTTGAATACTCTGGGGATAGATATGCAAAATCATGCTGTTGATCCTCTCGTTACCTCATACGATCTCCCGCTGTATACGCAAGATTTTTGTCACGGGATCGGCGATATCCATTTTACGCTGAAATCCGCTACGGCAACGATTAACGATAAGAATGTCGATTTACTGAAAGCTGACAGTGTGCGCTTTTTAGATAAAGAATAAGGGAATGAAAAATGATAAAACAGAAATGGAATCTTTTGCTTCTGCTTGGGCTTTCTTTCGCATCGGTATGCCAGGCAGGTGATGATATTGACGCGTTGTATAGCCGTATTGCGCAGAAAGATATTCAGGCGCTAAATGAGCTAAAAGCGTTAGCCAAAGATAATAACGCCCAAGCGCTGGCGGAGTTGGGGTTTATTTATGAGTACGGTGTTTCAGTATCTGTGGATATTCCGCAAGCAATAAAGTACTACGAGCAGGCTTGTGATTTGGACGGTGATTATGGTTGCTTTAATGCGGCTTATTTCTATGAATATGGCATCGGTACCCAAAAGGATATTACGCAAGCGAAAATATTAGCAAAACAGCTTAGAGAAAAAACTAATTTATCCAATATCAATCTCGATAAAAAGGTGAGTGAACGTATAATTGGGAGTGTTTATAGTAATAAACTTGAGGCATATAGAGACCTTTCATTTCGTCCTCATTTTATTCAAGGCTTAAGTTTCTATTTTTATGCCCCGCAATCAGATGAGCGAAAACTGCTGAGTCGAATAGGTTTTGACTCATCACATCTTGCGCGGATCGCGATACTCTGGGCGAGAGAGGGTGATCCTGAGGTCGCGTATCAGACGGCAAAACTGGTCTCTACTTTGTATTTTAATAATGAAACGAAAACGATAGATATTGCTGAAGCGCTGAAATGGCTCCGAATTTCGGCCGAGAAGGGGGATGCCGACTCACAGACGCTGTTAGGTTTTCTTTATGAACACGCCGGATTGGGATTACAACCAGATGGAGAGAAAGCCCGGAAATGGTATGAAATGGCGGCGCAGCAAGGTAATGGAGAAGCATTGTATACGTTAGGTCGTATGTACTATTCTGGCGTAATGGTTAACGTTGATTACGATAAAGCGCTGTATTTTTTTAAAAAAGCTTATGAGAAAGAATTACAGGCGGCCGCTGATTATTTAGCACAGATGTATTTTAATGGCCAGAGTGTAGATGTCGATTGCCAACAATCCTGGCACTATTACGATAACAGCTATATAAAAAAGATGACACAACGCGATTATCTTGATTATTGTGAAAAAGATCGAAAGCGCCGTAATGATTTTAGTCAGCAACTTCCTGAGTTAACATTAGAAAAATATGCGGGATTATTTGGCAGGATTGATAATATTCCTCTGTGTCAGATTGGATTTGTTGTCAATACGAATAAGTTAATTCATGTTGCGAACTTACGTGTGGAATTGATATTAAAAAATGATGTTGGAGTTAGCGACGAAAGAATGGTCGCTTTTCCTCCTTTGGGTCTCAATACTCTGGGTGCTGAACAGGGTATGGGGGATTCTTTTAAGTCGATGGGATATATCTTGATGAAAAACGGTGACTTGTGTGATTACCATAAACTTACTTTCACCGTGAAGTCAGCGACGGCAACAATCAATGGTAAAAAAGTTGATTTACTGAAAACGGATAATTTACATATTATTCAGAATTGATAAGTCGTGGGGCGTTACTGCCTGATGAAATGAATAAAAAAACCGCCGTTTGTGACACGGCGGTTTTTTCAATAGCAACGCTTGTTACCAGACGTAAGTCAGCAGATTCTGCGAATTCGGCACCATAAAATCAACGGACATCATGATACTCAGCGCAGTAATCGCAATGATAGAGAAGCCGAACAGCTTGCGCGCCCAGACCTTATCATCTTCCACTTTGTAACCGCGTAGCGCCATGCCGAGCCACCAAACGCTGACCGCCGCGGCGACCACCAGGTATTTGTAACCGGCATAACCGCCCAACGTGAGCATTAGCGTTGCAACGGCAAACGCAATGATGTACAGCGTGATGTGGTTTTTAGCGACTGAGATTCCTTTTACCACCGGCAGAACCGGGATATTGGCCGCCTGATAGTCCTTAAAGCGGAAAATGGCGATGGCGTAAGAGTGCGGCATCTGCCAGAGGCTGAAAATAGCCAACAGAATCGCCGCGCCGCTGTCAAAGTCGCCCGTTACGGCGCAGTAGCCAATCACCGGCGGCGCTGCGCCGGAGAGAGAACCAATCAGCGTGCCGTAAACGGAGTGACGCTTCATGTACAAGCTGTACACGCCAACGTAGACCACGAAGCCCATCACCCCCAGCCAGCAGGCCAGAGGATTGGCGCCAAACCACAACAGCATAAAGCCAGCAATACCCAGCAGGGTGGCGTATACCAGCGAGACGCCAGGAGAAATCAGGCCTTTGACCAGCACCCGATTCTTGGTCCTTTCCATCTTCCTGTCGATATCCCTGTCGATGTAGTTGTTAAATACACAACCCGACGCCACAACCAGTGACACCCCGACCAGCGTATAGATGAACAGGGGATAGTCAATGCTGCCCTTTGAAGCCAGCAGAAATCCCCCGATCACCGAGATCAGGTTGCCAAAGATGATGCCTGGTTTCGTTACTTGCAGGTATTGCTTAAACATCATACTCGCCGCTCTTAGTGCATCATCATGTTGTAGTTGAGGTTCCACATAATCCAGATGGAGCCCACAACCAGGATGGCGATGATCAGCACGGTAAAGATGAAGGCCGTCATGTTCCAGCCTTCATCAGATTTGGTGTTCATGTGCAGGAAACACACCAGATGCACCAAAATCTGCACCACTGCCATTGCCAGGATAGATCCCAGAATAACGGCCGGAGAGGCAGCGCCGGTCATCACCATCCAGAATGGAATAACCGTCAGGATGACCGACAGGATAAAGCCGGTCATGTACGTTTTTACGCTGCCGTGGGATGCGCCGCCGCTCTCGGTAGAATGACTCATTACATCGCCCCCATCAGATAAACAACAGTGAATACGCAAATCCAAATCACATCCAGGAAGTGCCAGAACAGGCTCAGGCACATGATGCGGGTACGGTTAGTGCTGGTCAGACCGCGACGGGCAACTTGCACCATCAGCACCGCCATCCAGATCAAACCGGAAGTGACGTGCAGACCGTGCGTGCCGACCAGCGCGAAGAACGCAGACAGGAAGCCGCTGCGATCCGGGCCCATACCGTTAACAATCAGGTGATGGAATTCATAGAGTTCCATCCCGATAAATCCGGCACCGAACAAGAAGGTCAACGCCAGCCAGGAGATAACCTGGCTCTTGTTGTTCTTGTGCATGGCGATCGCCGCCATGCCGTAGGTAATGGAGCTAAATAACAGCAGGAAGGTTTCAACCAGAACGAACGGCAGTTCAAAAATGTCCTTACCTGTCGGGCCGCCAGCGGTGCCGTTCACCAGAACGGCATAGGTAGCAAACAGAATAGAGAACAGAATGCAGTCGCTCATCAGGTAGACCCAAAATCCGAAGATTTTGTTCTGGCCTGCGTCATGGTGCCCGTGTTCGTGCGCGTGGGCAGTCGCGTGCGTTAAAGTATCAGTTGCCATTTTTCAGCCCTGCCTTAGTAATCTCATCGAAATGCTGGTTTTCCAGTTTTTCGACTTCCGGGACCGGCACGTAGTAATCCACATCTTCATCAAAGCTTTTTACAATCCAGCTGATGATCATGCCTGCGAAACCCACTATCGCCAGCCACCAGATATGCCAGATCATGGCGAAGCCAAATACCGTCGCGAAGGCGGCGATAACAATACCGGCACCGCTATTTTTCGGCATATGAATCTCTTCATACTGTCCAGGCTGTTGGTACGCTTCGCCTTTTTCTTTCATTTCCCAGAAGGCGTCACGTTCGTGAACGTGCGGCACAACGGCAAAGTTATAGAACGGCGGCGGAGACGAGGTTGACCACTCCAGCGTACGGCCACCCCATGGGTCGCCGGTCAGATCGCGGTTCTGATCGCGGTCGCGAATAGAAACGAAGATCTGAATCAGTTGGCACAGGATACCCAGCGCAATCAGCGCGGCGCCGGCGGCGGCAACCATCAGCATCGTATGGAACTGCGGATCAATTTGCTGGCTGAGGCGACGGGTCATGCCCATGAAGCCCAGTACGTACAGCGGCATAAAGGCTACAAAGAAACCGATAATCCAGAACCAGAAGGCGCGTTTACCCCAGGTTTCGTTCAGCTTGAAGCCAAACGCCTTCGGCCACCAGTAGGTCATACCCGCGAAGCAGCCAAACACTACGCCGCCGATGATCACGTTATGGAAGTGCGCAATCAGGAACAGACTGTTGTGTAGGACGAAGTCCGCGCCCGGTACCGCCAGCAGCACGCCGGTCATACCGCCGACCGAGAAGGTCACGATAAAGCCGATGGTCCACATCATTGCGGAATGGAAGACGATACGGCCCTGATACATGGTGAACAACCAGTTGAAGATCTTCACCCCGGTCGGGATGGCGATAATCATGGTGGTGATACCGAAGAAGGCGTTAACGTTCGCGCCTGCGCCCATCGTGAAGAAGTGGTGCAGCCAAACGATAAACGACAGTACGGTAATACAGACGGTCGCCCAAACCAGCGAGGTATAGCCGAACAGACGTTTACGCGAGAAGGTCGCTGCGATTTCGGAGAATACCCCGAAGACCGGCAGAATCAGAATGTACACTTCCGGATGGCCCCAGGCCCAAATCAGGTTGATGTACATCATCATGTTGCCGCCCATATCGTTGGTAAAGAAATGGGTGCCCAGATAGCGATCCAGGGTCAGCAACGCGACGGTAACCGTCAGAATCGGGAAAGAGGCGATGATCAGTACGTTGGCGCACAAAGAGGCCCAGGTAAAGACCGGCATCTTGAACATTGTCATACCCGGCGCACGCATCTTCAGGATCGTCACGAAGAAGTTGATACCGGTTAACGTCGTACCAATACCCGAGAGTTGCAACGCCCATATCCAGTAATCGACCCCGACGCTGGGACTGTACTCTATTCCCGATAGCGGCGGATAAGCCAGCCACCCTGTCTGCGCGAATTCACCCACGCCCAGCGAGAGGTTAACCAGGATAACGCCGACAACGGTGAACCAGAAGCTCAGGTTGTTCAGGAAAGGGAACGCAACGTCGCGCGCGCCGATCTGCAGCGGAACCACCAGGTTCATCAGACCGATAACGAAGGGCATCGCCACGAAGAAGATCATGATTACGCCGTGAGCGGTAAAGATCTGATCGTAGTGGTGCGGCGGTAGAAAACCCGCTTCGCCGGCGGAGGCAAGCGCCTGCTGGCTACGCATCATGATGGCATCGGCGAAACCACGTAACAGCATCACAATCGCGACGATGATATACATGATGCCGAGGCGTTTATGGTCAACCGACGTTAACCACTCTTTCCATAGGTAGGTCCACTTACCGAAGTAAGTAATCGCTGCCAGTATCGCCAGTCCCCCGACGATAATTGCAGCGATCGTTACCATGACGATAGGTTCATGGAACGGTACTGCATCCAGTGATAATTTTCCGAACATCTTATCTTCCTCAACCCTTGGAGTTGGCGGATTCCGCGTGGCTCATGTCCATACCTTCCATTCCTTCATGCGAGCTGTGCTCACCTTCAGGTTGGGTCATGTCCATGCTCTTACCGTGGCCCATGAATTTGTTAATAACGTCCTTGAACAAATCTGGTTTCACGCTGGAGAAATATTCCACCTTGTTGTACTCGCTTGGCATAGCCACTTTCTCGAACGCCGCCATATCATTCATGGTGTTCGGAGACTGCTTCGCTTTTGCGACCCATTGGTCGAATTCTGCGCGGTCTTTGGTGGCGATAGCTTTAAACTTCATACCAGAGAAGCCCGGGCCGCTATAGCTGGCGGAGATGCCATCGTAGGTTCCGGGTTCGTTGGCGATCAGATGCAAACGTGTTTGCATACCAGCCATGGCATAAATCTGGCTACCCAGACGCGGGATAAAGAAGGAGTTCATCACGGAGTTGGAGGTCACTTTGAAATAAACCGGCGTGTTCGCCGGGAAGGCGATCTCGTTGACGGTGGCGATACCCTGCTCCGGATAGATGAAGAACCATTTCCAGTCCATGGAAACCACTTCGATGGTGATCGGTTTTTCGTCATGCGCCAGCGGCTTGCTTGGTTCAAGCGCGTGCGTGGTTTTCCAGGTCAGTACGGCAAGGAAAATGATGATTAAGATAGGCACCGTCCAGACCACGGCTTCCACTTTATTGGAGTGTGACCAGTTCGGGCTATACTTCGCATCCTTATTACTCGCACGATACTTCCAGGCGAAACCAACAGCCATCAAGATGGCGGGAATAACGACGATCAACATCAGGCCAAATGCCGTCAGTATCAGCGAACGTTGCTCCAGTCCAATCTGTCCTTTGGGATCCAGCAGCGCAGAATTACAGCCACTGAGTAATGCAGTGCCTGCAATTAATGACAACCATCCCAAACTTTTATTGTATTTCCTGAGTCTCATTTAACGACCTCAATTCCACGGGACCTGGTGGCGTTTAAAGTGTAGGGGCATTTTACGGTAAGGTTACATTACTGTAAACATGATTGGTTCTGTGTTACCAAGTTCTGCCGCGCATGTCACATATGTTGCCAAGTATGTCGAAATAACTTTAAGACACTGTTGAAACTTTGCGTTATAACGGATGAGGTCTGTAAGTGGGATGTTGAGGGATAATTGGTATAACCAATGTAAAAATAAAACAATTACTTAACAATTTATTATCAATAAAAGGACAATCAACGGCAGAAATTTAAATTTAATCGGCTGAATCGTGTAAAGAAAATAGGTAGCGTAGAAATTACCAATAATTTCCAAAATTCTGTTGCGCACAAAAAGACAAATATATTTTTTATCAATTGATGGTTATTTAGCCGTTATAATTCCGGGTCGTTATTACAACGGCAAATAATGTTTTACAGCAGGCGTGTTTTTCGTAGCGCCAGGTAGTCCAGCAACCCGCCAAAGACAATGCCGCACACGGCAATCGCTACCGCAGTCTCAAGCAATCCGGACAGGAATGAGAAGTTAGTGTAATCCAACGCGTTCATGGTCAGCAGGAGTACCCAGACCGCCAGCAAAGCGACGCCCGCGAGCAGGATTGAAAGCGCGAAATTGTAGGCGCCACGGTATTGCGTGCGGGGAATAAAACGCTCGTTCTGCCAGCTATATTCCAGCGTTTGCCGACAGACCAGCAACAGTAACAGCCCGGGAACGGCGGCAACAACCGAGAAGAGGTAGAATGTCGGCCAGCCGTGCGCTTCAACGAACCAGCCCGCTACAGGACCAACATAAACGCGGCCTACTGCGGAGAGGGCCGACAGTAGGGCAAACTGTGTTGCGGAAAACGACTTATTACATAGCGTCATTAATAAGGCGACAAAGGCGGCAGTACCCATCCCGCCGCACAGGTTTTCGAAAAAGACCGCCGCGCCCATGCTGAACATGTTTTTATCGGTAATGGAGAGCAACCAGTAACCGGCGTTGGACGCGCCTTGCAAAATGCCGAAAATCAGCAGCGCGCGAAACAGCGAAAGACGCTGCATTAATATGCCGCCGTATAACGCGCCGACGATCGTCGCCAGCAGGCCCAGCGTTTTATTGACCACGCCGACTTCGCCGGCGTCAAAGCCGACGCCGCGAATCAAAAAGGTGGTGGTCAGGCTCATGGCGAAGGCGTCACCCAGTTTATAAAGCACAATGAGCAGTAAAATCAGCCAGGCGTTATTACGGCCAAAGAAATCGCGTAGCGGCGCGACGACGGCCTGTTCCAGCGATTTCGGGGACGGGATAGTATCGGTCGGTTCCGGCGCCAGTAAGGTGGCGATAATGCAGGGGATCAGCAATGCCGCCATCAGCCAGTACATGCCCTGCCAGCCGAGCCAGCGATCGGCCAGCCATAGCGCCAGTCCGCCGGAAACCAGCATACCCAACCGGTAGCCAAGCACGCTGATTGCCGCGCCAGCGCCGCGTTCTTCTGCGGGTAAAACATCGGTTTTCCAGGCGTCGAACACGATATCCTGCGAGGCGGAGCAAAAAGCAATCACCACCGCCAGTGCCGCCATCCAGCGTAGTTGCGTGCCGGGTTCAAGAAAGCCCATCGCCGCAATCGCCGCCAGTAACAACAGTTGGGTGGCGAGTAACCAACCGCGACGACGACCTAAAAAAGGCGGCGTGTAGCGGTCCATCAGCGGGGACCAGAGAAACTTAAACACATAGGCCTGACCAACCAGCGAGAAGAAGCCAATCGTTTTAAGATCGATATTCTCGACGGTCATCCACGCCTGTAGCGTACCGGAGGTGAGCGCCAGCGGGAGACCGGAGGCAAAACCCAATATCAGCAGAATGGCTGAACGCGGTTGCTGGAAAATACGTAAATATTGACTTGACATAGGCATCTACAGACCCGGCTTCTGCCGGGTCTTGTTGTTGCTATTAACGGGCGTTTTGCTTGATAAAATCGTGAATACTGGTGTCCTGAGACATATCAGCGATAGTATCGGTCAGAACACTGTTCACCGCGTCGGCAATATTCTGGTTAGAGGCCTGGAACGCCCCTTCAATAGAGTAGTTGGCGCGATAGTTTTTGGTCATCTTGCTGCCATTTGCCGCGGTCGCAATAATCGCGATATCCGCTTTGGTCGCGATGTTGTAGCGCACGCTGCCCTGGGAAACATCAGCATACAGTTGGTTAACAATAATCTGCAGATTAACCGCGCCGTTAGGCCCGATCATATAGCCCCGCGCCGTCATCTGTTTTTCCAGGACTTCTTGTAACAGGAAGCGTAAATCGCGGGAGGCGGTTAACGTTACCAGTTGGTTGTTACGCGTGACTTTCGCTAACGCCTGATCCTGGCGCTGGTCCGCGCCGGTAATGCTAACGGTGACGCCCATCAGGCTCGGGTCCTGCTGTGGCAAGGTGATCTTCGGCGCGACGTCAATGGTCGTCGGCGGTGTGGCGCATCCTGCCAGCATAAACAGAGCGACTAACGGAAAGAGAAGTTTTTTTAACATATTCAGGCTCTCAATGACGCTTAAAACGTGATAGGTAAAAATTCCCGCCATCATAACACCGCTAACGGCGAGGGGAAGTGGTCAACGCAGGTAAATTCGTCGTAATGTCCGATTTGGTATTGATAACGGCGCGAGCGGGGATTTTGAGCGCTAAAAGAATGATTAAGGCAGTAAACTTCATACGTTTGGCTGAAATAATCAGACGAAAGCTAAATTTTTGTTGTCATGCTGTAATGGAAACGGTAAAAGCGGCTAGTATTTAAAGGGATGGGTGACATCACAGCGTTGTCGGAGGAGATTTTCATGATGATACGTGAGCAAATAGAAGAAAAATTAAGGACAGCGTTCGACCCCGTGTTTCTCGAAGTTGTGGATGAAAGCTATCGTCACAATGTTCCTGCAGGATCGGAAAGCCATTTTAAGGTCGTGCTGGTGAGCGATCGCTTTACAGGCGAACGTTTTCTTAATCGTCATCGGATGATTTACGGTACGTTAACGGCGGAACTCTCCACAACCGTACATGCGCTGGCACTGCATACTTATACCCTCAAAGAGTGGGAAGGGTTGCAGGATACTATCTTCGCGTCGCCTCCTTGTCGCGGCGCGGGAAGCATCGCGTAGCAAAACGGATTTGCAACTACCTCCGCTTTTCCAGTATGTTGCTACAGAATTATGTGAAAACGGCCTGCGGGCCGTTTTGTTTTGTCTGAATTTTGAGCGTGTCGTACAGTATTCAGACAAAAATTAGCCGAGAATTGTGAAAACCGCCGCAGCATCGCACAATCACCGTTCTCGACTCACAAAAGTGATGCCGCTATAATGCGCCGTCTTATATATGAACGTCTTCGGGATGATTCTGACGACAGGGAATGTGATTGATTATGAGAACATCCCGGTTCCGCGAAGCAAATAGCACGTGCTTGCGGAGTAGAGTTGACCGAGCACTGTGATTTTTTGAGGTAACAAGATGCAAGTTTCAGTTGAAACCACTCAGGGCCTTGGCCGCCGTGTAACGATTACAATCGCTGCTGACAGCATCGAGACCGCTGTAAAAAGCGAGCTGGTCAACGTAGCGAAAAAAGTACGTATTGACGGCTTCCGTAAAGGCAAAGTACCGATGAATATCGTCGCTCAGCGTTATGGCGCTTCTGTTCGCCAGGACGTGCTGGGCGATCTGATGAGCCGCAACTTCGTTGACGCGATCATCAAAGAAAAAATTAACCCGGCAGGCGCGCCGAACTATGTTCCGGGCGAATACAAAGTGGGTGAAGACTTCACTTACTCCGTCGAGTTTGAAGTCTATCCGGAAGTTGAGCTGACTGGCCTCGAGTCCATCGAAGTTGAAAAGCCGGTTGTTGAAGTCACCGACGCTGACGTTGATGTGATGCTGGACACCCTGCGTAAGCAGCAGGCGACCTGGAAAGAAAAAGACGGCGCTGCGGATGCGGAAGACCGCGTGACCATCGACTTCACCGGCTCTGTAGACGGCGAAGAGTTCGAAGGCGGCAAAGCGACCGATTTCGTTCTGGCGATGGGCCAGGGTCGTATGATTCCGGGCTTTGAAGACGGCGTTAAAGGCCACAAAGCTGGCGAAGAGTTCACTATCGATGTGACCTTCCCGGAAGAGTACCACGCTGAAAACCTGAAAGGTAAAGCGGCTAAGTTCGTTATCAACCTGAAGAAAGTTGAAGAACGCGAACTGCCGGAACTGACCGAAGAATTCATCAAACGTTTCGGCGTTGAAGATGGTTCCGTAGCCGGTCTGCGCGCTGAAGTACGTAAAAACATGGAACGCGAGCTGAAAGGCGCGGTGCGTAACCGCGTTAAGTCTCAGGCGATCGAAGGTCTGGTAAAAGCTAACGACATCGACGTACCGGCTGCGCTGATCGACAGCGAAATCGACGTTCTGCGTCGTCAGGCTGCGCAGCGTTTTGGTGGTAACGAGAAACAGGCTCTGGAGCTGCCGCGCGAACTGTTCGAAGAACAGGCTAAGCGTCGTGTAGTTGTCGGTCTGCTGCTCGGCGAAGTCATTCGTACCAACGAGCTGAAAGCGGACGAAGAACGCGTTAAAGGCCTGATCGAAGAGATGGCGTCTGCTTACGAAGATCCGAAAGAAGTGATTGAGTTCTACAGCAAAAATAAAGAGCTGATGGACAATATGCGTAACGTCGCTCTGGAAGAACAGGCTGTTGAAGCGGTTCTGGCAAAAGCGAAAGTGTCTGAAAAAGCCACTTCCTTCAATGAGCTGATGAACCAGCAGGCGTAATTTTTCGCGTTAAAAGCACGAAATTTGCACAAAAACCCGTCACCTTTCAGTGACGGGTTTTTTTTGTCACGCATTTTGCATGGTAAGGGTGCGAAAACCGCGTTTCAGTGTTAGCGTTAGAGCAAAAGATTGTTATGCTTGAATTATGGCGATGCCGTACCCATTACAGAGGGACTGGCTGATAATCCGTCCATCAGGTTACAATCAGTACAGCAGATTTTTTCAATTTTTATCCAGGAGACGGAAATGTCATACAGCGGAGAACGAGATAATTTGGCCCCTCATATGGCGCTGGTGCCGATGGTCATTGAACAGACCTCACGCGGTGAGCGCTCTTTTGATATCTATTCTCGTCTACTTAAGGAACGCGTCATATTTCTGACCGGCCAGGTCGAAGACCATATGGCTAACCTGATCGTGGCGCAGATGCTGTTCCTGGAAGCGGAAAACCCGGAAAAAGATATCTATCTGTACATTAATTCTCCTGGCGGCGTAATTACTGCGGGGATGTCCATCTATGACACCATGCAGTTTATTAAGCCAGACGTCAGCACCATTTGTATGGGACAGGCGGCCTCTATGGGGGCGTTTCTGCTGACTGCCGGGGCGAAAGGCAAACGTTTCTGCTTGCCGAACTCTCGCGTCATGATCCACCAGCCGCTGGGCGGCTATCAGGGCCAGGCGACGGATATTGAAATTCACGCCCGCGAAATTTTGAAAGTAAAAGGGCGCATGAATGAACTTATGGCGCATCATACGGGGCAATCTCTTGAGCAGATTGAACGTGATACTGAGCGCGATCGCTTCCTCTCCGCGCCTGAAGCGGTAGAGTACGGTTTGGTTGACTCAATTTTGACCCATCGTAATTGATGCCCTGGACGCAAGTGTGCCGCTATACACTTCATCCTTTACGCTACCTCGGTGTTGGCTGCCAGCGCGCCTCCCAGTGACTTACTTATGTAAGCGCCTGCGGAGTCGCTGAGTTGCCGCCTTGATGTAGCTCGAATGATTTTGTGTATATACTAATGAAGGGCGGCACAACGCTGATTAGCGGCTTGCGCCTGAGAATGGCATTTGCGTCGTCGTGTGCGGCACAAAGAACAAAGAAGAGGTTTTGACTCATGACAGATAAACGCAAAGATGGCTCGGGCAAATTGTTGTACTGCTCTTTTTGCGGCAAAAGCCAGCATGAAGTGCGCAAGCTGATTGCCGGTCCATCCGTGTATATCTGCGACGAATGCGTCGATTTATGTAACGACATTATTCGCGAAGAAATTAAAGAAGTTGCTCCGCACCGTGAACGTAGTGCGCTGCCGACGCCGCATGAAATTCGTACTCACCTGGACGATTACGTTATCGGCCAGGAGCAGGCGAAAAAAGTGCTGGCGGTGGCGGTCTATAACCACTACAAGCGTCTGCGTAACGGCGATACCAGCAATGGCGTCGAGTTAGGCAAAAGCAACATTCTGCTGATTGGACCGACCGGTTCCGGTAAAACGCTGCTGGCGGAAACGCTGGCGCGCTTGCTGGATGTGCCGTTCACTATGGCGGATGCAACCACGCTGACCGAAGCGGGTTACGTGGGGGAAGACGTCGAGAATATCATTCAGAAACTGTTGCAGAAATGCGACTACGACGTGCAAAAAGCGCAGCGTGGGATTGTCTACATTGATGAAATCGATAAGATTTCGCGTAAATCAGACAATCCGTCCATTACCCGCGATGTTTCCGGCGAAGGCGTACAGCAGGCGTTGCTGAAACTGATCGAAGGCACTGTCGCCGCGGTTCCACCGCAGGGCGGTCGCAAACATCCGCAGCAGGAGTTCTTACAGGTAGATACCTCTAAGATTCTGTTTATCTGCGGCGGCGCGTTTGCCGGTCTGGATAAAGTGATCGCTAACCGTGTTGAAACCGGCTCCGGCATTGGTTTTGGCGCGACGGTGAAAGCGAAGTCCGACAAAGCCAGCGAAGGCGAGCTGTTGTCGCAGGTTGAACCGGAAGATTTGATCAAATTTGGTCTGATTCCTGAGTTTATCGGTCGTTTGCCAGTGGTAGCGACGCTGAACGAACTCAGCGAAGAAGCGCTGATTCAAATCCTGAAAGAGCCGAAAAATGCGCTGACCAAGCAGTATCAGGCGCTGTTTAACCTGGAAGGCGTCGATCTGGAATTCCGTGACGAAGCGCTGGACGCTATCGCCAGGAAAGCAATGGCGCGTAAAACCGGTGCCCGTGGTCTGCGTTCTATCGTCGAAGCAGCGCTGCTGGATACCATGTACGATTTGCCATCTATGGAAGACGTCGAAAAAGTGGTGATCGACGAGTCCGTTATTGCCGGTCAGAGTAAGCCGTTGCTGATTTACGGCAAACCGGAAGCGCAGGCTTCTGGCGAATAATTAAACATTCATACAATCAGTTAGCCAAAAAAGGGGGGATTTTATCTCCCCTTTCGTTTTTCCTGTAAACACGCCGTTGAATGTGTGGGAAACATCCCCATATACTGACGTACATGTTATAGGTGGTATGGAGCACAGCTATACTATCTGATTACCTGGCGGACACTAAACTAAGAGAGAGCTCTATGAATCCTGAGCGTTCTGAACGCATTGAAATCCCCGTATTGCCCTTGCGCGATGTGGTGGTTTATCCGCACATGGTCATACCCTTATTTGTAGGGCGGGAAAAATCTATCCGTTGTCTGGAAGCGGCTATGGACCATGATAAAAAAATCATGCTGGTCGCCCAGAAGGAAGCATCAACGGATGAGCCGGGTGTAAACGATCTTTTCACCGTCGGGACCGTGGCCTCTATTTTGCAGATGTTGAAACTGCCTGACGGCACCGTAAAAGTGCTGGTCGAGGGGTTACAGCGCGCGCGTATTTCCGCGCTGTCTGACAACGGCGAACATTTCTCCGCGAAGGCGGAGTACCTTGATTCGCCAGCCATTGATGAGCGAGAACAAGAAGTGCTGGTGCGTACCGCTATCAGCCAGTTCGAAGGCTACATCAAGCTGAACAAAAAAATTCCGCCGGAAGTGCTGACGTCACTCAATAGCATTGACGACCCTGCACGTCTGGCTGACACCATCGCCGCGCATATGCCGCTGAAACTGGCGGATAAACAGTCCGTACTGGAGATGTCCGACGTTAACGAACGTCTGGAATATCTGATGGCGATGATGGAATCTGAAATTGATCTGCTGCAGGTTGAGAAACGCATTCGCAACCGCGTGAAAAAGCAGATGGAGAAATCCCAGCGCGAGTACTATCTGAACGAGCAAATGAAAGCGATTCAGAAAGAGCTTGGCGAGATGGACGACGCGCCGGACGAAAACGAAGCGCTGAAGCGTAAGATCGACGCGGCGAAAATGCCGAAAGAGGCGAAAGAGAAAGCGGAAGCGGAACTGCAGAAGCTGAAAATGATGTCTCCGATGTCGGCGGAAGCGACCGTGGTGCGCGGCTACATCGACTGGATGGTGCAGGTGCCGTGGAATGCGCGTAGCAAGGTCAAAAAAGACCTGCGTCAGGCGCAGGAAATCCTCGATACTGACCATTATGGTCTGGAGCGCGTGAAAGACCGCATCCTTGAGTATCTCGCGGTTCAAAGCCGTGTAAATAAAATCAAGGGGCCGATCCTGTGTCTGGTGGGGCCGCCGGGGGTAGGTAAAACCTCGTTGGGCCAGTCCATCGCTAAAGCAACAGGGCGTAAATACATCCGTATGGCGCTGGGCGGCGTGCGTGATGAAGCGGAAATCCGCGGTCATCGCCGGACTTACATTGGCTCTATGCCGGGTAAACTGATCCAAAAAATGGCCAAAGTGGGGGTTAAAAACCCACTGTTCCTGCTCGATGAGATCGACAAAATGTCTTCTGACATGCGCGGCGATCCGGCTTCCGCACTGCTGGAAGTGCTGGATCCAGAGCAGAACGTGGCGTTCAGCGATCATTACCTGGAAGTGGATTACGATCTCAGCGATGTGATGTTTGTCGCCACCTCCAACTCCATGAACATTCCGGCGCCGCTGCTGGATCGTATGGAGGTGATCCGTCTGTCCGGTTATACCGAAGATGAGAAGCTGAATATTGCTAAACGTCACCTGCTGCCGAAGCAGATCGAGCGTAACGCGCTGAAGAAAGGCGAACTGACGGTCGACGATAGCGCGATTATCGGTATTATCCGCTATTACACGCGTGAAGCGGGCGTGCGTAGTCTGGAGCGTGAAATCTCCAAACTGTGCCGCAAAGCGGTTAAACAACTGTTGCTCGATAAGTCGTTAAAACATATCGAAATTAACGGTGATAATCTGCACGACTACCTCGGTGTCCAGCGCTTTGATTATGGCCGCGCGGATAGCGAAAACCGCGTAGGTCAGGTGACGGGGCTGGCGTGGACGGAAGTGGGCGGAGATCTGTTGACCATCGAAACCGCCTGCGTCCCGGGCAAAGGCAAGTTGACCTACACCGGCTCGCTCGGTGAAGTGATGCAGGAATCCATTCAGGCGGCGCTGACCGTGGTGCGTGCGCGCGCGGAAAAACTGGGTATTAATCCGGACTTTTACGAAAAACGCGATATCCACGTTCACGTGCCGGAAGGCGCAACGCCGAAAGACGGTCCAAGCGCCGGTATCGCGATGTGTACCGCGCTGGTTTCCTGCCTGACCGGTAATCCGGTGCGCGCAGATGTGGCAATGACCGGCGAGATCACGCTGCGTGGTCAGGTGTTGCCGATCGGCGGCCTGAAAGAAAAACTGTTGGCGGCGCATCGCGGCGGGATTAAAACGGTCTTAATTCCATTCGAAAATAAACGTGACCTGGAGGAAATTCCGGACAACGTGATTGCCGATCTGGATATTCACCCGGTTAAGCGCATTGAGGAAGTTCTGACGCTTGCTCTGCAAAACGAACCGTCTGGAATGCAGGTTGTAACCGCAAAATAGTGACCTCGCGCAAATAGCGCTAATAAAAACAGGGCTGGCAGGCTATTTCGGACTTGCCAGCCTTTTTTTGTATAGCTAATTTAGATGGTTGATTGGGTCTGCCACCATTAACGGGTGTTGTAAGGGCGTGGCAGGCCTGATATAACTGCTGCGCGGTCGTACTTCGAAGGATTCAGGTGCGATATAAATTATAAAGAGGAAGAGAAGAGTGAATAAATCTCAACTGATCGAAAAAATTGCTGCAGGGGCTGATATCTCTAAGGCTGCGGCTGGACGTGCGTTAGATGCGATTATTGCTTCTGTTACCGAATCTCTGAAAGAAGGGGATGACGTTGCACTGGTAGGCTTTGGTACTTTTGCTGTTAAAGAGCGTGCTGCCCGTACTGGTCGCAACCCGCAAACAGGTAAAGAGATCACCATCGCCGCTGCCAAAGTGCCGAGTTTCCGTGCAGGTAAAGCGCTGAAAGACGCGGTAAACTAAGCGTGATCCCCTCGGGGGATGTGACAAAGTACAAGGGCGCATCAACTGATGTGCCTTTTTTATTGGCGATTCGGGACTTTCTGTGCGTTGCGGGCTGACAATTGCCCTCGTTTCTTGTCACAATAGGCTTTTGTGCGCCGCGTTCAGAAAATGCGATGCGCGTGAAGTCTCTATACGCAAATCATTCAGGTTGCGTCGACGCGGCGACTGAGCGAATCACTCGGTAGCCAGCGGAGAAGCCGCCTGAAAGATAAAGTGTAAAGTCACCTACAGCGGAGTGTGGTTACACCATGATGGACAGCTTACGCACGGCTGCAAACAGTCTCGTGCTCAAGATTATTTTCGTTATCATTATCGTGTCGTTCATTTTGACCGGCGTTAGTGGTTACCTGATTGGCGGAAGCAATAACTACGCCGCAAAAGTGAATGGCCAGGAAATCAGCCGGGCACAGTTTGAGAATGCGTTTAATAACGAACGTAACCGTATGCAGCAGCAGTTGGGCGACAGGTATTCTGAACTGGCGGCCAACGAAGGTTATATGAAAAGCCTGCGCCAGCAGGTGCTGAATCGTCTGATAGATGAAGCGCTGTTGGATCAATATTCCCGCGAACTGAAACTGGGCATCAGCGATGAGCAGGTAAAGCAGGCGATTTTCGCCACTCCCGCTTTTCAGGTGGACGGTAAGTTTGACAACAACCGCTATAACGCGATTGTGAATCAGATGGGAATGACCGCCGATCAGTACGCTCAGGCGCTGCGTAACCAGCTTACCACTCAGCAACTGATCAACGGCGTGGCCGGTACTGATTTTATGCTGAAAGGGGAAACCGACGAACTGGCGGCATTAGTCTCTCAACAGCGCGTGGTGCGTGAAGCCGTTATTGATGTCAACGCGCTGGCGGCGAAGCAGCAGGTGACCGATCAGGAAGTGTCCAGCTACTACGATCAGAATAAAGTCCGCTTTATGACGCCGGAACAGTTCCGCGTAAGCTATATCAAGCTGGATGCCGCGACGATGCAGGCGCCGGTCAGCGATGCGGATATTCAGGCCTATTATGACCAGCATGTAGATCAGTTTACTCAGCCGGAGCGCATTCGTTACAGCATTATTCAGACCAAAACGGAAGATGATGCGAAAGCGGTACTGGATGCGCTGAACAAGGGCGAAGATTTCGCCACGCTGGCGAAAGAGAAATCTACCGATATCATCTCTGCGCGTAATGGCGGCGACATGGGCTGGCTGGAAGAGTCTGCCACGGTGCCGGAACTGAAAAACGCCGGATTAAAAGAAAAAGGTCAGATATCTGGCGTGATTAAGTCGTCTGTCGGTTTTCTGGTGGCGCGTCTGGATGATATTCAGCCTGC
Organism: Salmonella sp. 2020_1395; assembly: GCF_043848115.1. NCBI lineage: Bacteria > Pseudomonadati > Pseudomonadota > Gammaproteobacteria > Enterobacterales > Enterobacteriaceae > Salmonella > Salmonella sp. 2020_1395. The sequence continues at coordinate 221,669 of NZ_JBCMFH010000003.1, read as the reverse complement.
CAAAGTGAAACCGTTAAGCGAGGTTCGCGACGACATTGCCGCGAAAGTGAAACAAGAAAAAGCGCTGGATGCTTACTATGCGTTGCAGCAGAAGGTGAGCGATGCGGCAAGCAACGACAATGAGTCGTTAGCAGGCGCTGAACAGGTCGCTGGCGTAAAAGCCGTTGAAACCGGCTGGTTTAGTCATGACACCTTACCGGAAGAGCTGAACTTCAAACCGGTAGCCGATGCTATCTTTAATGGCGGCCTGGTAGGCGAAAACGGTACGCCGGGGCCGAATTCAGACATTATCACCGTAGATGGCGACCGGGCTTTTGTTGTGCGCGTGAGCGAACATAAACCTGAAGCCGTGAAGCCGTTGGCAGAAGTGAAAGAACAGGTCACTGCCCTGGTGAAGCATAACAAAGCGGAACAACAGGCGAAGCTGGATGCGGAAAAACTGCTGGTCGAGCTGAAAGCGGGCAAAGGCGCGGAAGCGATGAAAGCGGCGGGTCTGAGTTTTGGCGAGCCTAAAACGTTAAGTCGTACCAGTCAGGATCCGGTGAGTCAGGCGGCCTTTGCGTTAAGCCTTCCGACGAAAGATAAGCCAGTTTATGGCGTGGCGAACGATATGCAGGGTAACGTCGTTCTGCTGGCGTTTGACGAGGTGAAAGCGGGCGCCATGCCGGAAGCGCAGAAAAAAGCGATGGTGCAGGGCATCACGCAGAACAATGCGCAAATTGTCTTTGAGGCGCTGATGAGCAATCTGCGTAAAGAGGCGAAAATCAAAATCGGCGACGCTCTGGAACAGCAGTAATCGTCGAGGCGCTTCGCAAAAAATTGCAAAACGTTGTATCCCACAAAGGCCGCTTTCGCGGCCTTTTCCATTTCTGAGAATTGCCGTTTGTTCGTTTTTCTCCGCCCCGCTATCGTGGCTGCACTGTTAACAAACAAGGAGAAAACAGTATGAAACACGGAATTAAAGCACTGCTTATTACACTTTCTTTAACCTGCGCGGGCATGGCCCATAGCGCGCTGGCGGCGACGCCTGTCGCAAAAAATGCAGCGGTGGAAACAAAAGCGGATACGCCTTCTTCATCCTCCGCCAAAGCGGCATTACCTGCTAAAGCCAGCGATGATGAAGGTACCAGGGTGAGCATTAATACCGCGTCTGCGGAGGATCTGGCGCGGGTGATGAACGGCGTTGGGCTGAAAAAAGCGCAGGCTATTGTGAGCTATCGGGAGGAGTATGGTCCTTTTAAAACGGTGGATGATTTAAAGCAGGTGCCGGGAATGGGAAGCGCGCTGGTGGAGCGTAATCTGGCAGTTTTAACATTGTAATCACTTGCACAGTGGCCAAAATTTGCCAGACTGTAGAGGTCATACCAGTTATGACCTCTGTACTTGTCGTTTACTTATAACAACAACGTAAGGTTATTGCGCTATGCAAACACAAATCAAAGTTCGTGGATATCATCTTGATGTTTATCAACATGTTAATAATGCCCGCTATCTGGAGTTTCTGGAAGAGGCCCGTTGGGATGGGCTGGAAAACAGCGACAGCTTTAAGTGGATGACGGCCCGCAATATTGCCTTTGTGGTGGTAAACATCAATATAAATTACCGTCGTCCGGCGGTATTGAGCGATCTACTGACCGTGACCAGCCAGGTACAACAGCTTAACGGTAAAAGCGGCGTATTAAGCCAGACGATTACGCTGGAGCCAGAAGGGCAGGTGGTGGCTGATGCGCTCATCACGTTTGTTTGTATTGATTTAAAAACGCAAAAAGCGCTGCCGCTGGAAGGCGAATTGCGTGAAAAGCTGGAACAGATGGTGCAATAACGCTTCGCAGTCTGATGGCGTTGAACTTGTCCGGCCTGGCGATATTGACCATGGTCAATATCGCCAGGCCGGATAAGGTGCATGCGCCGCCATCCGGCAAAACAATCACCTTAACCCGGTTTTTTGCTTCATTGCCGCCATCACCGCCGCTTTATTCGACAGATAATGATTCAGGCCGTTAGCGCGCAGATTACAGGCTGCGCAATGACCACAGCCATCGCCTTTAATGCCGTTATAGCAGGTCAGCGTCTCTTCGCGAACCAAATCCAGTTGGCCCCAATAATCGGCCAGCGCCCAGGTTTCAGCTTTATCAATCCACATTAAGGGCGTTTCGAAACGGATATCTTTCGCCATGCCCAGATTCACCGCGTGATTCAGCGCTTTGACGAACTCATCGCGACAGTCTGGATAGCCGGAAAAATCGGTCTCGCAAACGCCAGTGATCACCGCCTCGGCTTTGACCTGATAAGCGTAAATCGCCGCCAGCGTCAGAAAGAGAATATTGCGTCCCGGTACGAAAGTATTGGGGATACCGTCAGCGTTCGGTTCATAGTCCGGCACCGGAATGCTATCCCGCGTCAGGCTGCTGACCGCCAGTTCGTTCAGCAAAGTGACATCCAGCACTTTATGCGCGCGTGCGCCAAGTTTTAACGCCAGTGCGCGCGCGACATCAATCTCTGCGCGGTGGCGCTGACCATAATCAAACGTGACACAATGCACTTCATCATACTGATGCCGCGCTTGCGCCAGACAAGTGGTGGAGTCCTGACCTCCACTAAATACAACAACGGCGCGTTTCATAGTTATCCTGATCAATGACGAAAGCCAATATGGTAACGCGTACGGATAATCCCGACCAGCTTCTTCACGGCGAAGGCGGCGGAAGCCAGGCTTCGCTAAATTCAAACCAGCCGCGAGGGGTGAGCCGAACGCCGTTAACGCCCGGAGGGGCGCTGATGCGATAGTGATAATTAAACAGCGGCGTAAGTGTGGCATCATCCATCAGGTTGGCAAAAACTTGTTGTAGCGCGGCGCGGCGATCTTTTTCATTGGGCTGAATTTGCAGAGCGTCAAGCGTAGCCTGCAGATGGGAAAACGCAGGCGCGTCCAGGACATGCGGCCAGATCTGATCGCAACGTAGCCACTGCTCCAGCGTATATTCCGGCGCTTCGCCGATCAGCCTGTCGCCCATCATCAGATCCGCTTGCGTCAACGCAGGGCAGTTATCCCAGTTTTTGGCATTATGAAAAATCAACGTTAACTCACAGCCGAGCGTCGCCAGGTAATGTCGAAGCTGTTCCGCCATCGTATGCAGCTCTACAGGAAGGTGATACGCCAGGGTAAGTTTTTTCGGCAATGGGGTTTCATCAACGTCCTGCCATTGCGGGATTGTCCAGCCGGGTAGCAGCCCCTGACTTGGCATAATCAAGTTCTCATCTACCGGTAAGGTTTTCAGCAGCGAAGTATGATGGATAATATGTATCAGACGCCGCGCCTGCTGTACGTTGAGCCGTGAGCCCTTTTTGAGGGTTAAATAACAAAAGCCCAGGCTGATACCACTACTTACCTGACTCAGCGTCGCCAGCTCTTCCGGTTTGCCGATGGCAATCTGCACCGGATGGCGGCAACTGGTGCCCAGATCCTGGGCAAACAGTTGCGGGGTGATCCAGAATTCAATCGCTTTCAGCAGCGGATGGCTGAGGTGATAATGGTCATGACTTTCCAGACGCACCAGTTCCGGCGTGAACAACGCCAGGCGAAAAGGACCGGTGCCGATAAGCGGCAGGTCAGGATGCGCCAGACCGCTACAATAGCTCGCCAGACGATGCGCCAGCCAGTAATCAGGTCGGTGAAGGAGAAAGGTCAGGCACTGAGGATGCGTTACTTCGATCCGTGCGACGCTAATAAACAATTTGCTTAGCGCGGGTAGGGTAAGCAGCCTTTCCAGGCGTTTGTGTAGCTGCGCGGTATCCACCGCATCGCCATTATGCCAGTGCAGCGTGGAGCGAATATAAAAATCCCAGCGTAAACCGTCGGCGGAAACCTCCCAGTGATGCGCCAAATCCCCGCAAGGATATTGACTGTCGCGGTCGAAGCGCGTTAACCCGGAAAAAACTTGCCCTGCGAGATGCTGTTCCGCGCGTCCTGGCAGAAAACCCGGCTGCAGCGGATCAAGCGGACGATAGTAGGGAATACGCAATGTCGGCGTATCGTTTTGCCATTGGCCGCCCATAAAAGGCTGGAGCATCGCCCGTAACTCGCCAGGCGCCAGCTGCGCCAGTTCCAGTACGTTGAGCTGCTGCCCTTTTTCCAGAGCCTGCTCCATCATGGCGGTGCGGAGCGATTCCGGCGTGACCAGAAACTGGAGCTGTCCACGTTTCCCGCGCCCGGACTGCGCCTCCCATCTTAGCCAACCTGCCTGCTGGGCCTGACGCAGCAGCGTTCGCAGATGGCGTTCGCTACAAAAACAGCGCTCGGCCAGTTCGCTAACGGTGACATGTTGCGTTTCCCCGGCGGAAGGCTGCCAGAGGCGTTGATATTGATTAAGCCGATTCAGTAGCCTCATAGAAACCCGGAACACTTCCTTTTATCTGTTCACTATTACTTCCGTATATCTCAGGTAATACTGAACAACAAGTTAACCGCGTCACAGTGTGGAGAAAGAGATGGCCCGTCTGGCAGCATTTGATATGGATGGCACGTTATTAATGCCCGAGCACCATTTGGGTAGAGAAACGATCGCCACGCTGGCGCGTCTGCGCGAACGCGATATCACCCTGACATTCGCTACGGGTCGTCATGTGCTGGAGATGCGGCATATTCTGGGGACGCTTTCACTGGATGCTTATCTTATTACCGGTAACGGGACGCGAATTCACTCGCTGGAAGGCGACGTGCTGCATCGTCAGGATCTCGATCCTCAGGTTGCCGATACGGTGATGCACCATGCCTGGGATACCCGAGCCAGTATGCATGTGTTTAATGACAACGGCTGGTTTACAGGCCAGGAGATCCCCGCGCTACTCCAGGCGCACGTCTACAGCGGCTTTCGTTATCAGGTTATCGATATAAAAAGTATTCCGGCCCATCAGGTGACGAAGATCTGTTTTTGCGGCGATCATGACGATCTGATCCGTTTGCGCATTCAGCTCAATGAGGCGCTGGAAGAACGCGCGCACCTCTGTTTCTCTGCCGTCGACTGCCTGGAAGTGCTACCGCTGGGGTGCAATAAAGGATCGGCGCTGGCGGTATTGAGCAACCATTTAGGGCTTTCACTGGCAGATTGCATGGCGTTTGGCGACGCGATGAACGATCGGGAAATGCTGGGCAGCGTCGGGCGGGGGCTCATTATGGGCAATGCCATGCCGCAGCTTATCGCCGCGCTGCCACACCTTTCGGTTATCGGACATTGTGGTAATCAAGCGGTATCACACTTTTTGACGCATTGGCTGGACAATCCGCATCTACCTTATTCCCCCGAATGAGAGATCTCTTCCAGCAAGCCAGACATTCAGTCTGGCTTTTTTTTGTTTCTAGTCGCCGGTAAGTAATTTTGCGATGGCCGCTGACCACGGCGTCAAATCGCCGATATGGTCGCTAACCCAGGACGGATGGTAATAGGTATCCAGATAGCGATCGCCGCTATCGCACAATAACGTCACGATAGCGCCGGTTTCTCCAGCCTCGCGCATCCGGGCCGCAAGCTGCAGCGCTCCCCACATATTCGTGCCGGTAGAGGCGCCGACTTTACGGCCTAGCTGCGTTTCCAGCCAGTGTGCGGTGGCAACGCTGGCGGCGTCCGGCACGCGCAGCATCTCATCCACGACATCCGGAATAAAAGAAGGCTCTACTCGCGGACGACCAATTCCTTCAATTTTACTGCCCACCGGGCTGCGTAATGAAGCGTCGCGATCCTGCCAGTAAGGTAAAAAGACGGAATTTTCCGGATCCACCACCATGAGCTGAGTATCATAGCCCTGGCAGCGAATATAGCGCCCAATCGTCGCAGAGGTTCCGCCCGTTCCGGCGCTCATGACGATAAATCGCGGTACTGGATGGGGTTCGTTGCGCATCTGGCGGAAAATACTGTCGGCAATATTATTGTTGCCCCGCCAGTCGGTAGCTCGTTCTGCGTAGGTAAACTGGTCCATATAGTGACCGTTCAGTTCATGTGCCAGCCGCTCGGAGGCGGCATAAATTTCGCAGGCGCTCTCCACAAAATGACAGTGGCCGCCGTAAAATTGAATCTGTTCGATTTTACGTTTTGCGGTACAGGCGGGCATGACGGCGATGAACGGCAGTCCCAGTAAACGCGCGAACCAGGCTTCGGAAATCGCTGTTGAGCCTGATGACGCTTCAATAATCGGAGTGCCTTCTTTAATCCAGCCATTGCACAGCCCATAAAGGAACAGCGAGCGCGCCAGGCGATGCTTGAGGCTACCGGTGGGATGCGTGCTTTCATCTTTCAGGTAAAGCTGGATACCTGGAAATGCCGACAGGGGCAAACGAATAAGATGCGTATCCGCCGAGCGCTGGTGGTCAGCGTTAATTTCATTAATGGCATTTTTAACCCAATTGCTACTCATCATTAATATCCATTTATCATTTTGTGCCAAGAGTAGCGAAAAGTACGGAAAAAATTGTTGCTATTTGACCTTTAAATTACAATGTAAGGAGAAAAATATTCTCTATGGAGTGGGTATGTTAGATAAAATTGACCGTAAACTGCTTTGCTTATTGCAGCAGGACTGTACCCTCTCTTTGCAGGCGCTGGCGGATGCCGTTAATCTGACGACAACGCCTTGCTGGAAGCGGCTTAAACGCCTGGAAGATGACGGTATCCTGCTTGGCAGGGTCGCGCTGCTGGACCCGGAAAAACTGGGGCTGGGGTTAACCGCTTTTGTGTTGATAAAAACGCAGCACCACAGCAGTGAATGGTACTGTCGGTTCGTGACCGTCGTCTCTGAGATGCCGGAAGTGCTTGGCTTCTGGCGGATGGCGGGGGAATACGACTATCTGATGCGAGTTCAGGTGGCCGACATGAAGCGGTATGACGACTTCTATAAACGTCTGGTCAATAGCGTCCCAGGACTGTCAGACGTCACCTCCAGTTTTGCGATGGAACAGATTAAGTACACCACCTCTCTGCCCATTGAATAATTCTCCCGGTATTGCCGGAAATCATATCAGGAAATAACGCGTGCGATTATTTGCTCAATTAAGCTGGTACTTTCGCCGGGAATGGCGTCGCTATCTTGGCGCGGTGGCCCTGCTTATGCTTATTGCGATGCTTCAGCTGATCCCGCCCAAAGTGGTGGGGATTGTCGTGGATGGCGTAACCGCACAGCATTTTACTCCAGGCCGAATAGCGATGTGGATTGGCACCATTGCCCTGATCGCCGTAGTGGTCTATTTGTTGCGCTATGTCTGGCGCGTGCTGCTGTTTGGCGCTTCTTATCAATTAGCCGTCGAACTGCGTGAAGATTATTATCGCCAGCTGAGTCGTCAGCATCCCGAATTTTATCAGCGCCATCGGACGGGCGATCTTATCGCGCGTGCGACGAATGATGTGGATCGCGTCGTATTTGCAGCGGGCGAGGGCGTTCTGACGCTGGTTGACTCGCTGGTAATGGGCTGCGCGGTACTGATTGTCATGTCGACGCAAATTAGCTGGCAGCTAACGCTATTAGCGCTGTTGCCGATGCCGATTATGGCGCTGATGATCAAACGTTACGGCGATCGGCTGCATGATTATTTCAAACTGGCGCAGGCCGCCTTCTCCAGCCTGAACGATCGCACGCAGGAGAGTCTGACCAGCATCCGCATGATCAAAGCGTTTGGTCTGGAGGATCGCCAGTCTTCGCTGTTTGCGGCGGATGCCGAAGATACCGGCAAGAAAAATATGCGCGTGGCGCGTATTGACGCGCGTTTTGATCCAACCATTTACATCGCCATTGGCATGGCGAACCTGCTCGCGATTAGCGGCGGAAGCTGGATGGTGGTTAACGGCAGCCTGACGCTGGGCGAACTCACCAGCTTTATGATGTATCTGGGGTTGATGATTTGGCCGATGCTGGCGCTGGCCTGGATGTTTAATATCGTGGAGCGGGGTAGCGCCGCATACAGCCGCATCCGCGCCATGCTGGCGGAAGCGCCGGTAGTTAAGGATGGCGAAGAGCCGGTCCCGGCGGGGCGTGGCGAACTGACGGCGGCCATTCGTGAGTTTTGCTATCCGCAAACGACGCATCCGGCGCTGGAGAATGTGAACTTTCGTCTTAAACCGGGTCAGATGCTGGGGATATGCGGTCCGACCGGCGCGGGGAAAAGCACAATATTGTCGCTTATCCAGCGCCATTTTGATGTGACGCAGGGAGAGATCCGTTTCCATGACGTGCCGTTGACGCATCTGCAGCTGGATAGCTGGCGTAGCCGACTGGCGGTCGTCAGCCAGACGCCGTTTTTGTTCTCGGACTCTATTGCCAATAATATTGCGCTCGGACGCCCGGAGGCGACTCAGGAGGAGATTGAACAGGTGGCGCGTTTAGCCAGCGTACATGAAGATATTCTCCGTTTGCCTCAGGGCTACGACACGCAGGTAGGTGAACGTGGCGTCATGTTATCGGGAGGGCAAAAACAGCGTATCTCGATTGCCAGAGCGCTACTGTTAAATGCGGAAATTCTGCTTCTTGATGATGCGCTTTCTGCAGTAGATGGCCGCACGGAGCATCGGATTTTGCATAATTTGCGCCAGTGGGGCGAAGGGCGTACGGTCATCATCAGCGCGCATCGTTTATCCGCGCTGACCGACGCCAATGAAATTATCGTTATGCAACATGGTCATGTTGTTCAGCGCGGCGATCACGATCAACTGGCGCAGCAGATTGGCTGGTATCGCGATATGTATCGCTATCAGCAACTGGAGGCCGCGCTGGATGACGCGCCGGAACGCGGCGAGGAGGCGGCGAATGCGTAGTTTTGGACAGCTATGGCCGACGCTGAAACGGTTGCTGGCGTATGGCTCGCCATGGCGAAAACCGCTCTCTGTCGCGGTGATTATGCTGTGGATTGCGGCAGCGGCGGAGGTTAGCGGTCCGCTGCTGATCAGCTATTTCATTGATAACATGGTGGCCCGCCACCATTTACCGTTGGGCAAGGTCGCGGGGCTGGCGGCCGCCTATGTGGGGCTACAATTTCTGGCGGCGGGTCTGCATTACGCCCAGTCTTTATTATTTAACCGGGCGGCCGTTGGCGTGGTTCAGTCCTTGCGCACGGACGTCATGGATGCCGCCTTGCGCCAGCCGCTAAGCGCCTTCGACACGCAGCCTGTCGGACAATTAATTTCACGTGTGACCAACGATACGGAAGTCATCCGCGATCTGTACGTCACGGTCGTCGCAACGGTATTACGTAGCGCGGCGTTGATCGGCGCCATGCTGGTCGCTATGTTCAGCCTTGACTGGCGGATGGCGCTGGTGGCGATTTTGATTTTTCCGGCGGTATTGACCGTGATGATCATTTATCAGCGCTACAGCACGCCGATTGTACGCCGCGTGCGGGCATACCTGGCGGATATTAACGACGGCTTTAACGAAATCATCAATGGGATGAGCGTAATCCAGCAGTTTCGCCAGCAGGCGCGCTTCGGCGAGCGCATGGGCGAGGCCAGCCGCTCGCACTACATGGCGCGGATGCAGACGTTACGCTTAGACGGCTTTTTATTGCGTCCGCTGCTTAGCCTCTTTTCTGCGCTCATTTTGTGCGGTCTGTTGATGCTTTTCAGCTTTACGTCTGCCGGCACGATTGAGGTCGGGGTGCTGTATGCGTTCATTAGCTATTTGTCACGTCTGAACGAGCCGCTCATTGAACTGACCACCCAGCAATCCATGCTACAGCAGGCGGTTGTGGCGGGAGAGCGTGTTTTTGAACTGATGGATCGCCCGCGCCAGCGCTATGGCAGCGACGACAGGCCGTTACAAAGCGGGGCGATTGATATTGATCATCTGTCGTTTGCTTACCGCGACGATAATCTTGTTTTACAGGACATTACGCTATCAGTACCGTCCCGTAGCTTTGTGGCGCTGGTGGGGCACACCGGCAGCGGGAAGAGCACGCTCGCCAGCTTATTAATGGGGTATTACCCCCTGACACAAGGCGAAATTCGGCTGGATGGGCGAGAGATCTCCTCTCTTAATCATCGCGTTTTACGCCAGGGCGTGGCGATGGTTCAACAGGACCCGGTAGTGATGGCGGATACCTTTCTGGCTAATGTGACGCTGGGGCGCGATGTCTCCGAGGCGCAGGTGTGGCAGGCGCTGGAAACGGTACAACTGGCAGATCTGGCGCGCGGCCTGAGCGACGGGCTGCATACGCATCTCGGCGAGCAGGGAAATACGCTGTCCGTCGGGCAAAAACAGCTATTGGCGCTGGCGCGCGTGCTGGTTGACGCCCCGCAAATATTAATTCTTGATGAAGCGACGGCCAGCATCGATTCCGGCACTGAGCAGGCGATACAGCAGGCGCTGGCGGCGATTCGCGAGCGCACCACGCTGGTGGTTATTGCCCATCGGCTATCGACAATCGTGGAGGCGGATACCATTCTGGTTCTCCATCGCGGCCAGGCGGTGGAGCGCGGGACGCATCAACAATTGCTGGCGGCGCAAGGGCGCTACTGGCAAATGTATCAATTACAGTTAGTTGGCGAGGAGTTAGCCGCCAGCGTACACGAAGAACCCGGCCCTGCGGCATAAGGTTTGGCACCACAGGGCAAAGCCTCGCCCATCATGCACCGTCGTGGTGCGTTTTTCTTTCCCTGCTTCGATTTTGGGGCGCGTCAATATAAAGACGCGCCGCTAACTGCGCTTTTCCTCGCTCGCCAGCTTCTGGCACATCCTTTGCAATATCCATTCTGAAGAGTCCATGCGCGGCGGCAGCCGTTACCTAATTCTGACTGGAGGGTTCTATGAAGCTGGTTACCGTGATTATCAAACCGTTCAAGCTGGAGGACGTGCGGGAGGCGCTTTCTTCCATTGGCATTCAGGGACTGACCGTCACCGAAGTGAAAGGGTTTGGCCGTCAGAAAGGACACGCCGAACTGTATCGCGGCGCGGAGTACAGCGTGAATTTCCTGCCGAAGGTCAAAATTGATGTGGCTATCGCCGACGACCAACTGGAAGAGGTGATCGATATCATCAGTAAAGCGGCTTACACCGGAAAAATTGGCGACGGCAAAATTTTCGTCGCGGAGCTCATGCGCGTTATTCGGATTCGTACCGGCGAAGCTGACGAAGCAGCGCTGTAAGACCCGCCACACAGCAACAGGAAATGAAAAAATGAAGATAGCGATGATAAAAACCACACTGGCTTCACTGGCGCTGCTGCCTGGGCTAACGATAGCCGCGCCGGCGGTTGCCGATAAAGCGGATAGTGCTTTTATGATGATTTGCACCGCGCTGGTGCTGTTCATGACGATACCGGGTATCGCGCTGTTTTACGGCGGATTAATTCGCGCTAAGAACGTGCTGTCAATGTTAACGCAAGTGACCGTCACCTTTGCGCTGGTCTGTATTTTATGGGTGGTGTACGGCTATTCGCTGGCTTTTGGCGAAGGGAATCATTTTTTCGGTAATGTCGATGGGGCGATGTTGAAGAATATCGCGTTGACGGCGGTAACGGGGACGATTTATCAGTATATTCATGTCGCGTTTCAGGGATCTTTCGCCTGTATTACCGTCGGGCTGATTGTCGGCGCGCTGGCGGAGCGTATTCGTTTTTCGGCGGTACTGATTTTTGTCGTGGTGTGGTTCACGCTCTCTTATATCCCGATTGCGCACATGGTGTGGGGCGGCGGCCTGCTGGCTGCTCACGGCGCGCTGGATTTTGCCGGTGGTACGGTGGTGCATATTAACGCCGCTATCGCCGGGTTGGTGGGGGCTTATTTAATTGGCAAACGCGTCGGCTTTGGGAAAGAAGCATTTAAACCCCATAACCTGCCGATGGTCTTTACCGGTACTGCGATTCTGTATATCGGCTGGTTTGGATTTAACGCGGGTTCTGCGGGTAGCGCAAACGAGATAGCAGCGCTGGCCTTTGTGAACACCGTGGTGGCGACCGCCGCCGCGATTCTGGGGTGGATTATCGGCGAGTGGACGCTACGCGGTAAGCCTTCCCTGCTGGGAGCGTGTTCCGGCGCGATTGCCGGTCTGGTCGGCGTGACGCCAGCCTGTGGCTATGTTGGCGTTGGCGGCGCGTTGGTTATCGGCGTTATTGCGGGGCTGGCGGGATTGTGGGGAGTCACCATGCTTAAACGTCTGTTACGGGTAGATGATCCGTGCGACGTATTTGGCGTTCACGGCGTTTGCGGAATAATCGGCTGTATCCTGACCGGCGTTTTTGCCGCCAGTTCGCTGGGCGGCGTTGGCTTTGTCGACGGCGTTACGATGGGACATCAGGTGATGGTACAGCTGGAAAGTATTGCTATTACGGTCGTCTGGTCCGGCGTTGTCGCGTTTGTTGGTTACAAACTGGCGGATATCCTTGTTGGACTGCGTGTACCGGAAGAGCAGGAGCGCGAGGGGCTGGATGTGAACAGTCACGGCGAGAATGCGTATAACGCGTGATTGCGCAACATGCCTGATGGCGCTGCGCTTATCCAGTTTACCGTAGGCCGGATAAGCGCAGCGTCATCAGGCCATTAACGCCGCATAGCGGCATGTTTTTTAATTGTGATTACGCATTACCCCTTCCTGCACGGTTGAAGCGACCAGCGCGCCATCCTGAGTATAAAACTCGCCGCGAACAAAGCCCCGGGCGCTGGAGGCGGAAGTGCTCTCTACGCTATAAAGTAGCCATTCATTAAAATTGAACGGGCGATGGAACCACATAGAGTGATCGATAGTGGCGATCTGAATGCCCTTTTCCAGAAAACCGATGCCGTGAGGCTGAAGCGCGACGGGAAGGAAATTCAGATCCGAGGCATATCCCAGTAAATATTGATGGACGCGAATGTCATCCGGAACGGTGCCGTTGGCGCGAATCCATACCTGACGCACAGGCGCGGCGACGTGACCTTTCAACGGATTGTGAAATTCGACGGGACGAATTTCCAGCGGGCGATCGCAGAGAAACTTTTCTTTCAGAATCGGCGGCAGTAAATGCGCCAGCGATTGCGCGATTTCCGTTTCTGACGGTAGTCCTTCCGGCCCGACTGCCGTCGGCATGGTTTTTTGATGTTCAAAACCCGGTTCCGGCGCCTGGAATGAGGCGGTCATATAAAAGATGGGTTTCCCGTTCTGAATTGCGGCAACGCGGCGGGCGCTGAAGCTGTTCCCATCGCGCAGCACTTCTACGTCATAGATAATGGGTTTTTGGCTGTCGCCTGGCCGCAGAAAATAACTGTGGAATGAATGCACTAGTCGCGCTTCCGGCACCGTTTCTTTGGCGGCATAGAGCGCCTGGCCCACCACCTGACCGCCAAATACCTGGCGCAGCCCTAAGTCTTCACTTTGGCCCCGAAAGAGTCCTTCTTCAATTTTTTCCAGATTCAATAATGTCAGCAAATTATTCAGTGTCTGACTCATACATACTCTCCAGGTGACAACGATGCCGAAGCGAGGTAGGGCAGAGTATAACGCAATTTTGCAAGTGGTCCGATGGGTACAAAAGTCTGAATAACAGACCAATTCCAGGCAAAAATGAGTGACATGTGCCACACTTAATCACGTTATGTTTCTGTTAACCACTCTTCCGGCGGGGGGAAAGGCCTGCTGGTGCATTGATGATAAGGAGAATTGAATGAAACTCGTGCACATCGTAAGTGGTTTAGCGGTTGCGATATCTCTGGCGGCCTGCGCTGATAAAAGCGCTGATATCCAGACGCCTGCGCCAAACCCTAACATGTCGATTACAGCTAACCAGTCTACTATTCAGCAACCCAATGTTTCCGGTACCGTCTGGATCCGCCAGAAGGTCGCTCTGCCGCCAGATGCGGTGCTGACCGTGACGCTTTCAGATGCTTCGCTGGCTGATGCGCCGTCTAAGGTGCTGTCGCAAAAAGCGGTACGTACCGAAGGTAAACAGGCGCCTTTCAGTTTTGTGTTGCCGTTTAACCCATCAGATATTCAACCTAACGCGCGTATTCTCCTGAGCGCGGCCATCACCGTTGACAATAAGCTGGTATTTATTACCGATAGCGTGAAACCGGTGATTAACAATGGCGGCACTAAAGCGGATCTGACGCTGGTACCGGTACAGCAAACGGCGGTGCCTGTGCAGGCCAGCGGTGGTGCGACGACGACGGTTCCATCGACTTCGCCGACCCAGGTCAATCCGTCTTCTGCCGTTCCTGCGCCTACCCAGTATTAATCCTGCGCCAACCCTCTCCGTTACGGAGAGGGTTAATACACCCAGCGATAGCGTTGTAAATCGATTTGTCCGCTTCCCGACACCACCACGCCTTCCGTCAGTAATGCCTGACGTTGCCGCTGTAGATCCGGCCCGGTAAGTGATATTGCGCCGTGGCGGTTCACCACCCGATGCCATGGTAAAGTGCTGCCTTCCGGCAGACGTTTTAAAACTCCGCCTACCTGACGCGCCGCCCGAGGCGAACCGGCAAGCCGGGCGACATCACCGTAGGTCGTGACAAATCCTTCCGGGATCGAAGCGACGATTTGCCAGACGCGTTGAGGAAATGTGTCCTGAATATCCATAATAGAATCCTGCGTTAATGCTTCAGGATAATCTGGAATAAGGGGGGAGGAAAGCCCGGATGCGCAAGAAACCAGCATCCGATGCCTGATGGGTTGCAATTGCACGATATAGCAGTGATAATGCGCCTGCGCGTTGGTTCACAACGCTCTCAATGGGGGCTCTGTTGGTTCTCCCGCAACGCTACTCTGTTTACCAGGTCAGGTCCGGAAGGAAGCAGCCAAGGCAGATGACGCGTGTGCCGGGATGTAGCTGGCAGGGCCCCCACCCATTTGTGCCTCTCCATACTGTTCTTTTCTGCTGTGCGACGTTATAGCCGCTGTTCCGCCCAAAGAATAAATGCCGTAGCGGGTAGGGGCTTACTGTATAACCAGCCCTGACCATAATGTACGCCATGCTGGCGTAGCCACTGTTCTTGCCTGGTCGTTTCGATGCCTTCTGCGACCATCTTGAGTTTGAGCGTTTTCGCCATTTCAATAATATGCGGCGTGACGTTTTTATATTCCAGCGCATCGACAAAAGATTTATCAATTTTAAGGACATCCACATCCAGATTTTGTAAGTAGCTGAGGCTGGAATAGCCGGTGCCAAAGTCATCAATATAAATTGAATGTCCCGCGTTACGGTATCTGGCGACAATTGGCGCGCTGGTTTTCGGATCGGCGAACTCGCGTTCCGTTAACTCAAGCGCGATTTGCGACGGAGAAATTTGGCTACGGTTCAGCAGCGTGCTTAACAGCGTCGGCAACGTTTCCGACGCCAGATCGGATGCCTCAAGATTGATTGAAATATGTTGTTCGGGATGGGACTTTAACCAACTCCCCATGTCTTCAAAAACGGTTTCGATGATTAGCCGGGTTAGCGGCTCCGTGAGCCCGGTTTGTTCAGCCAGCGCGATAAAAATTTCCGGCGAAAGGAAGGTGCCGTCCGCCTGTTGCCAGCGAGCTAAGGCTTCGGCACCGACAATTTTTCCGCTGCTCAGGGAGACAATAGGCTGATAGTGTACGTTAATTTCGCGATTGTCTATCGCATCCTGGAGACGGTGGCGGGGCGACTGTAGCCGACGCAAAATACGCAGAATAAAGGCCGCGGCCAGCAGACCCGTTACGATGCCCGCCGGTAGCCAGATAAACGCCTGTCGATACCAGCTCCTTTCCAGCGGAGCGGTCGGTGCCCAGCTTACGATAGTGATGCCCATTTCCGGAAAGGGGTGAATAGCATACTGAATGCCTCGGTTTTCCAGCCGCAGGGGCGTCTCATGGTGAATGAGCGGAAGAATAGCGGGGTCAAGGTTACCGCTGCTGGCAACCACAGTATTGCGTTCCCGGCCAATAATAGCGACGTTAATCGGCCATGCGCCAAACGGAATCACATCGATAAAGGATGCCGGGTCGATCATCACGATATAGCTGTCGCTCCCGAGTGCCGCCATATAGCGTTTTATACCCAGATCGTTTTGCGCCGTAAACCAGGCGCGATAACCGTCGCGAGTGATTTTCATGGGCGGAGGGAAAGCGGGAATATGGCTCTCTTTTTCAAGTGAGGAACAAACGGGAATCGAATTTTTAAGATACAGAACTTCCTGGACATACCGAAAGCTATAAGACACGCGGCGCATGGCGAGTAAATGGGCGCTGCTGCAGGGCTCGCCTTTAAAGGAGGCAATATGCGTTAACGCGGCTTTTGCCTGGTCACTGACCCTTTCTGTACGTAGCGCCACCCGGGACGAGAAGATATCCAGCTCTTCGTTAAACCTTTTTTCAACTTGACGGTGCGCCAGCCACAGGCTCAATCCTATCGGGAAAAGGACAGACAGGATAAGCACTCCCGTTACCAGGCTGACCAGATGTCGTGTTGTCACAGTGATGTCCTTATAAACACAGCGTAGAGAAAGTATATCCGATCGTAAATCGCGCCCTCGAATGATAAAGCTATTTTATCGATTTTACAGATACAGGGGCCAGACTAACGCGTTACGCCACGTTGCTTTTGCCGCCAGGAAGAGATCGTGAATGTTTACCGGTTGAAAAAGGAGCGTTGATAGCGTATTTTATTGTTATGTTATAACATAATTGAGAGGGCGCAATGAAACCTGATATTCATCCTGTATACCGCACCGTCGTATTTCACGACACCAGCGCAAATGAATATGTGAAAGTGGGATCAACTATCAAAACTGAACGTGAAATCGAACTGGACGGCGTGACATATCCGTATGTCACTATTGATGTGTCATCAAAATCGCATCCTTTTTATACCGGTAGACAGAAAACGTTTGATAGCGAAAGTAGCGCCGCACGCTTCCAGAAACGTTTTGGTCATTTTATCGGCGCTAAAAGGGGGTAAATGAAATGCAGGTGTTAAACTCACTTCGCAATGCAAAACAACGGCATCCGGATTGCCAGATAGTCAAACGCAAAGGACGCTTATACGTGATTTGTAAAACAAATCCGCGTTTTAAGGCGGTTCAGGGGCGTAAAAAAAGACGTTAAAAAACCAACGGTTCAGGGAAAGCAGTGCGTACCAGGGAGGGTGCGCACTTTTTTATTACCGACTGGCTTCTGCGCGGGCCAGCGTAAAAATATCGTAGAAGGAAAGTTCGCCCTTACGGGCAACCATTTTTTGCAGCTGGACTTTATGTTCATTATCCACCTGTGGAGACTGAAGAATCGTCTCAATGAGCGTGGGGGGAACAAAGCGGGTGTTGTACCATTCGCCGTTGTAACAGACCCGGAGGTCCAGCACATCGATGTCGTTATAGTGATAACGCGGGGCGATGTCGAAAAAGAAGAAGCCATTAAATGCGATAAATAACACCACTAACAGCCACACTGACCCCACCAGCGTTTCTGATTGCAGCATGACCGCCAGCGTCGCAAACCAGGCTGCATACATCGCGATAAATAACCCAGGATGCTTGCGGATAAAACTGATACTAAAACGCGGCCTGTTATCGCGTTTTTCACGGACGTTTAAGTCATCAATAGTTTCGCTAAGCAGGCGCTGTATCTCTGTCATCTTTTGCCTTCATGATTTCTGCGACATAGGGGGTAGTAACAGCCCATTTTAAAGGGAGGTGTAACGTGAAAAAAGTAACAGATTAACCACGAATTAGCATAACAGTTATCATTTTGACTACAATTTTTTAATGATTCGCGCCGGATTTCCGCCTACCACGACGTCTGGCGGTACGTTTTTTGTCACCACAGCGCCTGAAGCGACGACGACGTTATCGCCGATGGTTACGCCAGGATTAACGACGGCTCGTCCGCCTATCCAGACGTTATTTCCGATAGTGACGGGTTTACCTAATTCTCTGCCGCTGTTGCGTTCGACGGCGTCCAGCGGGTGCGTGGCGGTATAGATATGTACCCCTGGCGCGAGCATACAATTATCGCCAATATGAATTGGGCAAACATCAAGCATGACGCAGTCGAAGTTAGCGTAAAAGGAGTGACCAAGAAAAATATTATAGCCGTAGTCGCAACGGAAGGAAGGTTCAATATAGGCGTCTTCGCATCGACCCAACAGGTCGCGTAAAATCGCCTGACGCTTATTTATTTCATCAGGCGTAGTATAATTGTATTGATGGATGAGTTGACGCGCCCGCAGTCGATCCTGGCATAAAGTTTCATCGGTCGGGCAATACAGTGCCCCAGCGATCATTTTTTGTTTTTCGTCACTCATCGCGCGCTCCCCTTGATGGATATTATCGCAATAGAAGCAATAATAGAGTATTAGAGGGAACGTTCCCTGCTATTGGTATGTGATCTATATCACTGTTCTATAATAGCCCGTTGTGTTATTAGCCAGAACGAGGAGGCAGATAACACCTGCGTGTTCTCTAAAAAGTAATGTAGCGTGATTAACGAATGAATTTCCATACTGAAGAGGGGATCTTGTCGTAGAGTTTGTTCATCGTCAATTCTGCAAGACGGTGATCCGCAGCTGAGTAAAATACAGCCAGCTCATTGTCGGACAATTCATATTTATTTTTCTCAATGACGCGCTCCAGAGTGTCAATTGTCTGACAGCGCCGTAAACGCATCAAATAATCAGTTTTAGTTAATGGTTTATCAGACATAAATTCTACCTATGATTGTAATAATTTTTAACAAGACAAACTAACAGGATTAGCCCTGGTGGCGTTGACGAAACAACGGAACAGGCGGTTGCCCGATTTACGCCATTTTTGCAAATCCTGCGTATTAATACCATAGCTGCTGAACAACATAAAGGTGTCGTCCAGGTATTCATCTATCTGCGCAATCAATTTATTGTCTTCATTGTACTTAATTTTATAATTAAGCGCGAAAGTTGCAATATGCTCTATCAGCTCATTGAGCTGCAGGTTGACTGCTGAGGTCGGGTCATTAACCCAGCCATGGTTGCTTTCTTCAAGGTTTGCAAGACAGTCATGATACAGGGTTTCGCAAAGAAATTTAAGCTGTGCTATATCATGTCTTTTGGGTGAGTATTCGTCCATAATGCATCCCCTTTTTAGTGGCTTAAACTAACCGAACACCTTCGGGATGGATACAACTAACTAACCTGGTACTTCCCACGTCACCTTATGATTTAACTATAATCTACTCTAAAAAACTTTTCATCGTCATATTACGAAAAATTACAATTGCGTGAAAGCCGCGTGTTGCCATACTTTTTCGAATTTTAACAGTGATCGTCGGTCGCCTAAAAAGGAACCAGTTTTATTGTTTGTGTAATCATTGGGTTAACGTTTTTTAGCTTTTCAGGCTAAAACAATAGACTCTGACAGGAGAAAATAGCCAGGAATATTCTTAATATTTCTTAATTAATGGCTGAATTAAGAAATGGCCAACTTTCCTAAGAAAAGCCTTTAACGCAGTAAGGATTATACCTTTTATTAATATGGCAAAAAATAATCAATCTAACAATAAGCGTATTTTATGATTTTTGCGTAAAAAAGGCCGCTTGCGCGGCCTTATCAACAGTGAGCAAATCAGCGATGTTCTGTCGAATGACTATGCTCAATATCTTCGCTTTTACGGCTAAAGCGGCGGCGTACCACCACGAAGAAGACCGGTACGAAGAAAATAGCCAGTACGGTTGCCGTTACCATCCCGCCCAGTACGCCAGTACCTACCGCATTCTGCGCGCCGGAACCCGCGCCGGAACTGATAACCAGCGGCATAACCCCCAGCATGAACGCTAACGAGGTCATCAGAATCGGGCGCAAACGCATCCGGACGGCCTCCAGCGTCGCTTCTACCAGACCTTTCCCTTCTTTATCCATTAAGTCTTTGGCGAATTCGACGATAAGTATCGCGTTCTTCGCCGACAACCCAATGGTTGTGAGCAGGCCCACCTGGAAGTAAACGTCGTTAGTCAGTCCGCGGAAGGTCGCAGCCAGCAGCGCGCCGATAACCCCAAGCGGAACAACCAGCATTACGGAGAACGGGATAGACCAGCTCTCATACAATGCCGCCAGACACAGGAAGACGACGATCAGCGAGATAGCATACAGGGCAGGGGCCTGGTTGCCGGACAACCGTTCCTGGTAGGACATCCCGGTCCAGTCATATCCAATGCCTGACGGCAGCTTGCTGGCCAGTTCCTCCATCATCGCCATCGCTTCACCGGTACTCTTGCCTGGCGCCGCCTGACCCAGAATTTCCATCGAAGGCAGACCGTTATAGCGTTCCAGACGTGGCGAACCATATTCCCAGCGGGAAGAGGAGAATGCGGAGAACGGCACCATCTGACCATCGCTACCACGAACGTACCAGTCGTTAATATCATCCGGCAACATGCGGTATTTCGCTTCGGACATCACGTAAACTTTCTTCACACGACCGCGATCGATAAAGTCGTTTACATAGCTGCCGCCCCATGCTGCGCCCAGCGTGGTATTAATGTCGCTAATAGACACGCCCAGCGCCTGAGCTTTTTCCTGGTCGATATCGATTTTAAACTGCGGCGTGTCCTCCAGGCCGTTAGGTCGAACGCCGACCAGCAGATCAGGATATTTCGCCACTTCGCCGAACAACTGGTTACGCGCCTGGGTGAGTTTTTCATGGCCAAGTCCCGCCTGGTCAATCAACTCGAAGTCAAACCCGGTTGCGGTGCCCAGCTCAACGATCGCTGGCAGGTTAAAGGCGAAGACCATCGCATCTTTAATTTGTGAAAACGCTGCGGTTGCCCGCTGGGTAATCGCTTCAACCTTGTTTTTTTCGCCTGGACGATCGGCCCAGTCTTTCAACGACACGAATGCAATACCGGTATTCTGACCGCGCCCTGCAAAACCGAAGCCGTTGACGGCGAATACCGATTCAACGTTGGCTTTCTCTTTGTTCAGATAGTAATCCGTGACCTCATCCAGCACTTTTTGCGTGCGCTCTTGCGTCGCGCCGGCGGGGAGCTGGACCATTGTCAGGAATACGCCCTGGTCTTCATCCGGCAAGAAAGAGCTTGGCAGACGAACGAACAGATAAGCCATACCGACGACGATAATGAGATAGAGCAGCAGATAACGCCCGGTACTGCGCAGAATATTGCCTACGCTATCGGTGTAGTGATGCGTGCTCTTATCAAACAGGCGGTTAAACCAGCCGAAAAAGCCTTTTTTCCCTTCGCCATGATCGCCTTTGGCGACGGGTTTGAGCATCGTCGCGCACAGCGCAGGCGTCAGGATCAGCGCGACCAGCACCGACAGCGCCATCGCCGATACGATGGTGATAGAGAACTGACGATAAATTGCCCCGGTTGAGCCGCCAAAGAAGGCCATCGGAATAAATACCGCCGACAGTACCATCGCGATACCCACCAATGCGCCCTGAATCTGGCCCATGGATTTGCGCGTCGCTTCCTTCGGCGGAAGGCCTTCTTCAGTCATAACACGTTCGACGTTCTCGACCACCACGATGGCGTCATCCACCAGCAAGCCGATGGCGAGCACCATCCCGAACATCGTCAGCGTGTTTATCGAGAAACCGAATGCCGCAAGCACGGCAAAGGTTCCCAACAACACCACCGGAACCGCAATAGTCGGAATCAACGTCGCGCGGAAGTTCTGCAGGAACAGGTACATCACCAGGAACACGAGGATAATCGCTTCGACCAGCGTTTTTACCACTTCATGAATAGAGATCTTCACGAACGGCGTGGTGTCATACGGGTAGACGATTTTCATCCCTGGCGGGAAGAACGGTTCCATTTTTTTCAGTTCGGCGCGAATAGCGGTAGCGGTATCCAGCGCGTTGGCGCCGGTAGCCAGTTTGATGCCAAGACCTGACGCTGGCTGACCGTTAAATTTCGCGATGACGTCGTAGTTTTCGCCGCCAAGCTCAATTTTCGCTACATCCCGCAGACGAACCTGAGAGCCATCCTGATTCACTTTCAGCAGGATTTTGCCAAACTCATCCGTTGAGGTCAGACGCGTTTGGGCAATAATCGATGCGTTAAGCTGCTGGCCTTTTACCGGCGGCGTACCACCGAGCTGACCTGCCGCGACCTGGGCGTTCTGCGCTTTGATCGCGTTAATCACGTCGACCGGCGTCAGTTGGTATTTGGTCAGCTCTGTCGGATTCATCCAGATACGCATCGCATACTGCGAACCAAACAGCTGGACGTCGCCTACCCCAGAGGTACGGCTGATCGGATCTTTCATATTGGCGGCAACGTAATCCGAAATATCCTCCTGGGTCATGGTGCCGTCGGTGTTAATGACGCCCACTACCATCAGGAAGCTACTTGAGGACTTCTCAACGCTCACGCCCTGTTGCTGTACTTCCTGGGGAAGTAACGGCATTGCCAGTTGCAACTTGTTCTGAACCTGAACCTGCGCGATATCCGCATCGGTGCCGGATTCAAAGGTCAGCGTGATCTGCACGGTCCCCGTGGAGTCACTGTTGGAGGACATATACATCAGGTTATCGATACCGTTCATATTCTGTTCGATAACCTGCGTGACGGTATCCTGTACCGTTTTCGCATCAGCGCCAGGGTAGGTTGCGGAGATCGTCACTGCTGGTGGCGCAATCGTCGGATATTGCGCTACCGGCAATTTGAGGATCGCGAGCCCCCCTGCCAACATGATGATGATGGCGATCACCCACGCAAATATAGGGCGATCGATAAAGAAATTAGGCATGTCTTAACGGCTCCTGTTTAAGTTAAGACCTGGGCTGAGCAGGTTGATCACCGCTTGCGGCTTGCTGTTTGTTATCCGCGGTAATTTCCTGCACTTTAACCTGTGCGCCAGGACGTACTTTTTGCAGCCCGCTGACGACTACGCGGTCGCCCGCTTTCAACCCGTCAGTCACCAGCCACTTATCGCCGATCGCCTGGCTTGCGACGATTTGGCGGGTTTCCACTTTGTTATCAGCGCCAACCACCAGCACCGTGGCATCGCCGCGTGGAGTACGGGTAACGCCCTGTTGTGGAACCAGTAATGCCGTCGGTTTTGTCCCTTCCTGCAGACGTGCGCGAACGAACATTCCTGGCAATAAGGTGTGATCCGGGTTAGGGAAGATGGCGCGCAAAGTAATAGATCCGGTGGTTTGGTCAACGGTAACGTCGGAGAATTCAAGCGTACCGGATTGCGGGAATTTGATACCGTCGCTGGTCACCAGATCGACCTTCGCTTTGCCGTTTTCCTGCTTCAGCGAACCATTTGCCAGCTCCTGCTTCAGGCGCAGGAAATCATTGCTGGACTGGGTCACATCGACATAAATAGGGTCCAGCTGCTGCACTGTCGCCAGCGCCGACGCCTGACCGTTCTGTACCAGCGCGCCTTCCGTTACGGACGACTTACCAATACGACCGCTAATCGGCGAGGTGACTTTGGTATACGCCAGGTTGATACGTGCGGTTTCAACGGCGGCTTTTGCTGCGACAACGGCGGCAGTCGCTTGTTGCGCATCAGCCAGCGCCTGATCGTATTCCTGCTTACTGATGTACTGCGTACCCAGCAGCTTTTGATAACGCTTCACCGTCAGTTCAGCGATATTCGCGGCAGCCTGAGCTTTTGCCAGATCGCCCTTAGCGCTGTCGTAAGTCGCCTGGTAGGTCGCAGGATCAATCTGATAGAGAGAGACTCCCGCTTCAATATCACTTCCCTCAACGAAATTACGCTTCAGGATAATGCCGCTTACCTGCGGGCGAACTTCGGCGATACGGTAAGCAACGGTACGACCCGGAAGTTCAGTTGTGATTTGCAGTGGTTCCGTTTTTAGTGTGACAACTCCAACTTCTGGCATCTGCTGGCCGCCTTGCTGGTCCTGTTTGTCGTCACATCCTGTTAGCGCTAAGCTGCCTGAGAGCATCAGAACGACCGCCAGAGGCGTTAACCCTCTGTTTTTGTTCATATGTAAACCTCGAGTGTCCGATTTCAAATTGGTCAATGGTCAAAGGTCCTTAAACCCATTGCTGCGTTTATATTATCGTCGTGCTATGGTACATACATCCATAAATGTATGTAAATCTAACGCCTGTAAATTCACCGACATATGGCACGAAAAACCAAACAACAAGCGCTGGAGACACGACAACACATCCTGGATGTGGCCCTGCGTTTGTTCTCGCAGCAAGGCGTATCAGCAACCTCGCTGGCGGAGATTGCGAACGCTGCTGGCGTGACGCGCGGCGCAATCTATTGGCATTTCAAAAATAAGTCGGATTTATTCAGTGAGATCTGGGAGCTATCAGAATCCAATATTGGTGAGCTTGAGATTGAGTATCAGGCAAAATTCCCCGACGATCCACTATCTGTATTAAGAGAAATTTTAGTTCATATTCTTGAAGCTACTGTAACAGAAGAACGACGCCGCTTATTGATGGAGATTATATTCCATAAATGTGAGTTTGTCGGAGAAATGGTTGTGGTTCAACAGGCGCAACGTAGCCTTTGTCTGGAAAGTTACGATCGGATTGAACAAACGTTAAAACATTGTATTAATGCTAAAATGTTGCCTGAAAATCTGCTGACCCGTCGTGCGGCGATACTGATGCGCAGCTTTATTTCAGGGCTCATGGAAAACTGGTTATTTGCTCCGCAATCGTTTGATTTAAAAAAAGAAGCTCGCGCCTACGTCACGATCCTGCTGGAGATGTATCAATTGTGTCCGACGCTGCGCGCGTCGACGGTCAACGGCTCCCCCTGATAATATTCCAGGAAAACTCCTGGACATTTTCTGTGTCGCTATTCTGTTTGTTACAGGCGTGATATTCTTGCGACTCAATTATTTCCGGTCTGCTTGCCGGTTCAGACACTTCATTCTCATGACTATGTTGCAGCTTTATAAACGTTCACAGCATTTTGTTTTTATTACAATTAGCGTCCTTATTATCCTGCTGTCCTGTCAGTCTCTGGCATTTGCCCGGGGGCAAACGAATGGCGACCTGCCGTCAAAAGCGGATGTGCAAAACCAGCTGGATACGCTGAATAAGCAAAAAGATCTCTCCGCCCAGGATAAGCTCGTCCAGCAGGACCTTATTGATACGTTAGCTACGCTGGATAAAATCGAGCGGGTGAAAGAGGAGACCGTACAGCTACGGCAGAAGGTGGCGCAGGCGCCTGAAAAAATGCGTCAGGCGACGGCTGCGTTGAATGCGCTGAGCGACGTCGATAATGATGATGAAATGCGAAAAACGCTGAGTGCGCTTTCGCTACGTCAGCTTGAGCTGCGCGTGGCACAGGTACTGGATGATTTGCAAAATTCGCAAAACGATCTTGCCGCTTATAACAGCCAGCTTGTTTCGCTACAGACCCAGCCTGAGCGCGTGCAAAACGCCATGTATACCGCCTCACAGCAAATACAGCAAATCCGTAACCGTCTGGACGGCAATAACGTCGGCGAAGCCGCGCTTCGCCCCAGCCAACAGGTGTTATTACAGGCACAACAGGCGCTGCTTAATGCGCAGATCGACCAGCAACGTAAGAGTCTTGAAGGGAATACCGTTTTGCAGGACACCCTGCAAAAACAGCGGGATTACGTGACGGCCAACAGTAATCGCCTTGAACATCAGCTTCAACTTTTACAGGAGGCGGTCAACAGTAAACGACTTACGCTAACGGAAAAAACGGCCCAGGAGGCCATTTCGCCGGACGAAACGGCGCGTATCCAGGCGAACCCGCTGGTAAAACAGGAACTGGATATTAACCATCAACTCAGCCAGCGTCTGATTGTCGCGACCGAAAACGGCAATATGTTGATGCAGCAAAACATTAAAGTAAAAAACTGGCTCGATCGCGCGCTGCAGTCGGAAAGAAATATCAAAGAACAGATTGCCGTCTTAAAAGGCAGCCTGTTGCTGTCGCGTATTCTTTATCAACAGCAGCAAACTCTGCCCTCCGCCGACGAACTCGAAGATATGACCAACCGCATTGCGGATTTGCGTCTGGAGCAGTTTGAAATCAACCAGCAGCGTGATGCCTTATTCCAAAGCGATGCCTTTGTCGACAAGCTGGAGGAGGGGCATACCAGCGAGGTGAATGATGAAGTTCATGATGCGTTGCTTCAGGTGGTGGAGATGCGCCGTGAGCTATTGGATCAGCTAAATAAACAGTTGGGTAACCAGCTGATGATGGCGATTAACCTGCAAGTTAACCAGCAGCAGTTGATGAGCGTCTCGAAAAATCTGAAAGCCATTCTGACGCAGCAGATTTTTTGGGTGAACAGTAACCGCCCTATGGACTGGGACTGGCTTAAAGCGTTCCCCCAAACGTTAAAAGAGCAATTCAGCGCCATGAAAATCACGGTGAACTGGCAAAAAGCCTGGCCCGCGGTATTTATTGCTTTTTTGGCCGGGTTGCCGCTCTTGCTCATCGCCGGTTTAATCCGCTGGCGTCTGAAATGGTTAAAAGCGTATCAACAGAAGCTGGCCGCCGCCGTGGGATCGTTGCGTAACGATAGTCAACTCAATACGCCAAAAGCTATTCTGATCGATCTGATCCGCGCGCTGCCGGTGTGTCTGATTATCCTCGCGCTTGGACTGATCCTGCTGACCATGCAGCTAAATATCAGCGATCTGCTCTGGGCCTTTAGTAAAAAGCTCGCAATGTTCTGGCTGGTCTTTGGGCTGTGCTGGAAGGTGCTGGAAAAAGAGGGCGTGGCGATACGCCATTTTGGTATGCCAGCGCAGTTGACCAGCCACTGGCGTCGCCAGATTGTACGCATTAGCCTCGCATTGCTGCCGCTGCACTTTTGGTCTGTGGTGGCGGAGTTGTCGCCGCTGAATCTGATGGATGACGTGCTGGGGCAGGCGGTTATTTTCCTCAATCTGCTGGTCATAACATTGCTGGTGTGGCCACTGTGCCGGGAAAGCTGGCGCGATAAAGAATCTCACGGCATTCGACTGGTGACCGTGACGATTCTTTCCATTATTCCGGTGGCGTTAATGGTATTAACGGCGACCGGCTATTTCTATACCACCCTGCGCCTGGCGGGACGCTGGATTGAAACCGTCTATCTGGTCATTATCTGGAACCTGCTTTATCAAACGGTGCTGCGCGGGTTAAGCGTAGCGGCGCGCCGGATTGCCTGGCGACGCGCGCTGGCTCGTCGTCAGAACCTGGTAAAAGAGGGAGCGGAAGGCGCGGAGCCACAGGAAGAACCCACCATCGCGCTGGAGCAGATTAACCAGCAAACATTACGTATCACGATGCTGCTAATGCTTGCCCTGTTCGGCGTTATGTTCTGGGCGATTTGGTCCGATTTGATCACCGTATTCAGCTATCTTGATAGCATCACGCTGTGGCACTACAACGGCTCCGAAGCTGGCGCTGCGGTGGTGAAAAGCGTGACGATGGGCAGCTTGCTATTCGCCATTATTGCCGCGATGGTGGCCTGGGCGCTCATCCGCAACTTACCCGGCCTGTTGGAAGTGCTGGTACTTTCACGTCTGAATATGCGCCAGGGGGCTTCGTATGCGATCACCACGATCCTTAACTACGTCATTATCGCTGTTGGCGCGATGACAGTATTCGGATCGCTCGGCGTCTCGTGGGATAAACTCCAGTGGCTGGCGGCGGCGTTGTCGGTGGGTCTCGGTTTTGGGCTACAGGAGATCTTCGGTAACTTTGTCTCGGGTTTAATCATCCTCTTCGAACGTCCGGTACGCATTGGCGATACGGTAACGATCGGCACCTATTCCGGCACGGTCAGTAAGATTCGTATTCGCGCCACCACTATTACCGATTTTGATCGTAAAGAAGTGATCATTCCGAACAAAGCGTTCGTAACGGAGCGGCTGATTAACTGGTCCCTCTCCGATACCACGACCCGTCTGGTTATCCGGCTTGGCGTGGCCTATGGCTCGGATCTGGAAAAAGTGAAAAGAGTCCTGCTACAGGCGGCGATGGAGCATCCGAAGGTGATGCACGATCCGGAACCTGCCGTATTCTTCACCACCTTTGGCGCCAGCACTCTGGATCATGAACTGCGTCTGTATGTGCGTGAATTGCGCGATCGTAGCCATACGGTGGATGAACTGAACCGCGCGATCGATCGACTGTGCCGTGAAAATGATATCAATATCGCCTTTAACCAGCTTGAGGTGCATCTGCATAACGCGAAGGGCGACGAAGTCACTGAAGTGAAGCGCGATCTCAACGGCGGCGATCTGGCGCCTACGGCAAGCTAAAAGGCGGTGGGCCGCGCGCTTTATGAGTGCGCGCGGCGCCGCTAATGCGACAGCGTAGAAAGCTCTTCCGGCGTAATGCCGGTGACGCTGGCGATGAGCCCGGGTTCCAGCCCGTTGGCAAGCATTTTGCGGGCAATAGCGCGCGCTTCGGCCTCACGGCCTTGTGCTAACCCTTGCTCAAGGCCCTTTTGCAACCCTTCCGTTCGGCCTTTTTCTTCCAGCCATTCCGCTATTGTCATCAGTTGTTCCTTATACTGCGGCGCGCCCTGCGCCAGTTGACGAATCAGCGCTCCGGGTTCTGCGGCGTTTCCTGCTTTCAACATATAGTTGATCAGCACACTGAGCTGCGCGTCCGTCAAATAATCCTGCGTTAAAAGCGTGATAAGGGGGTCGAGCAGTTCGCTTAAATCGCGTTGACGAATATGTTTTTGCAGGAGCTCTAACATCGCTATCCGCCGATGCTGCAAAAGCTGATTATCCGGCATTGTCGTCAGGTCGACCAGCGCAAATTCATGACTGTATAAGGCCTTCGCCATATCCGGTTTCACAAACATATTATGCCAGTTAAGGCTATAGGGCCACGGGCTTTCCGGACCGTGATAAAAGAGGATTGGTACCACCAGCGGCAAGGTATCATGACCGGCATCCAGATGACGCTGCATGGCGGCAATGGCGTAACGCATCAGGCGAAAAGCCATCAGCCGGTCTGATTTGCTCTGATGTTCAATGAGCGCGTAAACATACCCGGGGCCGTGTTGGGTATGCAGAGAGTAGAGAATATCTGAGTAGCGGCTGCGTAAATTGTCTTCAACAAAACTCCCTGACTCCAGCTTCAGTGAATCCAGATCGCAGATTGCAAGAAAGTCTTCTGGCATGTGGAGAGCCAGAAAGTCGCGGGCGACCTCTTTTTGCATCAGCATTTGTCGAAATACCGCATCGTGCGGCGTGGTGGGTAGACGTTCCATGACCCATCCCTTGTTGCCTGACTGTAGCGACCACTCTGTCAGCGACAACGAGGACAAACCAGCGGGCAATTACTCTGTTTGCGAGTCGTCTTCCGTACTTTTTAACTTGTTTTCATAATCACGCATAACTATTTCCAGCGCGCGTAGCACCGTTCGTGCCGGTAAGCGATTCTCTTCAAGCAGCACAATTAAATCCACGGCCAGTTTGACTTCATCAGGGGCATTTTCAAGCGACATACTTTCTCCAGTGTTAACGGGTTAAACGCGCCAGTACGTTTTCTATTTTCTCCAGCGCATGTCGGCAGCGCGCCAGCCGTCCTTCATAGATCTCGACTTCCTTTTGCAGCGTTTGTTGTTCGACAAGGCCGGTCGCCTGCGCCAGACGAATTTTGCGCTCCTGTGTCATCGCCAGTAGTCGACGTTCAAACTCCTGATGCTGTATTCGTCTGCGCTGCCAACGGCCAAGCCCTGGCGCGGCGGTGTCCCACTGGCGCAGCGACCAGGCGGCGGTTTCACGCGATATCGCCTCCAGTTGCGAAGCCAGATGTTCCGCCAGCCAGGCGACTTGCGGCAGTTGCTCATGTTTTACCGCCTGACGCAACGCGGCGAGATTGGCGTCAGCCTCTTCCAGATATCCCTGCAACAGAGTACTGCGGGTACGGAAAAGATGTCGGTCAAAGCGCGCGCTTAACGTCGCATGTTGCGCCAGCGGCGCGCAGCGTTGGCGTAGCGTCGCCAGCCTCTCTTCCAGCGTCTGTAACAGCATAGCGGTTTTCAATTCAACACCCCGATGAAAATAAGACAGGCTGTGCTACAGTAGCCTTCTGTTTGATAACGATTCGCATTATGCAACGTACTATTTTAATCATCATTGGCTGGCTGGCGGTAGTATTAGGGACATTGGGCGTGGTTTTGCCCCTGTTGCCGACTACGCCGTTCATTTTACTGGCGGCCTGGTGTTTCGCCCGCTCGTCGCCGCGTTTCCATGCCTGGTTGTTATACCGCTCATGGTTTGGCGGTTATCTGCGCCACTGGCAGCGCTATCGGGCCATGCCGCCGGGAGCGAAACCGCGAGCGATCGCGTTGATATTGCTGACCTTTGGTATATCGCTGTGGCTGGTGAATATGATGTGGGTGCGGGTGCTGCTGTTGGTTATTTTGGCCTGTCTGCTGATTTTTATGTGGCGGATACCGGTGATTGATGAAAAGCAACAAAAGCGCTGAAGCACACGAATCGCTGTTGCAATTGTCGTTCACAGCCAGTAAATTCGACCGTTTTCGAGCACAGGCGCAGGCGGTCAAAGAGTAACCGAGCGTTACCCCTGACCGAAAAGTATTGCGCCGTGAGTAACACCGTACTTAGCAGGCATATATCCATGACCGCGACTGCACAGCAGCTTGAGTTTCTCAAAAACAGCATCAAAAGCATTCAGGATTACCCGAAACCGGGCATTCTTTTCCGTGATGTCACCAGCTTACTGGAAGACCCGAAAGCCTACGCGCTCAGTATTGAACTGTTGGTTGAGCGTTATAAAAATGCGGGTATCACCAAAGTGGTCGGCACCGAAGCGCGTGGCTTCCTGTTTGGCGCGCCGGTTGCGCTTGGGCTGGGCGTTGGTTTTGTTCCGGTACGTAAACCGCGCAAATTACCGCGTGAAACTATTGCCGAGACCTATGAATTAGAGTACGGCACCGATCAGCTGGAAATCCATGTCGACGCGATTAAACCTGGCGACAACGTGCTGGTCGTGGACGATCTGCTGGCGACTGGCGGCACCATTGAGGCGACCGTGAAGCTGATCCGTCGTCTGGGCGGGAAAGTCACCGATGCGGCGTTCATCATTAATTTGTTCGATCTGGGCGGCGAGCAGCGTCTGGAAAAGCAGGGGATTACCTGTTATAGCCTGGTGCCGTTTCCAGGGCATTGATTCAGGCTATTCGCACTGCTATTTTAGCCAGAGAGACAACCTCGCTGTATCGGCGAGGTTGTGTTAGCATTACCCTTCTATGAATCCACCTTCCAGCGTTTCAGAGCCTGCCAATGAGTTATCAGGTCTTAGCCAGAAAATGGCGCCCACAAACCTTTGCTGACGTCGTCGGCCAGGAACATGTGCTGACCGCACTGGCGAACGGCTTGTCGTTAGGGCGCATTCATCACGCATATCTTTTTTCCGGCACGCGCGGCGTCGGTAAAACCTCTATCGCCCGGCTGCTGGCGAAGGGGCTGAACTGCGAAACCGGTATTACCGCGACGCCGTGCGGCGTTTGCGATAACTGTCGGGAAATTGAGCAGGGGCGTTTTGTCGATCTCATTGAGATTGACGCCGCATCGCGTACCAAAGTCGAAGACACCCGCGACCTGCTGGATAACGTCCAGTACGCGCCTGCGCGCGGTCGCTTTAAAGTCTATCTGATCGATGAAGTCCACATGCTGTCGCGCCACAGCTTTAATGCGCTACTTAAAACGCTTGAAGAGCCGCCAGCGCATGTGAAATTTTTACTGGCGACCACCGATCCGCAGAAGCTGCCGGTGACCATTTTGTCGCGCTGCCTACAGTTTCATCTCAAAGCGCTGGATGTTGAACAGATTCGCCATCAGCTTGAGCATATTCTCAATGAGGAACATATCGCTCACGAACCCCGCGCGTTGCAGTTGTTATCACGCGCGGCTGACGGCAGCCTGCGCGATGCATTAAGTCTGACTGACCAGGCGATCGCCAGCGGTGACGGGCAGGTTTCGACGCAGGCGGTAAGCGCCATGCTCGGTACGCTGGACGATGACCAGGCTTTGTCATTAGTCGAGGCAGTGGTTGACGCTAACGGCGAACGCGTCATGTCGCTTATCAACGAGGCGGCGGCGCGCGGTATTGAATGGGAAGCGCTGCTGGTCGAAATGCTTAGCCTGCTGCACCGTATTGCGATGGTGCAACTTTCGCCTGCCGCGTTAGGCAGCGATATGGCGGCTATCGAGCAACGGATGCGCGAACTTGCCCGGACGGTGCCTCCCGGCGATCTTCAGCTCTATTATCAGACGTTGTTGATTGGTCGCAAAGAATTGCCCTGGGCGCCGGACCGGCGGATGGGCGTTGAAATGACGTTACTGCGTGCGCTGGCGTTTCACCCGCGTATGCCCTTGCCGGAGCCTGAAACGCCGCGGCAGTCTTTTGCGCCCGTGGCCCCAACGGCGGTAATGACGCCGCCGCAGGTGCAGCAGCAGTCGGCGCCCGCGCCGCAGACATCGCCAGCGCCGCTGCCGGCATCTACCAGTCAGGTGCTGGCGGCGCGCAATCAGCTACAGCGCTCGCAGGGAGTAACCAAAACAAAAAAGAGTGAACCGGCAGCCGCATCCCGCGCGCGGCCGGTGAATAACTCTGCGCTGGAGCGGCTGGCCTCGGTTTCGGAGCGCGTACAGGCGCGCCCGGCGCCGTCTGCGCTGGAAACGGCGCCAGTAAAGAAAGAGGCTTATCGCTGGAAGGCCACCACACCGGTAGTACAAACCAAAGAAGTGGTGGCTACGCCAAAAGCGCTTAAGAAAGCTCTGGAGCATGAAAAAACGCCGGAGCTGGCGGCTAAACTGGCGGCGGAAGCGATTGAGCGCGATCCGTGGGCGGCGCAGGTAAGCCAGCTTTCTTTGCCTAAGCTGGTGGAGCAGGTGGCGCTTAATGCCTGGAAGGAGCAGAACGGCAACGCGGTTTGTCTGCATCTGCGCTCGACGCAGCGGCACCTCAATTCCAGCGGCGCGCAGCAAAAGCTGGCGCAAGCGCTCAGCGATCTGACGGGAACGACGGTTGAACTGACCATCGTTGAAGATGATAATCCCGCGGTGCGTACGCCGCTGGAATGGCGTCAGGCCATTTATGAAGAGAAACTCGCGCAAGCGCGTGAGTCAATTATTGCGGATAATAACATTCAGACGCTGCGTCGATTCTTCGACGCCGAGCTGGATGAAGAGAGTATCCGCCCCATTTGATCGTAAGCCCGGCTTGCGATTGTGAACCATCAAGAGAGAGAGCTTATGTTTGGAAAAGGCGGTCTGGGCAATCTGATGAAGCAGGCCCAGCAGATGCAGGAAAAAATGCAGAAAATGCAGGAAGAGATTGCGCAGCTGGAAGTGACCGGCGAATCCGGCGCGGGTCTGGTGAAGGTTACCATCAACGGTGCGCATAACTGCCGCCGCGTGGAAATTGACCCAAGCCTGCTGGAAGATGACAAAGAGATGCTGGAAGATCTGGTCGCTGCGGCCTTCAACGATGCGGCGCGCCGCATTGAGGAGACGCAAAAAGAGAAGATGGCTTCCGTCTCTTCCGGTATGCAACTGCCGCCAGGCTTTAAGATGCCATTCTGATGCAAACCAGTCCGCTGTTAACTCAGCTTATGGAAGCGTTGCGCTGCCTTCCGGGCGTCGGCCCTAAGTCGGCGCAGCGGATGGCGTTTACCCTGTTGCAGCGCGATCGCAGCGGCGGAATGCGTCTGGCGCAGGCGCTGACCCGGGCGATGTCGGAAATCGGCCACTGCGCCGACTGCCGCACCTTTACCGAGCAGGATGTTTGTAATATCTGTTCGAACCCGCGGCGTCAGGAAAACGGCCAGATTTGCGTGGTGGAGAGTCCTGCGGATATCTACGCCATTGAGCAGACCGGGCAATTTTCCGGGCGGTATTTCGTGCTGATGGGCCACCTGTCGCCGCTGGACGGCATCGGGCCGGATGATATCGGTCTCGATCGTCTGGAACAGCGGCTGGCGTCAGAAAAAATCAGTGAGCTGATCCTCGCGACCAACCCGACGGTTGAAGGGGAGGCTACCGCGAACTATATTGCCGAGCTGTGCGCGGAGGCCGGCGTCGAAGCCAGTCGTATCGCCCACGGCGTGCCGGTTGGCGGCGAACTGGAGATGGTCGACGGTACGACGCTGTCCCACTCGCTGGCGGGACGTCATAAGATTATTTTCTGAACAAACGGAGGCGGCATTCGCGGCCTCCGCTTGAAATCACACCCGCTTGTCCCCATCTCACCCTCAACGTATTTTTACCATTAAAAATGGCATTGTTGAGGTCTATCCACATGAAAGGACAAGAAACGCGTGGTTTTCAGTCAGAAGTTAAACAGCTTCTGCACCTGATGATCCATTCTCTTTATTCCAATAAAGAAATCTTCCTGCGTGAACTCATCTCTAACGCCTCAGATGCGGCGGACAAGCTGCGTTTCCGCGCTCTGTCAAACCCAGACCTGTATGAAGGAGATGGCGAGCTGCGTGTGCGCGTCTCTTTCGATAAAGATAAGCGTACGTTGACCATTGCCGATAACGGCGTGGGGATGAATCGTGATGAGGTGATTGACCACTTAGGCACCATTGCCAAGTCCGGCACCAAATCTTTCCTCGAATCAATGGGGTCCGATCAGGCGAAAGATAGCCAGCTCATTGGTCAGTTTGGCGTAGGCTTCTACTCCGCGTTTATTGTGGCCGATAAAGTGACCGTACGTACTCGTGCGGCAGGCGACAAGCCGGAAAATGGCGTGTTCTGGGAATCGGCAGGCGAAGGCGAATACACCGTTGCCGATATCACCAAAAATGATCGTGGTACGGAAATCACCTTACACCTGCGTGAAGGCGAAGATGAATTCCTCGATGACTGGCGCGTACGCTCGATTATCAGTAAATATTCCGATCACATCGCATTGCCGGTAGAGATTGAAAAACGGGAAGAAAAAGACGGCGAAACCGTGATTTCCTGGGAGAAAATCAACAAGGCTCAGGCGTTGTGGACCCGTAACAAGTCGGAAATTAAAGACGACGAGTACAACGAGTTTTACAAGCACATCGCGCATGATTTCACCGATCCGCTGACCTGGAGCCACAACCGCGTGGAAGGTAAGCAGGAGTACACCAGCCTGCTGTATATCCCGTCGCAGGCACCGTGGGATCTGTGGAACCGCGATCACAAACATGGTCTGAAGCTGTACGTACAGCGCGTGTTCATTATGGACGATGCCGAGCAGTTCATGCCGAACTATCTGCGTTTCGTGCGCGGCCTGATTGATTCTAATGACCTGCCGTTGAACGTCTCCCGTGAAATCCTGCAGGACAGCACGGTAACGCGTAATCTGCGTAGCGCTCTGACCAAACGCGTCCTGCAAATGCTGGAAAAACTGGCGAAAGACGACGCGGAAAAATACCAAACCTTCTGGAAACAGTTCGGTCTGGTGCTGAAAGAAGGCCCGGCGGAAGATCACGCCAACCAGGAAGCGATCGCTAAACTGTTGCGCTTTGCCTCCACCCATACCGACTCTTCCGCCCAGACCGTGTCGCTGGAAGATTACGTCTCCCGGATGAAAGAAGGGCAGGAAAAAATCTACTACATCACCGCAGACAGCTATGCGGCGGCGAAAAACAGCCCGCACCTGGAGCTGCTGCGTAAGAAAGGCATCGAAGTGCTGCTGCTCTCCGATCGCATCGACGAGTGGATGATGAACTACCTGACCGAGTTTGACGGTAAAGCATTCCAGTCGGTCGCTAAAGCCGATGAGTCCATCGAAAAACTGGCGGATGAAGTCGACGAAAACGCGAAAGAAGCGGAAAAGGCGCTTGAGCCGTTCGTGGAGCGTGTCAAAACCCTGCTGGGCGATCGCGTGAAAGAGGTGCGTCTGACGCATCGTTTAACCGACACGCCGGCGATTGTCACCACCGATGCGGATGAAATGAGCACCCAGATGGCGAAACTGTTCGCCGCGGCCGGTCAGTCCGTGCCGGAAGTGAAATACATCTTTGAGCTCAATCCGGATCATGTGCTGGTTAAACGCACTGCCGATACCGAGGATGAAGCGCAGTTTAAAGAGTGGGTCGAGCTGCTGCTGGATCAGGCGCTGTTCGCTGAACGCGGTACGCTGGAAGATCCGAACCAGTTTATCCGCCGTATGAACCAGTTGCTGGTATCCTGATAACGCTCATCTGATTGCCGGATAGCGACGCGAAGCATCTTATCCGGCCTACGAGCGAGTACTGTTTGTAGGCCGGATAAGCGCCAGCGCCATCCGGCATTTTTTATAATACCTTCTCTTTTCTGGATTTCTCTTCGTTAACCGTTTCAGCATCAGGCGGCTTCCTTGAGCGAAATGCGTGATGGTGGTATCGTTTAGCGCTTTTTAAAAAATATCGACAACCTTTGAGGGGATTTTCGTAATGCGTATTATTCTGCTTGGCGCTCCGGGCGCGGGTAAAGGAACTCAGGCTCAGTTCATCATGGAGAAATATGGTATTCCGCAAATCTCCACTGGCGATATGCTGCGCGCCGCAGTGAAATCAGGCTCCGAGTTGGGCAAACAGGCGAAAGATATCATGGACGCCGGTAAACTGGTGACCGATGAACTGGTGATTGCGCTGGTTAAAGAGCGTATCGCCCAGGAAGACTGCCGTAACGGTTTTCTGCTGGACGGTTTCCCGCGCACGATCCCGCAGGCTGACGCAATGAAAGAAGCGGGTATTGTGGTGGATTACGTGCTGGAATTCGACGTACCGGACGAACTGATCGTTGATCGTATTGTGGGTCGTCGCGTACACGCCGCCTCTGGCCGCGTTTACCACGTAAAGTTTAATCCGCCGAAAGTGGAAGGCAAAGATGACGTCACCGGCGAAGATCTGACCACCCGTAAAGACGATCAGGAAGAGACCGTTCGCAAACGTCTGGTGGAATATCATCAGATGACCGCGCCGCTGATTGGCTACTATCAGAAAGAAGCGGAAGCGGGCAACACCAAATACGCTAAAGTTGACGGTACGCAGGCCGTTGCCGACGTGCGCGCAGCGCTGGAAAAAATCCTCGGTTAATTTTTTCGCGTAGTGAACCGCTTATCAGGCCTGCTGTTATCCCACAGGTCTGATAAGCGTAACGCCATCAGGCAATCGGTGCCGGATGGCGGCCTGAACGCCTTATCCGGCCTACTGGCATCGTTAGCGCCATTCGGCAAATTCTCGTCTTACCTCTCGCAGCAATTAGTTCTTCTTTATCGCTTTTCCGCTACAATTATCAACAATTTGAATAGATAAGAGGCGGCAATGCGTCAGACGAAAACCGGTATCCTGCTGGCTAACCTTGGCACGCCAGATGCCCCAACTCCTGAAGCGGTAAAGCGCTACCTGAAACAATTTTTAAGCGACAGGCGCGTGGTGGATACTCCTCGTCTGCTGTGGTGGCCGCTGCTGCGTGGCGTTATTTTACCGCTGCGTTCGCCGCGCGTCGCGAAACTCTATCAATCTATCTGGATGGATGGCGGTTCGCCGCTCATGGTATATAGCCGCGAACAGCAACAGGCGCTGGCCGCGCGGTTGCCAGACACGCCCGTCGCGCTGGGGATGAGCTACGGCTCGCCCTCGCTGGAAAGCGCTGTCGATGAACTGTTAGCAAGCGACGTCGACCATATCGTCGTGCTGCCGTTGTACCCGCAATACTCTTGCTCAACGGTGGGCGCAGTCTGGGACGAACTGGGGCGGATACTGGCGCGTAAACGCCGTATTCCCGGTATCTCATTTATTCGCGATTACGCGGATGACGGCGCTTATATCGATGCGCTGGCGAAAAGCGCGCGTGAGTCGTTCGCCAGACACGGCGAGCCGGATGTGCTTCTGCTCTCTTATCACGGCATTCCACAACGTTATGCGGATGAAGGCGATGACTACCCGCAGCGCTGTCGCGATACCACGCGCGAACTGGTTTCCGCATTGGGGCTGCCGCCGGAAAAGGTAATGATGACGTTCCAGTCGCGCTTTGGCCGTGAACCGTGGCTGACGCCGTACACCGATGAAACGCTAAAAATGTTGGGTGAAAAGGGGACTGGCCATATTCAGGTCATGTGTCCGGGATTTGCCGCGGATTGTCTGGAGACGCTGGAAGAGATAGCGGAACAGAATCGCGAGATTTTCCTTGAAGCGGGCGGTAAAAAATATGCGTACATTCCGGCGCTGAACGCGACGCCGGAACATATTGATATGATGTTAAAACTCACGGCGCCGTACCGTTAACGCGGCGTCTTCATCCTCGCCATAAAGAAGCGTGCGCCGTCCTGCAAGGCATCGTCGGCGATTGTCATCATTCGCGAATAGTGCAGAAAGGCGTGCAGCGTGCCGGGATACATTTTGTATTCGCAGGGCTGCTGGTGCGCCTGTAATGTCTGGTGCAGCAAGCGGCTGTCATCAATGAGCGGATCAAACTCCGCGCTGGCAATAAAGCAGGGCGGCACATCGCGCGTGAGATCGTTATTAAACAGACAATACCAGGGCGATTCCCGATCGTCTTCGTTACGCAGATAGGCCTTTTCGTACATGTCCAGATCTTCACGCGTCAGGCCGTCCCACGCGCCGCCGAACAGACGGCGGCTTACCGAATCCTGCAACCCATACAGCCCATACCACAACAGAATCGCGATAACGTTACCGCAGCGAATGTGCTTATCACGTAGCCAGAGCGCGCTGGCAAGCGCCAGCATGGCGCCTGCGGAATCTCCGGCGAAACCGATTTTCTCCACGTTGAGCGAGTATTCATCGGCATGTTGAGAGAAGTAGCTGCATACCGCGACGGTTTCTTCAATGGCCTGTGGATAACGCGCTTGCGGCGACAGCGAATAATCAATGCCGATCACGGTGCAGCCGGTATAACGCGCCAGCAGACGCATTATCCGGTCATGCGTATCCAGGTTACCGAGGATAAATCCGCCGCCGTGCAGATAGTATAAGGTGGCCTGGCTGGTCGGCTGCGGCGAGTAGAGCCGGGTTGTTACATCGCCATAAGGCGTAGGGACGGCGCAGGTGCGGGTGGTCATGGACGGCGCGTCGGCATTCCAGAAACGGCGCTCAAGAAGATAATACTGACGCTGGGTCTCAATATCGCCATCGGCAGGCCAGGGGGGAAGGCCTGGTTGCTGGAAGTTTACGACGGCTTTCATTTCGTCTGACAGTCGGGTGAGTACGGGAATTTTATTTTCCGGCTTCATAAAACGCTCCTTGTGAAAGTGAACCATTGTAAAAAACGCGGCTGGAGAAACTGCGATCTCGTCGTCCGATATTGAAACGCCATCGTCCGTCGCGCGCAGCGGGGGGAATGTGCTACCATGCAGCGCTCCGTTATTCATCCGTAAGCACAATCATGAAATTTCCCGGTAAACGTAAATCCAAACACTATTTTCCCGTCAATGCGCGTGACCCGTTGTTGCAACAAATTCAGCCAGAACAGGAAACCAACGCCTCCTGGGTCGTCGGTATCGACCAGACGTTGGTGGATATTGAGGCGAAAGTGGATGACGATTTTATTACACGCTATGGATTAAGCGCCGGGCATTCTCTGGTGATAGAAGACGAGGTGGCGGAGAAGCTGTATCAGGAACTGACGCGGGAAAATCTGATCACCCATCAGTTTGCTGGCGGCACCATAGGCAATACGATGCACAATTACTCGGTACTGGCGGATGACCGTTCGGTGTTACTGGGCGTGATGTGCAGCAACATTGAGATTGGCAGCTACGCTTATCGCTACCTGTGTAATACTTCCAGCCGTACCGACCTGAATTATCTGCAAGCGGTAGATGGCCCGATTGGCCGCTGTTTCACACTGATTGGCGAATCCGGCGAGCGTACCTTCGCTATCAGCCCCGGCCATATGAATCAGCTACGGGCGGAAAGTATTCCGGAAGCGGTGATCGCTGGCGCTTCCGCGCTGGTGTTGACCTCATATCTGGTGCGCTGTAAGCCTGGCGAACCGATGCCTGACGCGACGATGAAAGCGATCGAATACGCGAAAAAGCATAACGTGCCGGTTGTCATGACGCTGGGCACCAAATTTGTGATCGCCGATAATCCGCAGTGGTGGCAGGCGTTTCTCAAAGAGAATGTCTCGATTCTGGCAATGAATGAAGAAGAAGCGGAAGCGCTGACCGGCGAAAACGACCCGCTGCTGGCGGCGGATAAGGCGCTGGACTGGGTCGATCTGGTGTTATGCACCGCCGGGCCGATAGGGTTATATATGGCAGGCTTCACCGAAGAGGAAGCAAAACGTAAAACCCAGCATCCGCTGCTGCCGGGGGCTATTGCTGAATTTAACCAGTATGAATTTAGCCGGGCAATGCGCCATAAAGATTGTATTAATCCGCTGCGCGTTTATTCGCATATTGCGCCCTATATGGGCGGGCCGGAAAAAATCATGAACACCAACGGCGCGGGCGATGGCGCGCTGGCGGCGCTGCTGCACGATATTACGGCGAACAGTTACCATCGTAGCAACGTACCGAACTCCAGTAAGCACAAATTCACCTGGCTGACCTATTCGTCGCTGGCGCAGGTGTGTAAATATGCTAACCGTGTCAGTTATCAGGTACTGAACCAGCATTCTCCGCGTCTGACACGCGGGCTGCCGGAGCGTGAGGACAGCCTGGAAGAGTCGTACTGGGATCGCTAATCTGGCTTGCCCGATAGCGCTGCGCGCATCGGGCCGTCCGGAAAACCCTTAACTGGCGACGACTTCACCTGCGGGCGGCGTTTCAAGCAGTTCCAACATCGCCCGGGCAATTTCTCGCTCGCCCATCACTACCTGATTGGCTCCCCGCTCGGTAATATATTTCACTTCATCATCATAGTGCGCGCGGGCGATTATCTCGATATCAGGGCTTTTTTCCCGCGCTGAGGCGACAATCTCGCCGGCTTCGTAACCGTTGGGGATGGTCAACAACAGCCAGCGGGCGCAGTCCAGATGCGCCAGATTCATGATTTCTTCGTTAGCGGCGTTGCCCAGCACGGCGCGAATCCCGCGTTCGCGCAGTTCATCCACGCGGGTACGGGACGTTTCGATAACCACCAGCGGAATCCCCGCCGCCAGTAGTTTTTCTCCCAGCAGACTGCCTACGCGGCCAAAACCCACCAGCAGGGCATGATTACAGATATCCACCGGAATTTGCTTCTCTTCTTCGATAGCCTCTTCCAGAGTTTGCTCTTCCAGCGTTTCGGTTTTCGCCAGATACTTCTCCAGCAGGGTAAACAGTACGGGATTAAGCATAATCGACAAAATAGCGCCTGCCAGCACCAGGTTCTGTCCCGCTTGCGGCAGCAGATTGAGCGCCATGCCGAGTCCGGCGAGAATAAAGGCGAACTCGCCGATTTGCGCCAGGCTGGCGGCAATGGTCAGCGCGGTTCGCGGCGAGTGGCCGAACATACGCACCAGGAAAAACGCAGCGATCGATTTACCAAAGACGATAATGGCAAGCGTCGCCAACACCGCCAGCGGCTGTTGGATCAAGACTAACGGATCGAACAACATGCCGACGGAAACAAAAAACAGGACGGCAAAGGCGTCGCGCAGCGGCAACGTATCGTGCGCCGCCCGGTGACTCAGTTCTGACTCATTAAGCACCATACCAGCGAAGAACGCGCCCAGCGCAAAAGAGACGTCAAACAGTTCTACCGCGCCAAACGCAATGCCTAACGCCAGCGCCAGTACGGAAAGGGTAAATAATTCGCGCGAGCCGGTGGCGGCGCTGCGAGCCATAATCCACGGCACCAGGCGGCGTCCGACCAGCATCATGATGGCGATAAACGCCACCACTTTACCAATGGTTATCCCCATATCGACTGTCAGCGAGGCTATGCCGACATCGCCTTTTTCCACCATGCCGGCAACGGCGGGCAGCAAGACCAGCGTCAGCACCATCACCAGATCTTCGACAATCAGCCAGCCGATGGCGATTTGTCCGCGTTGGCTATCAAGGAGTTGCCGCTCCTCAAGCGCGCGCAGCAGGACGACGGTACTGGCGGTAGACAGACAAAGCCCAAAAACGATGCCAGTCATTAATGACCATCCCAGCACGGCGGAAAGCGCCATACCCAGCAGCGTCGCCACCGCTATCTGAGCGACAGCGCCGGGAATGGCGATAGACTTTACCGCCATCAAATCCTTCAGCGAAAAATGCAGCCCGACGCCAAACATCAATAGAATCACGCCGAGCTCCGCCAGCTCCGGCGCCAGTTTGGTATCCGCAACAAAACCCGGGGTAAAAGGTCCCGCCAGAACGCCCGCTAACAGATATCCCACCAGTGGAGAAATACGCAATTTGTTGGCAATCATGCCGAGAATAAAAGCGAGCACAAGGCCGCCGACAATGGTGGTGATAAGCGGGGTAGCGTGATGCATTCCGTCTCCTTTGGTTGCTGGACTCCAAAACTCCGGGTAATAGTTTATGACAATTTCAATCAGGATGTTTATAAAAAATGGTTGTGTTTTATAAAAAAATACAATCTGACGGTAAAAAGAGCACGGAACGGAAAAGTGATAAGTATGGGATGGGCAAAGCATGATGGCATCGGGATGTACAGGCGGTTAAAGCGTACCTTTAACCGCCATAAAATCACGCTTTATGTCGATTATCAGGTAAGAATATGGTCAGTATCCCCAGAAGCGGCAGGAAAGCACAGATTTTATAAACTAAATAGATACTGGTATGGTCGGCAATCAGCCCCAGCACCGCTGCGCCCAGGCCTCCCATCCCGAAGGCAAAACCGAAAAACAGGCCGGAAACCATACCGATGCGTCCTGGCAGCAGCTCCTGGGCATACACCAGAATGGCGGAAAACGCCGACGCGAGAATAAAGCCGATAATCACCGTTAAAATCCCCGTCCAGTACAGTGTGGCGTAGGGTAAAACAAGGGTAAACGGCGCGACGCCGAGAATAGAGCCCCAAATCACATATTTCCTGCCGATTTTATCGCCCACCGGCCCGCCGATTACCGTCCCGGCAGCCACCGCAAACAGGAAGGCAAACAGATGGAGCTGCGCGTTTTGTATTGATAATCCGAATTTTTGCATCAGATAAAAGGTGTAATAGCTACTGATGCTCGCCATATAGAAATATTTCGAGAAAATGAGTAGCAATAATACGCTGACCGCCAGCACGACTTTATTGCGCGGCAGCGGGTTAGCGATTATCGCTTTTGGCTTGCCTTTCGCTATCCGGTGCTGGGCTGCATACCAGCGGCTGATCTGCGCCAGCACCACGATCGCCAGCAGCGCGGCCAGCACAAACCAGGCGACATTCCCTTTGCCATAGGGCGCGATAATCACGGCGGCCAGCAGCGGGCCCAATGAACTGCCGAAGTTACCGCCGACCTGGAAGATAGACTGCGCCAGACCATGACGTCCGCCGGAGGCCATGCGCGCCACGCGGGACGATTCCGGGTGAAAAACGGACGAGCCGGTACCCACCAGCGCCGCAGCGAGCAATACGCCGCCAAAACTTCCCGCCATTGCCAGCAGTACCAGCCCGCTCAGGGTAAAACACATGCCGACAGGCAGCGACCACGGCATGGGATATTTATCCGTCCAGTAGCCGACGACCGGTTGCAGTAGCGATGAGGCGAGCTGGAACGTCAGGGTGATCAAACCTATCTGGACGAAGGTCAGCGAGAACTCCGCCTGCAACAGGGGATAAATGGCTAAGATTAGCGATTGGATCATATCGTTCAGCAGATGGGAAAGACTGATCGCGCCCAAAATACCAAACGAAGTACGTGCTTTAGCGGCCGCTGCGGGCGCGCCGGCTAACGGCTGGGTTGGTTCACTCATGGCCATAGAAAGTCACTTAAATTTTATGCGATGTTGGAGATAGTAGGATGTGTAATTATTACTTGCCTAACATACCTGTGAAATGTGTTTGAAGGAAGTCTCAATTCTGAAAACATATTTGTCTATTATTGCAAGGAAAGGTAATTTCTGCGGTTGATATTGAGTCAGGGAGAGAAAGATGAAATTTTTGAAACGGGGTGTGGCGCTGGCGTTACTGGCGGCGTTCGCGCTGACGACTCAGCCTGCACAGGCTTACGAAAAAGATAAAACCTATAAAATTACTATCCTGCATACCAACGATCACCACGGTCACTTCTGGCGCAGCGAATATGGCGAATATGGTCTGGCGGCGCAAAAAACGCTGGTGGACAGTATCCGTAAAGAGGTGGCGCAAGAGGGGGGAAGCGTCCTGTTGTTATCCGGCGGCGACATTAATACCGGGGTGCCGGAATCCGATCTCCAGGATGCGGAGCCCGATTTCCGCGGGATGAATCTGATTGGCTACGACGCTATGGCCGTCGGTAATCATGAATTTGATAATCCGCTCACCGTATTGCGCCAGCAGGAAAAGTGGGCGAAGTTTCCCTTTCTTTCCGCCAATATTTATCAAAAAAGTACCGGCGAGCGTCTGTTTAAGCCGTGGGCTATTTTTACACGCCAGGATATAAAAATCGCGGTAATCGGCTTAACCACCGATGACACGGCGAAAATAGGCAACCCGGAATATTTCACCGATATTGAGTTTCGTAAACCTGCTGAAGAAGCAAAGGTGGTGATTCAGGAACTTAATATGAATGAAAAACCGGACGTGATTATCGCGACCACGCATATGGGACATTATGACAACGGCGATCACGGTTCGAACGCGCCGGGCGACGTTGAGATGGCGCGTAGCCTGCCTGCCGGTTCGTTGGCGATGATTGTGGGCGGTCACTCACAAGACCCGGTATGCATGGCGTCGGAAAATAAAAAACAGGTGAATTACGTACCGGGAACGCCCTGCGCGCCGGATAAGCAAAATGGCATCTGGATCGTGCAGGCGCATGAGTGGGGTAAATATGTGGGCCGCGCGGATTTCGAATTCCGTAACGGCGAGATGAAAATGGTTAACTACCAGCTTATTCCGGTAAATCTCAAGAAAAAAGTGAC
Organism: Salmonella sp. 2020_1395; assembly: GCF_043848115.1. NCBI lineage: Bacteria > Pseudomonadati > Pseudomonadota > Gammaproteobacteria > Enterobacterales > Enterobacteriaceae > Salmonella > Salmonella sp. 2020_1395. Next base: position 176,817 of record NZ_JBCMFH010000003.1, on the reverse strand, counting down.
CTGGGATAACGGGAAAAGCGAGCGTGTACTTTACACGCCGGAAATCGCCGAAAATCCGCAAATGCTCTCGTTATTAACGCCGTTCCAGAATAAAGGTAAAGCGCAACTGGAGGTGAAAATTGGTAGCGTGAATGGCCTTCTTGAAGGCGATCGCAGTAAGGTCAGATTTGTCCAGACCAATATGGGACGGGTGATTCTGGCTGCGCAGATCCCGCGCACCGGCGCCGATTTTGGCGTGATGAGCGGCGGCGGTATTCGCGACTCGATTGAGGCGGGAGATATTACCTATAAAAGCGTGCTCAAGGTACAGCCGTTTGGCAACATTGTGGTGTATGCCGATATGAGCGGCAAAGAGGTGGTTGATTATCTCACCGCCGTAGCGCAGATGAAACCGGACTCCGGCGCCTATCCACAGTTCGCCAATGTGAGCTTTGTCGCCAAAGAGGGCAAGCTCACCGATCTGAAAATCAAAGGCGAGCCTGTTGATCCGGCTAAAACCTATCGCATGGCGACGCTGAGTTTCAACGCCACGGGCGGCGATGGTTATCCGCGCATCGATAACAAACCGGGATACGTGAATACCGGGTTTATTGACGCGGAAGTGCTGAAAGAGTTTATTCAGCAGAATTCACCGCTGGATGCGGCGGCGTTTACGCCAAAAGGCGAGGTGAGCTGGCTGTAGCGGTACGGATAGCCATTTCTGCCTGATGGCGCGCAGCCTTAAGGCCTACGGATTATATATGCTGTAGGCCGGATAAGGCGTTTGCGCCGCTATCCGGCAATGTATTTTACGCAGGCTTAATCCCGACGCGCGATATCAGCGAATTTAGCACCCAGGATGGCGGCCAAATCGTCAGCCGCCAGTTCAATATCCAGCCCGCGTTTACCACCGGAAACATATATAGTGGCAAACGTGCGGGCTGGCGCGTCAATCAGCGTAGGCAGCCGTTTCTTCTGTCCCAGCGGACTGATCCCACCGACCAGATATCCCGTGGTGCGTTGCGCCACCATCGGGTCGGCCATATCGACCTTTTTCGCGCCCAGAGCTTTGGCGACTTTTTTCAAATCCAGCTGTCCGGCTACAGGCGTCACGGCGACGGCCAGTTGCTTCATATCGCCATTCACGGCGACCAAAAGCGTTTTATACACCTGATCGGCGTTTAGCCCGAGCTTACGCACCACTTCATCGCCAAAGTTAGTTTCATTCGGATCGTGATCGTAGGTGTGAATGTTAAACGGAATCTTGTTTTTTTCGAGTAACTTAACTGCGGGTGTCATAACGTTCCTTCTTACTACAGACGTGATTTGCCATCAGCATACGCCCGAAAGCGGACTAAAAAATAGTATAATCTTGTGCATTAGGTCTTGGCAGTTGCGGCAACTTTGAGCGACAATCTGAAGATCCGAAGCGAAAGCGTCGGGATAATAATAACGATGAAATTCCTCTTTGACGGGCCAATAGCGATATTGGCCATTTTTTTATTTCAATATTTGCGGTAGGTTGCCTTCGCCGTACAGATGTAGCGCCCCTACGGCTACCACGTAGCGTCCCGGCGGCAGTGCCAGCAGCGCGTCGCGCCAGGCTTCATTGCGTTTCACCATCAGTACATCATACAGCGGTTGGCTAAACGTTCTGGGAAGCGAAGCGCCGACGCTGGTCGGCGGCTGTTCAAGCCACCAGCCGATCATCACCTGCAAAAGCCGTGCGTTGGTGTGCCAGTGCGTCAGCGTGTCGTCGAGCAGCGCCATCCCGCCATCGGGCAGATCGCAGAGTAGTTCGAGCTGGTGTTTCGCCCCTTCCAGCTCTTGTACCGGCAGCGACATTTCGCGGGCAGCCTGTAATAGCTGATAATCAATGCCATAGTCCGGACGCAATCCCAGCCGTTGCGCCTGCGTGGCCTGTAGCACCATAGCTATCTGCCATAAAGGTTGATTATCAAAATGGATCAGCGGCATACCCAACTCGCTGACCCGTTTTTCCAGTGCGCTTAGCTGCCCGGCGCTGAGACGTTCGACCAACGGCGGGCATTTGGGGAGATTGCTGAATGGCGTTTCGTTACCAGAAATATCCGCTTCAACGACCAGCGCGTCGGCCTGGCGTAGCTTTTTCACCAGCTTTGCTGGAAGAGGAGCCATATCGCGCGTCCCCATATGAATACTGCCAACCAGATGCAGATGACGACCGCCGGGCAGGGAGAGATCGATAGCAGGCCAACTATTTGGGGTACCACGCAGCGCGCGCCATAAACGTTTAAGTTGATTTAATAACTCCATACGCGCTCCCTTTGAAAAAGCTCATGCTAGCGCGTTGGAGAAAAGGGCGCAATGCGCCCTGACGGGACGTCAACGATCGGTCGGGTTATTCGCTGCCGTCGAGATAGGCCGTTCTGGCGATGGTCATTTCAAGCTGGCATTTATAAATACTGATGCGCTTTTCAGCGGGTATGGCCTCGGATTTTGCATCGCTAAGTTTGCCGCACTGCTGCTCTTTTTTGGTCACCCAGACTCGCTGTTCTTGTTTTAATGCCGTTCGGGCAGAAGCGGGTAGCGATTTCCAGACCTGATTAAGCTCGCGATCTCTACTCTCAAATTTCTTTGCTGCGATTTCAATCAGTGAGTTATTTTTTTTCTTTATAATGCTATCACCAGATACCGTCATTCTTGCCATTACATAAATAGACCGCGCCAATTTATCGGTTTTTTGCACAGGGGTGACAACAATATCTTTGTTGTTGTCTGCTAGCTGAATATTGTAGTTAACCTGTTTCCAGGTCACCGTATTGTTTATTACCTGTCCATCCCCTTGTGAAATATAGAATAGAGTGTTTGGTAAGTCTTTCATTAATTTAAATAATGGCTGAGGAATACCCATGGCGACGGTAGCCGAGCAAGTTCGTAAGTTGGCATTTTCTGCTTGAGGGTTCTGCGTGATTACATCACTGAATTGAACAGGAATAGCCCGGAGTTGTTGCTCGTATTGAGTCTGGGGGATATCGAAGAAAAGCGTGGAGGGCTCTTTAATATAGTCTTGCTGTAAACGACCTAATGCTTCATTGTAAATCCATTCTTTTGCCGCCGTGACTGCATTATCGTTGCCACATTTTAACTCTGGAGTGGAATCAAATAACCCTGCATAACTGACGGCGGGAGAAAGCAGGAAAAGAAGCGTAACTGCTTTTCTAAACATAAATAACACATCCTTATGATTCAAAAAAACATTATAAAATGTTGATTTTTATTTTTCTACAGGATGTGCGGTTAAATTTTTATATATTGATACGGTAAATTACTGATGGCTTAATAATATATCAGGCAGCTGATGCTGCCTGATATAGCGTTTTTACGCTTTCGGTTTAAAGCGCAATAGCCGGTTGGCATTGCTTACGACGGTAATGGAAGACAGCGCCATTGCCGCGCCCGCTACTACCGGGTTTAACAAGGTACCGGTAAACGGCCACAGAATACCGGCGGCCACCGGGATACCAATGCTGTTGTAGATAAATGCGCCAAGCAGGTTTTGCTTCATATTGCGCAACGTCGCGCGCGAAATGGCCAGCGCATCCGCCACGCCCATCAGACTATGGCGCATCAGCGTAATCGCCGCGGTTTCAATCGCCACATCGCTGCCGCCGCCCATCGCGATACCGACGTCCGCCTGCGCCAGCGCGGGCGCATCGTTGATACCATCGCCGACCATCGCAACCTGACGACCCTGGCTTTGCAGACGTTTAATCGCATCGGCTTTGCCATCCGGCAGAACGCCCGCAATGACTTCGTCAATACCCGCTTCTTTGGCAATCGCGTTAGCCGTCGTTGGGTTATCCCCGGTGAGCATTACCAGACGGTATCCGGCGTTGTGCAGGCGTTCAAGCGCGGCAATACTATCGCTGCGCAATGGATCGCGTACCGCCAGTAACGCCGCCGCTTTACCGTCAATCGCCAGCAGGACCGGAGTCGAGCCTTGCGAGGCCTGCGCGGTGATTTCCGCCGTCATATCATCCGTGGCGACGTGCTGTTTGTTCAGCAACGCCTGGTTCCCCAGAAGCAGTTGATGGCCTTCCGCTTCACCGCTGACGCCCAGTCCGCGCAGAGTTCTGAAACCGTTCACCTGCGGCAGTTTATCGTCGCCAGCTTTTTCCAGAATCGCATGGGCCAGCGGGTGGCTGGAGCCTTGTTCGAGCGCGGCTGCCAGACGTAATGCCTGAGCTTCATCAACGCCGTTAAAGGTTTTTACCGCCACCACTTGCGGCTTGCCTTCCGTCAGCGTCCCGGTTTTATCAAAAACGAGGGTATCCAACGTACTGGCGCGTTGCAGGGCATCGGCGTCGCGTACCAGCACGCCGAATTCGGCAGCGCGGCCTACGCCGGAAATAATCGACATTGGCGTCGCCAGGCCTAATGCGCAAGGGCAGGCGATAATCAGTACGGTGGTGGCGATGACCAGCGTATAAACAATTTGCGGCGCCGGTCCGAAGAAATACCAGATAGCGGCGCTGAACAGCGCAATGGCCACGACGACGGGAACGAATACCGCGGAGATTTTATCGGCCAGTTGGCCAATTTCCGGTTTACTGCTCTGCGCCTGGCGTACCATGCGAATAATGCGTGACAGCGTGGTATGACTGCCCACCGCGCTGGCGCGGAACAGGACGCTGCCGTCCTGGACGACGGTGCCGGCATGAACGCTGTCGCCTTCGCCTTTTTGCTGCGGAATAGGTTCGCCGGTCAGCATGGCTTCATCAAGCCACGCTTCGCCCTGGGTAATTTCGCCATCCACCGGCACGCGATCGCCGGTAGTGAGCCGCAGCAGCATCCCTGGCTGAACGTCCGCCAGCGGGACGCTTTTTTCGCCGTCTTCTGTCACGACGCGTGCGGTGGGCGGGGTGAGATCGAGTAATTTTTCCAGCGCTTTTGAGGAACGCTGACGGGCGCGCGCTTCCAGCATGTGTCCGAGATTAATCAGACCGATAATCATCGCGCTGGCTTCGTAATAGAGGTGCCGCGCTTCCATCGGGAACCACTGCGGCCACAGGTTGACGCTCATGGAGTAGAGCCAGGCGACCCCGGTGCCGAGCGCCACCAGCGTATCCATCGTCGCCGTACCGTTCAGCAGGCTTTTCCACGCGTTACGGTAAAAGTGACCGCCCGCAAAGACCATCACCGCAAGCGTGATCAGGCCAATAGCCAGCCACAGGCTGCGGTTGTCGCCGGTCACCATCATGTTATCGCCGATCATCCCCCAGACCATGACCGGTATACCGACCGCCAGAGCGACGATGGCCTGCCAGCGAAAACGTTTCATGGTGGCGATGGCGGTTTCCTGCTGGCGCTCGCGGCGTTTGATGTCATCTTCAATCGCCTCTGCGCCGTAGCCGGCTTTTTCCACCGCCTGCACTAAATCAGCGGCGGACGCGCTGCCCATCACCAGCGCAGTGCGTTCCGCCAGGTTTACCCGTGCCTGCGTGACGCCCGGTACGCTTTGTAGCGCATGTTGTACGCGGGTGACACAACTGGCGCAGCTCATGCCGCTTAACAGCAACTGTTGGCTTTCTTCATCGGCCGTCGCTACCGGAAGCTCATGAGGAACCGCTGCCAGTGCTTCCGACGGGATTGATGACTCCGTCAGCGGTTTAGCCTTTGGGTGGCTTAACGTCGCGCCATACCCGGCTTGTTTGATGGTTTCAATTAACGCGTCCGCACTGGCGGTACCGGTAACGTGCGCTTCGGTTACGGTGACGTCCGCCAGCTCAACATCCGGACGTTGTTCAAGACTTTCTTTCACGCGTTTAACGCAATGACCGCAGGACAAACCGTCCAGGGTCAGGTCGATAGTTTGAGACATAGTAAAAACTCCTTTATGATTGGTCATCAATTCATTGACCTTAGTAATCGTAGTGACTCACTGTGATAAAGGTTAAACCTTCCAGCAAGGTTAAGGTCAAGGGGGAAATATGAATATTAGCGATGTGGCGAAAAAAACCGGTTTAACCAGCAAAGCCATTCGGTTTTATGAAGAGAAAGGGCTGGTGACGCCGCCATTACGTAGCGAAAATGGTTATCGCACCTACACGCAGAAGCATTTAAACGAGCTGACGTTGCTGCGACAGGCGAGGCAGGTGGGGTTTAATCTGGAAGAGTGTGGCGAACTGGTCAATCTGTTTAACGATCCGCGACGCCATAGCGCAGATGTGAAAAAGCGGACGCTGGAAAAGGTCGCGGAGATCGAGCGCCATATCAGCGAGCTGCAATCAATGCGCGATCAACTGCTGGCGCTGGCGGAGAGTTGTCCCGGCGATGACAGCGCCGACTGCCCGATTATTGATAATCTTTCCGGCTGCTGTCATCACAAGGCGCAAAAGCCACGTTGATTAAACGGCGCGAATGCGTAGGGTGATGCCTTCCACGGCGATCACTTCGACATGCGTACCTGCGCGCAGGTCTTCGTCAGCGCATACCGGCCACGAGCTGTCGCCGACACGCATATGACCCCGTCCGTTCACTAACGCGGCATCAAGCATAAACCGGCGGCCTACCAGTTGTTGTCCGCGTTGGTTAAGGCGGCTGTCGGTCGGCTTCTGCTCCCGCACGCGACGCGCCAGCCAGCGCCACCAAAGCCAGGCCGCCAGCAACGTTAAGGCCGCAAACAGCACGCCCTGCCATTCCCAGCCGAGCGGTAAGAGCCAGACGGTTAAGCCGGTAATCACTGCCGCCACGCCGCTCCACAGCAAATAGCCGTTACCGCCGAGCATTTCCGCAGCCAACAACAGGCCGCCGAGGCTAAGCCAGAAGATATGCGGATGTACCAGAATCATCGCTATCATGCTTTTTTCCGTTCGCTGGCGCTGTCCTTAACCAGCTCGCTGATCCCGGCGATAGCGCCCATCAGACTGCTGGCATCCAGCGGCATCATGACCACTTTGCTGTTATTCGCCGAGCCGATTTGCTGTAACGCTTCGGTGTATTTCTGCGCCACGAAGTAGTTTATCGCCTGAATATCCCCGGCGGCGATGGCTTCAGATACCATCTGCGTAGCGCGGGCTTCCGCTTCGGCGGAACGTTCGCGCGCTTCCGCCTGCAGGAAAGCGGACTGACGTTCGCCTTCTGCTTTCAGAATCTGCGACTGTTTTTCCCCCTCGGCTTTCAGGATTTCCGCCTGACGTACCCCTTCGGCCTCAAGGATATAGGCGCGTTTGGTACGTTCCGCTTTCATCTGGGCGTTCATAGAGGAGATCAATTCCGCGGGCGGGCGGACATCGCGAATTTCGATACGGGTAACTTTAATTCCCCACGGATTGGTGGCTTCATCGACAATATGCAGCAGCCGCGTGTTGATGCTGTCGCGCTGGGAGAGCATTTCATCCAGCTCCATCGAACCGAGCACCGTACGGATATTGGTCATGGTCAGGTTAATGATCGCCAGTTCCAGGTTACTGACTTCATAAGCGGCGCGCGGCGCATCGATAACCTGAATAAAACAGACCGCATCGATAGTGACGTTGGCGTTATCTTTTGAGATCACCTCCTGCGACGGAATATCCAGCACTTGCTCCATCATATTGATCTTGCGGCCAATTCTGTCCATAAACGGTACAACAAGGCTTAATCCCGGCTGCAGGGTTTTGGTGTAACGTCCAAAGCGCTCCACCGTCCACTGGTATCCCTGCGGAACGATTTTGACGCCCGCGCCGACGATCACCAGCGCGACGAAAATGAGAATAGGGATAAGAATGAGCATAGCTAAACCTCCTGTTGCGTTGTCCATAAACCGATTTTGCTGACGAATTAAGCGAATTATACCTGATTCAGTAAAGCATGTTCCCCCCTTATTAATTACAGGGATACACTATCGCTATAAAAATATGAACAACGGATGCGCAATAAATGACAGAACGTAGCATGTTGCTTGAGTTAAAGCAGGTCGGTTACCGGACTGCGACGACAAAAATAGTGAATAACATCAGTTTTACGCTGCAACGCGGCGAATTTAAGTTAATTACCGGTCCTTCTGGCTGCGGAAAAAGTACGTTGTTGAAAATGGTGGCCTCGTTAATAAGCCCTGATATCGGCGTGATTCTTTTTGAGGGGCAGGATATTACTACTCTGAGTCCGGAAGCCTATCGCCAGCAGGTTTCTTATTGCGCTCAGACGCCAGCGCTATTTGGTGATACGGTTTACGATAACCTGATTTTTCCCTGGCAAATTCGCCATCAGCGCCCGCAGCCGACAGCCTTCGCAGACGATCTGGCGCGTTTTGAACTGCCGGAGACGATTCTGCAAAAACCGATTGCCGCGCTTTCCGGCGGGGAAAAACAGCGTATTGCTCTAATTCGTAATCTACAGTTTCTGCCGAAAATACTGTTACTCGACGAAATAACCAGCGCGCTGGATGAACATAACAAACGGAATGTGAATGATATTATTCATCGCTATGTTCGCGATAAGCAGGTCGCTGTCTTGTGGGTAACGCATGATAAAGATGAAATTCAACACGCGGATAAGGTGATAACGTTAACGCCATCTGCCGGAGAGATGCAGGAGGCGCGTTATGAACGAGCATAATATTACCAATACCTCGCTGGCGTTATCGATGCTGCTGGTGGTGGTCGCGATGCTCATCAGTCACAAGGAAAAGCTGGCGCTGGAAAAAGATATTCTGTGGAGCGTATGCCGGGCGGTGATACAGCTCATTATTGTCGGCTATGTACTGAAATACATCTTTGGCGTTAATCATGCCGCCCTGACGCTGCTGATGGTGCTGTTCATCTGTTTTAACGCCGCCTGGAACGCGCAAAAGCGCAGTAAATATATCGATAAGGCATTTCTCTCCTCGTTTATCGCCATCACCGTCGGCGCCGGACTAACGCTGACGGTACTGGTGCTTACCGGTTCGATTGAATTTGCGCCGATGCAGGTGATTCCCATCGCTGGCATGGTCGCCGGCAATGCGATGGTGGCGGTAGGGCTGTGCTACAACCAACTGGGGCTGCGTTTTCATAGCGAGCAGCAGCAAATCCAGGAAAAATTAAGTTTGGGCGCAACGCCGAAAATGGCCTCCGCCGGGCTTATCCGCGATAGTATCCGCGCATCGCTTATCCCGACGATCGACTCGGCAAAGACCGTTGGGCTGGTGAGCCTGCCGGGGATGATGTCCGGGCTGATTTTTGCCGGGATCGATCCGGTAAAAGCGATTAAATATCAAATTATGGTAACGTTTATGCTGTTGTCGACAGCCAGCCTGTCTACCATCATTGCCTGCTATTTAACCTACCGGAAGTTCTATAATTCGCGTCATCAGTTGGTAGTGATGCCGCTCAAGAAATCATGATAGTGGCCGGATGATGGCGCAAGCGCCTTATCCGGCCTGAGGACGACAGGTAGGCCAGATAAGCGCGCCATCAGGCAAGAGAGGATTAATACAGTAGCGCGTACAACTGGCGGCGGTATTTCGACGCCAGCGCGTCGCCGGTGCCGAGCGCGGCAAGGATCTCCTGGAAGGTTTTGCGCGTCTGTCCCTCGGCGGCGGTAAGATCTTTTCTCAGATGGCTGAACAGCAATTCCAGCGCTTCTTCATTACGTCCGACCTGGTGCAACTGCAACGCCAGTTGCGTTGCCAAAGCCGCATCCTGCGGATTCTCCGCGACTTGCTGCTGAAGTTGCTGAATTTCCGGCGTATCCGCCGCCTGTTTAAGCAGTTCGATCTGCGCAACCAGCCCCTGATAACGGGTATCCTGATCCTGTAGCGGGATAGTTTTTAACACCGCTTCGGCCTCTTCAGAGCGGTTCAGCGCAATTTGCGCTTCCGCCAGTAACAGGCCAATCTCACCGTTCTGCGAAGAGAGCTGCCAGGCGTCTTTGAGCAACGGCAGCGCGTCAATGTAGTTGCCCTCCTGCATTAACTGCATCGCTTGTTGCGCTTTTAGCTCTTCTTCACGCGGCAGTACTTTATCCAGCAGAGCGCGGATCGCCTCTTCCGGCTGCGGCCCCTGGAAACCATCGACCGGTTGGCCATTCTGGAACAGATAGACAGTCGGGATGGCGCGCAGACCAAACTGAGCGGCGATCATCTGTTCGGCGTCGCAGTCCAGCTTTGCCAGAATAAACTGACCGTGGTACTGGGCAGCCAGACTTTCCAGCACTGGCGTTAATTGCAGACAGTGTTGGCTGCGTTCAGACCAGAAATAGAACAGTACCGGCGTGGTCATGGACTGCTCTAAGGTCTGCTGCAGGTTGGATTCATTAATATTGACAATGTTCTGTACGGACATGGCGTCGCTCTCTTTTGTCTGTGTCACGTTTACATGGGGGCTGACTGGCGCGCTTCAACTCAGCTTTGTAAAATTTTATCCAGCATCCGGCCCGGCAATAGGCGTTTCAGCGCCATCACCGCCCAGGTGACCAGCGTAACGGGATAGCGCAGCCTGGGTTTATCGCTTGCAAAAGCATGACGCACTTTCGCTACTACCGCGTCAGGATCGCGGGTGAAACGTGCGGCGATGCCGGGATTTTCTACCGGTTTATCACGCTGCGTCTGGTTAACGTTATCCGTAAAACGGGTACGAATCGGCCCCGGTTCTATCAGGCTCACTTTAATGCCTGTGTGCCGTAGCTCCATACGTAGCGCGTCAGACCAGGCTTCGAGCGCATATTTGCTGGCGGCGTAAGCGCCGCGCCCTGGGGTGGAAATCAGCCCCATCACCGATGAGGTCATCACAATGCGTCCTTCGCCATGCGGCAACATGGCGGGAAGTAAGCGCATGGTAAGCTGATGCGCGCCGAAAAAATTACTGGAAAACTGTTGCTCCATCTGCTCACGGCTGATGGTAGAAAGGGGGCCATACACGCCGTAGCCGGCATTGTTAAAGATCCCATACAGACGATTATCGGTCAGGGCGATCACTTCATCGGCGGCACGATCCACGCTTTCAGGGGAGTCGAGATCGATCAACACGCCGGTAAATCCCATACTGTTCATCCGGGCGACATCATCAGGTTTGCGGCAGCCCGCCAGGATTTGAAAGCCCTGGCGTTTAAGTTCAAGCGCGCTGTCCAGACCGATTCCGCTGGAACATCCTGTTATTAAGACCGATTTTTGCATAACTTTACCTGTCAGGATCTCCGTTGATTTAAGAGTCGTGGTTAACTATATCCGTCATACTTCAAGTTGCCTGTGCGTTCGTTTACTCCAGTCACATAGGTATCTATGCTCCTGGAAATTCTCTTACGTGCCGCCTTCATGCAACTCGAATTATTCAGGAGAGAAAAGGGGTCAACTGCTTCGCCATCCAGTCGGCAATAAACGGCTGGGCGTCGCGGTTGGGATGAATGCCGTCATCCTGCATCCACTGCGGTTTCAGATATACCTCTTCCATAAAAAACGGTAACAGAGGAATATCGAACTCTTTGGCGAGCTTAGGATAAATGGCGCTAAAGGATTCATTATAACGGCGACCGTAGTTAGCGGGCAGATGAATTTGCATCAGTAACGGTTGGGCATCGGCGGCTTTCACCGTCTGAATGATTTTACGTAGCGTCTGTTCGGTTTGCGCAGGCGCAAAACCGCGTAGGCCATCGTTGCCGCCAAGTTCCACCACTACCCAGCGCGGGTGATGCTGTTGCAACAGCGCCGGCAAACGCGCCAGTCCCTGCTGCGAGGTATCACCGCTTATACTGGCATTAACGACCGACGTTTTGTTTTGCCATTTATCATTAAGGAGCGACGGCCATGCCGCGCTGGCGGCCATACGGTAACCGGCGCTGAGACTATCGCCCAGAATTAATAAGGTGTCTGCGGCGGCGGCACGGAAAGTTAACAGGATCAAAAACAGGAAGGGCAAATGCCAGCGGAAAACAGTGTTGAAGTTCATCGTCTCAGGAAGTCCGTCGGTCAGGGTGAGCATGAGCTTTCCATCCTTACCGGAGTTGAACTGGTTGTCAAACGCGGTGAAACCATTGCGCTGATTGGCGAATCAGGATCGGGAAAATCTACGCTGCTGGCGATTCTCGCCGGACTGGATGACGGCAGTAGCGGAGAGGTCAGTCTGGTGGGGAAACCGCTTCATCAGATGGACGAAGAGGCGCGGGCGCAGCTTCGCGCTCAGCATGTCGGTTTTGTTTTTCAATCCTTCATGCTTATTCCTACGCTTAACGCGCTGGAAAACGTTGAGCTACCGGCCCTGCTACGCGGTGAAAACAGCGGTCAGAGTAAGGCGGGGGCGAAAGCGCTGCTCGAACAACTGGGACTGGGAAAACGGCTTGACCACCTTCCGGCACAGCTTTCCGGCGGCGAACAGCAGCGTGTAGCGCTGGCGCGCGCGTTTAACGGGCGTCCTGATGTGCTGTTTGCCGATGAGCCGACGGGCAACCTTGACCGTCAGACCGGAGATAAAATCGCCGACCTGCTATTTTCGCTTAACCGCGAACACGGCACCACGCTGATTCTGGTGACGCACGACCCGGCGCTGGCGGCGCGCTGCGACCGGCGGCTGCGGTTGGTCAACGGTCAGTTACAGGAGGAGGCATGATAGCTCGCTGGTTCTGGCGCGAATGGCGCTCGCCGTCGCTGATTATTGTCTGGCTGGCGTTGAGTCTGGCGGTGGCCTGCGTACTGGCGCTCGGCAGTATCAGCGACCGGATGGAAAAAGGGTTAAGTCAGCAAAGCCGCGAGTTTATGGCAGGCGATCGGACGCTGCAAAGTTCGCGGGAGGTACCGAAAGCCTGGCTTGAAGAGGCGCGTAAACGCGGCCTTAACGTGGGCGAGCAGTTAACCTTTGCGACCATGACGTTTGCCGGCGATACGCCGCAACTGGCCAGCGTGAAGGCGGTAGATAGCGTTTATCCGATGTACGGCGAATTGCAAACCCGTCCAGGCGGAGTGAAACCGCAGCCGGGTAGCGTACTGCTGGCGCCGCGTCTGATGGCGCTGCTTAATTTGAAAACGGGCGATACCATTGATGTCGGCGACGTGACCTTGCGTATTGCCGGTGAAGTGGTGCAGGAGCCGGATTCCGGGTTTAACCCTTTTCAGATGGCGCCGCGTCTGATGATGAATATGGCCGATGTGGCAAAAACCGGTGCGATACAGCCGGGGAGCCGCGTGATGTGGCGGTATAAATTCGGCGGAACGCCGCAACAGCTTGCTGGCTATGAAAGCTGGCTGTTACCGCAGCTTAAACCGGAACATCGCTGGTACGGACTGGAGCAGGATGACGGGGCATTGGGGAAATCGCTCGAACGTTCGCAGCAGTTTTTGCTGCTTTCGGCGTTATTAACGCTACTGCTGGCGGTAGCTGCCGTCGCGGTGGCGATGAGCCATTACTGCCGTAGCCGCTACGATCTGGTGGCGATTTTAAAAACGTTGGGCGCGGGCCGGGCCCAGTTGCGTAAACTTATCATCGGACAGTGGTTGATGGTGCTGGGGCTTTCCGCCGTCACGGGAGGCGCGATTGGGTTACTGTTTGAAAACATATTGTTGGTGCTGCTAAAACCGGTATTGCCCGCCGATTTGCCGCCCGCCAGCCTGTGGCCCTGGCTGTGGGCGCTGGGCGCGATGACGGTCATCTCTCTGCTGGTCGGTTTACGGCCTTATCGATTGTTGCTGGCGACCCAGCCGCTACGGGTGCTGCGCCGCGATGTTGTCGCTCGCGTCTGGCCGTTAAAAATTTATTTGCCTGTCGCCTGCGCCGTCGTGGTGGCGCTGCTCGCCGGATTGATGGGCGGAAGTATGCTGTTGTGGGCGGTTCTGGCGGGCGCCGTGATACTGGCGCTGCTGTGCGGTCTGGTGGGCTGGATGCTGCTTAACGTGCTGCGCGGCATGACGTTGACGTCGCTACCGCTGCGTCTGGCCGTCAGCCGACTTCTGCGTCAGCCGTGGTCAACGTTGAGTCAGCTTTCGGCGTTTTCGCTTTCGTTTATGCTGCTGGCGCTCTTGCTGGTGCTGCGCGGCGACCTCCTTGATCGCTGGCAACAGCAGCTCCCGCCGGAAAGTCCGAACTATTTCCTTATCAATATTGCTTCAGAGCAGGTCGCGCCGCTGAAAGCCTTTTTGGCGGAACATCAGGTGATTCCGCAGACGTTTTATCCGATTGTGCGGGCGCGGTTAACCAGGATAAACGGTAATCCGACGGAAGGTCAGCAGGATGAGTCACTCAACCGTGAACTGAATTTGACCTGGCAGGATACGCGCCCGGCGCATAATCCGCTGGTCGCCGGTCACTGGCCGCCAAAATCGGGCGAAGTCTCTATGGAAGAGGGGCTGGCGAAGCGGCTGAACGTCAAACTCGGCGATAGCGTAACCTTTATGGGCGATACCCAGGCATTTAGCGCTAAAGTCACCAGCCTGCGTCAAGTGGACTGGGAAAGCCTGCGGCCCAACTTTTTCTTCATTTTTCCTTCCGGGGCGCTGGACGGGCAACCACAAAGCTGGTTGACCAGTTTTCGCTGGGAGAATGGCAACGGCATGTTAACGCAGCTTAACCGCGAGTTTCCTACCGTCAGCCTGTTAGATATCGGGGCGATCCTGAAACAGGTGGGACAGGTGCTGGAGCAGGTCAGTCGGGCGCTGGAGGTGATGGTTGTGCTAGTCACCCTCTGCGGCATGTTGCTATTACTGGCCCAGGTACAGGTCGGGATGCGTCAGCGCCATCAGGAGCTGGTGGTGTGGCGCACGTTAGGAGCCGGAAAGAAACTGTTGCGTACCACACTCTGGTGCGAATTCGCCATGCTGGGGTTAGTTGCCGGGTTGGTCGCCGCGATTGGCGCGGAGACGGCGCTGGCGATCTTACAAATTAACGTTTTTGATTTCCCCTGGGAGCCGGACTGGCGTTTATGGGGCGCACTGCCGTTTTGCGGCGCGCTGCTGCTTTCCGTATGCGGCGGCTGGCTTGGCGTTCGTTTGCTGAAAGGCAAAGCGCTATTCCGACAGTTTAACGGATGATTCATGATGTGAATAATTTCGCGCCGGTTTTTAAAACGGCGCGTACTTTTTTAGTCGCACAAATTGCTAACTCCTTGATTTTTAGTAGCACAAATCATTAAAAAATACACAACACGTAAGGTTTTATAACAGTTATTATTTGCCTGCTAAATGATTTGGATTGGCTATCTATCAAGGAAAATATAATGACAATTAAAATAACAGCGTTGGCGGCATCGATCGGCGCGGCAGTGGCTTTCATGCCTTTCGCTACTCAGGCGGAAATCACCGTTTTAAAACAAGATCCCCAGGCGGGTAATCCACTCAGCCGACTCAATTTCACCGTCGGCGGGAGTATTCGTCCGCAGTTCCAGAATATGACCGGCAATGACGGCGCGAACGGTTATAAACGTAATGGTTTTGATGGCGGGACGCGTTTCCGCTTCGCCGCGGATTACTATCTGTTTGATGATATCAGTTGGATTAGCTATTACGAGCTGGGCGTCAATATCCCTGCGGTATTTGACTGGGATAACCATTATGCGAAGGGCGCGACTGATACCACTCGCCGTATGCTGTATACCGGCTTCAAGAGCGCGAAGTGGGGAACGCTGACCTTCGGTCAACAGAACAGCATTTATTACGATGTGGTGGGCGTAAAAACCGATATCTGGGATTACGACATGATAGGTCAGGCGCCGGGCAACGGGATTAACGGCGACTACGATGGTTCTTATCGCACGCGTAAGTCATTGAAGTACAAGAAAAGCATTGGCAATGTCGATCTCTACGCGTCTTATCTGTTCAGCGACGATTATAATGCCAATAACGGCCTGAATTACAAACGTAAAGGCGGCGGTTCTTTAGGCGCGGATTACCATCTCACCGACGATCTGACCTGGGGGACGGCATGGAACTATACCCGTGCGGAGATGCGCGGCAACGGCAATAAAACTTACGATCAAAATATTGTCGGTACCGCATTAAGCTGGACGCCGGAAAACTGGACTATCGCCGCAGGCGGCGGTTGGTATCAGAACTTTATGACGACCAAAAAAGTGTCTGTGAATGATTACTTTGCCGGCGATGCGTGGGGTCTGGAATATTTTGTCGGTTACGCTTTCCCGATTGGTCAGTATGCCGTGAAAGCTATTCAACCGTACTTTATGGGCGACCGCATTGAATATGTGAATGGCCGCGACTATCTGCGCACCGATAACGGCGTGGGGATCACCTTCCAACTGGATTATGGTTTCCGCGTTGATTATGAACATGTTTTCACCTCCAGCACTGACAATCTGGGCGATATGAACCTGGTGCGTCTGCGTTACGATTTCTAAAGCGTTTTCCTGTGCCGGATGTTGGCGTTAAGACCTCTTATCCGGCATTTCCCTCTACGCTATTCCCGCCTGACACATGCCTGAGCGCCTGCCTCGTACATTTAACGACACACCAGGAAACATCATGAAATAATTTCAAGGACAGCAGGCTGTGATCTGTGTCATGTTAAGAAATAGCCTTTTGTTTGGGCCAAAACAGACGATGCCGCATGAACGGCATCCGGCACAGCATCACACTATTTAAAATGGAGAAATTATGGGATTGCGTCAGAGTTTACGCATTGCGGCCAGCACGCTATTACTGGCCTGCGGATTACAGTTTGCCCATGCCGATAGTTCCCCGCAAACGATCGTATTTGGCGTCGCGCCAGGGCCGTATGGCGATATGGTGAAGCAGGCGATTGCGCCGACATTAAAAGAAAAAGGGTATAAGGTTGTGGTGCGCGAGTTTAGCGACTATGTCCAGCCCAATATGGCGTTAGCTAACGGCAGCATTGACGCCAACCTCTTTCAACATACCCTCTATTTTGACAAATTCACCGCTGACAAAGGGCTGAAGCTCAGCAAACTTATTGTGGTACCGACCGCCGGGATGGGCTTCTATTCACGTAAAATCAACAGTCTGGATGCGCTTAAAAAAGGGGACATTATTACTCTCTCCAACGATCCGACTAACCTGGCGCGCGGCCTTCGCTTCCTGCAATCGTTGGGGCTGATCACGATTAAGGACAATATCGATCCGACCAAAGCCTCTGAACGAGATATCGCCAGCAATCCAAAAGGACTGGTTTTCAAACCGCTGGAAGCCGCACAGCTACCGCGCACGCTGGATGGCGTGACCGGCGCGCTGGTTAACGGGAACTTTGCGGTGGCGGCAGGTCTCGATCTCTCCAGCGCGATTAAGCAAGAACACCTGGATGAGAACCTGAAAAATATCATTGCGGTACGCAGTGAAGATGCCGATAAGCCGTTTGCCAAAGATATTGTCGAGGCGGTGAAATCGCCGGCTTATCGCGCGGTTATCGACGATCCAAAGAATATTTATAGCGCCTTCCAGAAACCGGAATGGATGACCGCGACCCCCTGATCGCAGCGGTAGCCATCCCCAATTTCTGAGGTGAATATGATTGAAATAGAAAAAGTCTGCGTCGATTTTACCGCCGGTCGCGGTACCCCCACGCGCGCGGTGGATGATGTGAGCCTGCATATCGCCGCGGGCGAGATTTTTGGCATTGTCGGTACCAGCGGCGCAGGAAAAAGCACTCTGCTGCGTACCCTGAACGCCTTAACGCGTCCCAGCCAGGGGCGCGTCAACGTCAACGGCGTGGAAATTTCTGCGCTGGACGGAAAAGCGTTACGCCAGGCGCGGCAGCGTATTGGTATGATTTTCCAGCATTTTAACTTAATGCATACCCGGACAGTGGCGCAAAACGTTGCGTTTAGCCTGAAAGCGGCTGGCTGGGAACGCAGCAAAATCGCGCCGCGGGTGGCGGAAATTTTAACGCTGGTGGGCCTTGCCGATAAAGCGAACCGTTTCCCGGTACAGCTCAGCGGCGGGCAAAAACAGCGGGTGGGGATAGCCCGCGCCATCGCTAACCATCCGGATGTTTTGCTGTGTGATGAACCGACTTCCGCGCTGGATCTGGAAACTTCCGCCACGATTCTGGCCCTGCTCAGACAGATCAACGCACAGCTCGGGATTACTATTGTACTGATCACCCATGAAATGAACGTGATCAAATCTATTTGCGATCGCGTGGCGGTGATGTCGGGCGGTAAGGTTGTGGAATCGGGCGAGGTGTTTGATGTGTTTGCCCACCCGCAACACGCTTTCACACAGCAACTGGTGTCTCATACCCTTAATTTGACCCTGCCGGAACGTTTACGGGAACACCTGCCCGGGCAGTTGCTGAAAATTTTGTTTATCGGCGATTCGGCGGAGCAGCCGGTACTGTCAGAGGTGGCGATCAAGTTTGGCGTCGCGGTCAATATCCTGCATGGCAAGATTGAATATATCGGCGAACGCGCGTTGGGCATTCTGGTGGTGCAATTAACCGCGCCGCATAATCCAACGGCGGTGGCCGCCGCCGTGGAGCATATCCGTCAACGTACCGCACAGGTGGAGGTGATCCGTGGATGATTTATTGCCGGATTTAACGCTGGCGTTCAATGAAACTTTCCAGATGTTGAGTATTTCAACGGTGCTGGCGATTCTTGGCGGTCTACCGCTCGGTTTTCTGATTTTTGTCACCGATCGTCATCTGTTCTGGCAGAACCGTTTTATTTATCTCGTCGCCTCGGTTCTGGTGAATATTATCCGCTCGGTGCCATTTGTTATTTTACTGGTGCTGTTACTGCCGCTAACGCAGCTTTTGCTGGGCAATACCATTGGCCCGATTGCAGCCTCCGTCCCGCTGTCGGTGGCCGCAATCGCGTTTTATGCACGCCTGGTAGATAGCGCGCTCCGTGAAGTCGATAAAGGGATTATTGAGGCGGCGCTGGCATTCGGCGCTAGTCCGATGCGTATTATCTGTACCGTACTGTTGCCGGAAGCCAGCGCAGGGCTGCTGCGCGGCCTGACGATTACATTGGTAAGCTTAATCGGCTACTCGGCGATGGCCGGGATTGTCGGCGGCGGCGGGGTAGGCGACCTGGCGATTCGCTATGGCTACTACCGTTACGAAACCGAAGTGATGGTTGTTACCGTAGTGGCGCTGATTGTGCTGGTTCAGGTCGTTCAGATGCTGGGCGACTGGCTGGCAAAACGTGCCGACAAGCGCGACAGACACTAAGCCGGCGTCAGCCGGCAATAAAAGTAAGCTATTGCGCTTTTAGCCAGTTGGCAACGTCTTGCCATGGGCCGCGAAAAACGATATTCGCGGCTTTTTTCTCCAGTTGATAGCGATACATCGGGTCGTAATATTCGTTAAGTAGCGGAACCAGCCATGCCATATGGCCGTCGGTGCTGCCGTTGGATAATTGCTCCGCCAGCGCCCTATCCAGCGTGTCCGTCAGTTCGGCAAAGCGTTGCAACCCCAGACGGCGGCGAATAGCGAACAGTCCATGATGAAGATATTCACTATACGCCTGCCAACCAGCTTCATCGCCGTAGGCGTGGGTGAAGTCGTGATGCATACGGATGAAATACTCTTCACGCAGTCGTTCCAGACGAAGCGCAAACGGATCTTCCACTACCGCAATGGGGGCCTGCGCCATTCTTTCGCGTAAACACTCAGGCAGATGGTTGGCGCCGATCGTTCGTCCTTCATCTTCCAGTACCCACCTTTTTAGCGTCTGATGCGCGTTAATTTTCAGCAATTCAACGGCAAGTTTGTTTTCAAAACTGGCCTGGCTGAGCTGGGGGTTCAGCGTGCGGCCAAAAGAGGAGCCGCGATGACGCGCGAGACCTTCCAGATCCACGCCGTTGGGCTGTTGTCGCACCAGTTGCGTTTTGCCGCTGCCCGTACAGCCGCCAATTAAAAGTATCGGTTTTTGCGCCAGTTGCCAGGTCGCCTGAATTGCTGTCTGGCGCAGCGCTTTATAGCCGCCTTCAATAAGCGGGCAGTCAATTCCTGTTTCTTGCAGCCAACGTTGTACGATATGTGACCGCTGACCGCCGCGCGCGCAGCACAGATACCCGTTGGGGAAACGTTGATACGCGGCTTTCCAGGCCTCAAGCCGCTGCTGGCGAATGTCGCCGCAAACCAGCCGATGCCCCAACGCTAACGCCGCATCCGCGCCCTGACGTTTGTAGCAGGTGCCGACGGCGGCCCGCTCGTTATCCATCATCAATGGCAGGTTGATAGCGCCCGGCATGGCACCCTGTTCAAACTCAATCGGCGCGCGTACATCAATTAAAGGCGTATCGGCAAGGAGGAGCGCGCGATAGTCCTGTGCTTTTTGTCTGTCTTGCATAACGTAAAACGTAACCTTAAATCATCCTTTGCGCTATTTTACGCGCCAATTCGCAAAGTGGCTTGATTTTTAACAGCGTACCGTGTTGAAAATGGATAAAAAACCGGCTATTTCGGGTTGCCGTTGGGTAAATAATTTCACA
This sequence comes from Salmonella sp. 2020_1395, assembly GCF_043848115.1. NCBI lineage: Bacteria > Pseudomonadati > Pseudomonadota > Gammaproteobacteria > Enterobacterales > Enterobacteriaceae > Salmonella > Salmonella sp. 2020_1395. The sequence goes on along the minus strand of NZ_JBCMFH010000003.1, from coordinate 156,509 downwards.
ATGTCTTCTACCGCTTTGCCTCCGCCAAATTTATGCCAGGCGAGGCTTAACGGTGAGGGCGGACGCATCGTAGGGATGGTACAGCTCACCAGTTCGTTTTTGTCGATCAGCGTTTGACAAAGCGGCTGCGGGACAAAACCGATACCGACGCCTGCCAGATGAGCGGCGATTTTGGTTTCCATATCAGGCACGATAATTTCCTTCTGCCCCGGAAGGCGCCAGGCTACCCGCTTGGTCAGCGTACGCGCGCTGTCTTCGATATTAATTGCCGGGAAACGGCGCAACTGCGCTTCTGTTAGAGGCCCGCTGACGTGAGCTAAAGGATGATCCGCGGACATCACAAAACGCCATTGTACGGAACCTAAAGGGTCGAGCATAAAGGTATTAGCCAACGGCTCGGTGCCAGTTACGCCAATCGCCAGCGAAAAACCTTCATACAGGAGCGAATCCCAGACGCCCATATAAATTTGCCGGGAAAAGTGAAACTGAGTGAAAGGGTAACGCACATTAAGCCACGATAAGAGACTGGCGACCGCTTGCGGGCTATAGAGCAGGTTATTCACCACAATATTGACCTGACGCTCTACGCCGTCGTTAACCTGGCGTAGCTCGTCAGGCATGCTATCCAGCCACGCAAGCCAGTCTTTTGCCTGAGAGAGAAGGTGAGAGCCCGCCGCCGTCAACGAGACGCTTCGCGTTGTGCGAAAGAACAGCCCTACGCCGGTATTTTCCTCCAACAGTTTGATGCGGTAGCTAATGGTTGCCGTGGTTTTACACAGGCGCTCCGCCGCTTTGGAGAAACTCCCCGTTTCGGCAACGCTGATAAAGGTACGCAGTGTTTCCGGGTCAAACATCGTCAGACGCCTCCTTACGATCCTGATAAAACCAGAATTGTTTTCCTATGATTTTTAAGTAGTTTTACATAATAGCCATGTTTGATTTGTGGTCTAAATCTACTTTTGGAAAAATATTCCAACTTTTATGTTGATGTTAAATCCCGAAGGTTTTAGATTGCATGGTATTGAAACCGGACAGAGTCCAAACCGCGGTTAAACGGAATCGAGCTACAAGGGAAAAATAATGAAACTTGAGGTATTACCGTTAGATCAGAAGACGTTCAGCGCTTATGGCGATGTTATTGAGACGCAGGAACGAGACTTTTTTCATATAAACAACGGGTTAGTTGAGCGATATCACGACCTGGCGAAGGTTGAAGTTCTGGAGCAGGATCGCACGCTGATCAGTATTAACAGGGCGCAACCGGCCGCGATGCCTATTGTGGTACATGAACTGGAACGTCATCCTTTAGGTACGCAGGCGTTTGTGCCGATGAACGGCGAGGCTTTTGTCGTTATTGTCGCGCTCGGCGATGATAAACCCGATCTCTCCACGCTGCGGGCGTTTATTAGCAACGGACGGCAGGGCGTCAATTATCACCGTAATGTATGGCATCACCCGCTGTTTGCGTGGCAGACGGTTACCGATTTTCTGACGGTGGATCGCGGTGGCAGCGATAACTGTGATGTTGAAAGTATCCCGACACATGAACTCTGTTTTGCGTGACGCTATTGGCCTTCTTGCATAAGATGAACATATTGTTCATTGTTTATGCTCATATTTTGGGCCGGAGTTAACGTAAATATGACGGAAGTAAGACGACGCGGCAGGCCAGGACAGGCAGAGCCGACTGCGCAGAAAGGCGCTCAGGCGCTGGAGAGGGGCATAGCGATATTGCAATATCTCGAAAGAAGCGGCGGCAGTTCATCAGTTAGCGATATTTCCGGCAGCCTGGATTTACCGCTTTCTACGACGTTTCGCCTGTTAAAGGTACTGCAAGCGGCTGATTTTGTGTACCAGGATAGCCAGCTTGGCTGGTGGCATATTGGTTTAGGCGTATTTAATGTGGGCTCTGCGTATATTCATAATCGCGATGTCCTCTCGGTGGCCGGACCCTTTATGCACCGACTTATGCTGCTTTCTGGCGAGACGGTCAACGTAGCGATTCGCAACGGTAATGAAGCGGTGTTAATCGGTCAAAAGGAGTGCAAATCGATGGTCAGAATGTGCGCGCCCTTAGGGAGTCGTCTGCCGTTACATGCTTCCGGCGCCGGAAAAGCGCTGCTTTACCCGCTCACCGAAGAAGAGCTGGTGGGGATCGTCGTCAATACCGGTTTGCGGCGGTTTACGCCGACCACTCTGGTGGATTTACCTATCCTGCTTAAAAATCTGGAACAGGCGCGTGAACAGGGCTACACCGTTGACCAGGAAGAACATGTTGTCGGGCTGAATTGTATCGCCTCCGCTATCTATGACGATGCGGGCAGCGTGGTCGCCGCTATCTCAATATCGGGACCGGCTTCCCGGCTGACGGAAGATCGCTTTATCAGCCAGGGTGAACTGGTACGGGATACCGCGAAAGACATCAGTACGGCGCTTGGGCTAAAACCCCCTGTAGCCTGAGCCGCATCCCGCTCGCTGGAGCGGGACTTTTTTAAAATTTTTAAAAGTTGGAAACTTTTTCCAATAAAAAGAGGTAGCAATAAAATGGCAAAAATGAGAGCCGTGGATGCGGCAATGTATGTGCTGGAAAAAGAAGGTATCACCACAGCATTCGGCGTTCCTGGGGCTGCAATCAACCCCTTCTATTCTGCAATGCGTAAGCATGGAGGCATTCGCCATATACTGGCGCGTCATGTGGAAGGCGCTTCGCATATGGCTGAGGGCTACACACGTGCGGCGGCAGGTAATATTGGGGTCTGCCTGGGCACTTCCGGCCCGGCGGGAACCGACATGATCACCGCGCTCTATTCCGCTTCTGCCGACTCTATCCCGATTTTATGCATTACCGGTCAGGCGCCACGAGCGCGTCTGCACAAGGAAGACTTCCAGGCAGTCGATATTGAAGCGATTGCAAAACCAGTCAGCAAGATGGCAGTGACGGTTCGTGAGGCGGCGCTGGTGCCGCGCGTATTACAACAGGCTTTTCATCTGATGCGCTCAGGCCGCCCAGGTCCTGTGCTGGTTGATTTACCGTTTGATGTCCAGGTTGCGGAGATCGAATTCGATCCGGATATGTATGAGCCGTTGCCGGTATATAAGCCAGCCGCCAGCCGCGTACAGATTGAAAAGGCGCTGGAGATGCTGATTCAGTCCGAGCGTCCGGTAATTGTCGCGGGCGGCGGGGTTATTAACGCCGACGCCGCGCCACTGCTGCAGCAGTTTGCCGAACTGACCAGCGTACCGGTGATCCCTACTCTGATGGGCTGGGGCTGTATCCCGGACGATCACCCCTTAATGGCGGGGATGGTCGGCCTGCAAACGGCGCATCGCTACGGCAACGCCACTCTGCTGGCATCCGATATGGTTTTTGGCATCGGTAACCGTTTCGCCAACCGTCATACGGGGTCCGTTGAGAAATATACTCAGGGGCGAAAAATCATCCATATCGATATTGAACCGACGCAAATTGGCCGCGTGTTGTGCCCGGATCTGGGCATCGTTTCTGACGCCAAAGCGGCGCTAACGTTGCTGATCGATGTCGCGCAGGAGATGCAAAAAGCGGGGCGTTTGCCATGCCGGAAAACCTGGGTGGACGAATGCCAGCAGCGTAAACGGACTTTGCTGCGTAAAACCCACTTTGACAACGTGCCAGTGAAGCCGCAGCGCGTCTATGAAGAGATGAACAAAGCCTTTGGTCGCGATGTGTGCTATGTCACCACCATTGGATTGTCGCAAATCGCGGCAGCGCAGATGCTGCATGTGTTTAAAGACAGACACTGGATCAACTGCGGCCAGGCGGGGCCTCTTGGCTGGACAATCCCGGCGGCATTAGGGGTTTGTGCTGCCGATCCGCAACGCAATGTGGTGGCGATTTCCGGCGATTTCGACTTCCAGTTCCTGATTGAAGAGTTAGCCGTCGGCGCGCAGTTTAACATTCCGTATATCCATGTGCTGGTTAACAACGCTTATCTTGGTCTGATTCGCCAGTCGCAACGCGCATTTGACATGGACTACTGCGTGCAGCTCGCCTTTGAAAATATCAACTCCAGCGAAGTGAATGGCTATGGCGTTGACCATGTAAAAGTGGCGGAAGGGTTAGGCTGTAAAGCAATTCGTGTCTTTAAACCGGAAGATATTGCGCCTGCATTTGAACAAGCCAAAGCGCTAATGGCGCAATATCGCGTTCCGGTGGTGGTGGAAGTCATTCTGGAACGCGTAACCAATATTTCCATGGGCAGCGAACTGGATAACGTAACCGAGTTTGAAGAGGTTGCGGATAGTGCGAAAGATGCGCCAACAGAAACCTGTTTTATGAAATATGAGTAAGGGAGGTAATCGATGTTACGTTTCTCTGCCAATCTTTCTATGCTGTTTACGGAATATGATTTCCTGGAACGCTTTGATAAAGCGGCGTTGTCGGGATTTCGCGGCGTGGAATTCATGTTTCCCTACGATAACGACATCGAAGTGTTAAAACGTAAGCTCAGGGATAATAATCTGGAACATACGTTACATAATTTACCGGCTGGCGACTGGGCGGCTGGCGAACGTGGAATTGCCTGTATTCCTGGGCGCGAAGAAGAGTTTCGCGATGGCGTAGCGGCCGCAATCCGCTATGCACGTGTGTTAGGTAATAAGAAAATAAATTGTCTGGTGGGTAAAACGCCGTCAGGATTCTCCGCAACGGAGATCCACGACACGTTGGTCGAAAACCTGCGCTATGCGGCAAATATGCTGGCGAAAGAAGACATTTTATTACTTATCGAACCTATTAATCACTTTGATATGCCGGGATTCCATCTCACCGGCACTCAACAGGCGTTAGCATTAATTAAGGATATCGGCAGCGATAATATCAAAATTCAGTATGATATTTATCACATGCAACGCATGGAAGGGGAATTAACGCAAACCATGACGGCATGGGCCGATAAAATAGGCCATTTACAGATTGCTGATAACCCGCGTCGCGGCGAACCGGGGACTGGGGAAATTAATTATGACTTTATTTTTAATGTCATTAAACAGTCTGGTTATGATGGCTGGGTTGGCTGTGAATATAAACCACTGACTACCACGGAAGCGGGATTATCGTGGATTAATCAGTACCGTTAAAACGCAGAATAATTCGGGCAGCGCTTTTTTTTCCACTGTGTTGGAAGGGGATTGTGTTGCCTGAATCTGGAAACACCGAAAGCAATAAAAGAGGTTGTATATGAAACTGGGATTTATTGGCCTGGGAATTATGGGCTCGCCAATGGCTATCAATTTGGCACGCGCCGGTCATCAATTACACGTTACGACTATTGGTCCGGTCGCGGACGAACTGCTCTCGCTGGGGGCGGTAAATGTTGAGACTGCACGTCAGGTAACTGAATTTGCAGACATCATCTTCATAATGGTGCCGGATACGCCGCAGGTTGAAGAGGTGTTATTTGGCGAACACGGTTGCGCTAAAACATCGCTTCAGGGAAAAACCATCGTCGATATGAGTTCTATTTCTCCTATCGAAACCAAACGTTTTGCCCAGCGCGTTAATGAAATGGGCGCTGATTACCTGGATGCCCCGGTTTCCGGGGGAGAAATCGGGGCGCGTGAAGGCACTCTGTCGATTATGGTCGGCGGCGAGCAGAAAGTCTTTGACCGCGTTAAACCGCTCTTTGACATCCTGGGAAAAAATATCACCCTGGTGGGCGGCAATGGGGATGGGCAAACCTGTAAGGTGGCTAACCAAATTATTGTTGCGCTGAATATTGAAGCGGTTTCTGAAGCCTTAGTGTTTGCTTCAAAAGCAGGCGCCGATCCGGTACGCGTGCGCCAGGCGTTAATGGGCGGGTTCGCCTCTTCACGCATTCTGGAAGTTCACGGCGAGCGGATGATCAACCGGACGTTCGAGCCTGGTTTCAAAATCGCGCTTCATCAGAAAGACCTTAATCTTGCATTGCAAAGCGCAAAAGCGCTGGCGCTGAATTTACCGAATACGGCGACCTGCCAGGAATTATTCAATACCTGTGCGGCAAATGGCGGGAGCCAGCTTGATCATTCGGCAATGGTACAGGCGCTGGAATTAATGGCCAATCATAAATTGTCCTAATTATGTGTATCGCTGCGGCTGCAGCGATACCTGTTCACAAGGAACACTCTGTAAAGGTGAAGAACATGAGTGAAACTAAAAAATCCGGGATTGATTACTGGAAACAAATTGTTGTCGTAATGAGTCTGGGCTGGGTAGCGATTTGGATCTATCGCACCGTGCTTACGCCAATTTATCCAGAAATTCAGGCATCTTTAGACAATGTAAGTAATGCAGAAATAGGCGCCATTGCAAGTTTTTACTTTTTTGCTTACTGCAGTATGCAAATCCCTTGCGGAATATTGGTCGATAAATTCGGTCAAAAAATCATGCTGATGGCCGGATTTACGCTTTTTATTATTGGTACACTCTGTATCGCGAAAGCCAATGGCCTGGCCATGATCTATACAGGGTCGCTAATGGCAGGCGGAGGATGCGCTTCTTTCTTTAGCTCGGCTTATTCACTCTCTTCGGCAAACGTGCCGCAGGCCCGTCGGGCATTAGCCAATGCGATTATCAACAGTGGGTCGGCTATAGGGATGGGGATTGGCTTAATCGGTTCCAGCGTATTAGTAAAAAACATGAGCATGGCCTGGCAGAATGTACTGTATATCGTGGCCGCGATATTAGTAATCATGCTGTGCGTTTTTACGCTGGTCATTCGTGGTAAAGCCAAAAGCGACTCTGCGCAAGCGGAAAAGCAAACCCAAACCGTTACGGAAGATGAGAAACGCGCGCCTTTATTCTCTGGTTTATTGTGTAGCGTTTACTTCCTCTATTTCTGTACCTGCTACGGTTATTATTTGATAGTGACCTGGCTGCCCTCTTATCTACAGACTGAAAGAGGATTTGATGGCGGAGCTATCGGGCTGGCATCAGCGCTGGTGGCGGTAGTTGGCGTACCGGGGGCGTTATTTTTTAGCCATCTGTCAGATAAATTTCGTAACAGTAAAGTTAAGGTTATTCTCGGTCTGGAAATTGTGGCGGCAGCAATGTTGGCGTTTACGGTTTTGTCCCCGAATACCACGATGCTGATGGTCAGCCTGACGCTATACGGCTTGCTGGGGAAAATGGCGGTAGACCCGATCCTGATCTCCTTTGTATCTGAACAGGCTTCGGCAAAAAGTCTGGGAAGAGCTTTCAGCCTTTTTAATTTCTTTGGCATGAGCTCGGCGGTTGTCGCCCCAACGTTGACCGGATTTATTTCGGATGTAACGGGGTCGAAAGAGATCAGTTTTGTGATTTCAGCATGTTTAGTGGTCACCGGAACGCTGATCTTTGCTGTCGTCACTTTATATAAAAAGAAAGCGACGCAACGTATTGCTTCAGCTTAAAAATAATTATATCTACTAATTCTTTATTTTATATTTATTTGTTCCTCATAGCTAAACCCATAACAACGTTATCCGATGCGTGAAAAGAGGGATTTATGGAACATCAAAGAGAGCTATACCAGCAGCGCGGTTATAGCGAAGACTTATTACCTAAAACAGAAACCCAACGAAACTGGAAGGCATTTAACTATTTCACCTTATGGATGGGATCTGTACATAACGTGCCAAATTACGTTATGGTCGGCGGTTTTTTTATACTGGGGCTATCAACATTTAATATCATGTTGGCCATTATTATCAGCGCATTATTTATTGCGGCGGCGATGGTAATGAATGGCGCAGCAGGCAGCAAATATGGCGTTCCTTTTGCTATGATATTGCGAGGTTCTTACGGCGTCCGCGGCGCGCTATTCCCTGGATTATTGCGAGGGGGAATCGCGGCAATTATGTGGTTCGGCTTACAGTGTTACGCGGGATCGCTGGCATTTCTTATTTTGATTGGGAAGATCTGGCCAGGATTTCTGACATTAGGCGGAGATTTCAAGCTGCTGGGTCTTTCACTGCCAGGACTAATTACTTTTCTAATTTTTTGGATTATTAACGTTGGCATCGGTTTTGGCGGTGGTAAAGTATTAAATAAATTTACCGCTATCCTCAATCCATGTATTTACATTGTCTTTGGCGGCATGGCTATTTGGGCAATATCGCTGGTCGGCATTGGCCCGATTCTGGACTATCTGCCTTCAGGCGTGCAAAAAGCAGAGCACAGCGGCTTTCTGTTCCTGGTGGTGATTAACGCCGTAGTCGCCGTCTGGGCAGCGCCAGCGGTGAGCGCGTCCGATTTCACGCAAAACGCGCATTCATTTCGCGCTCAGGCATTGGGACAAACATTGGGGCTTATCGTAGCGTATATATTATTCGCCGTAGCCAGCGTGTGCATTATTGCCGGAGCCAGTATTCATTATGGTATGGATACCTGGAACGTGCTGGATATTGTGCAACGCTGGGACAGTCTGTTTGCTTCATTCTTTGCGGTGCTGGTGATTCTGATGACGACAATTTCAACCAACGCCACCGGTAATATTATACCTGCGGGGTATCAAATTGCGGCGCTTGCCCCGACAAAGCTTAACTATAAAAATGGCGTAATGATTGCCAGTATTATCAGTCTACTGATTTGCCCATGGAAATTAATGGAGAATCAGGACAGTATTTATCTGTTCCTCGATATTATCGGCGGTATGCTTGGCCCGGTAATCGGCGTAATGTTAGCTCATTATTTTGTGGTAATGCGTGGAAAAATTAATCTTGATGAGCTGTACACCGCCAGCGGTGATTACAAATATTATGATAATGGATTTAACCTGACTGCATTTTCAGTCACCCTGGTAGCAGTCATTCTGTCATTAGGCGGCAAGTTTATACCATTTATGGAGCCTTTATCCCGCGTGTCCTGGTTTGTAGGCGTAATAGTTGCGTTCGTTGTTTATGCGCTATTGAAGAAACGCACGCGTTTTGAAAATACAGGAGAGCAAAAACTCGTAGGTTAAATATTGAAAAAGCATTAAGCGTATTTAATGAAGTGTGCGCTATTTAAAAACTATCTGTATCCATACAAGGAGTTTGTTATGTCTTTTGATTTAATTATTAAGAACGGTACTGTCATCTTAGAAAACGAAGCGAGAGTTATCGATATCGCCGTCCAGGGCGGAAAAATCGCCGCGATTGGCGAGAACCTGGGGGAAGCGAAAAATGTGCTGGATGCGACGGGATTGATCGTTTCGCCGGGCATGGTTGACGCGCATACCCACATTTCTGAACCGGGCCGTACCCACTGGGAAGGCTATGAAACCGGTACCCGCGCGGCGGCGAAAGGCGGTATTACCACGATGATTGAGATGCCGCTCAATCAGCTGCCGGCGACGGTCGATCGTGAGACGATTGAACTCAAGTTTGACGCGGCAAAAGGTAAATTGACCATCGACGCCGCGCAGTTGGGCGGTTTGGTTTCTTATAACCTGGATCGGCTGCATGAGCTGGACGAAGTGGGCGTTGTCGGCTTCAAGTGCTTTGTCGCCACCTGCGGCGATCGTGGCATCGATAATGATTTTCGCGACGTTAATGACTGGCAGTTTTACAAAGGCGCGCAAAAACTGGGGGAAATGGACCAGACGGTACTGGTACATTGCGAAAATGCTCTGATTTGCGATGAGCTGGGCGAGGAAGCTAAACGCGAAGGACGCGTAACGGCGCATGATTATGTCGCCTCACGTCCGGTATTTACTGAAGTGGAAGCCATTCGTCGCGTGCTGTATCTGGCGAAAGCGGCAGGTTGCCGTCTGCACGTTTGCCATATCAGCAGCCCGGAGGGGGTAGAGGAAGTAACGCGCGCGCGTCAGGAAGGTCAGGATGTCACCTGTGAATCGTGCCCGCACTATTTTGTCCTCGATACCGATCAGTTCGAAGAGATTGGCACCCTGGCAAAATGTTCTCCGCCAATTCGCGACCAGGAAAACCAGAAAGGGATGTGGGAAAAACTGTTTAACGGCGAAATCGACTGCCTGGTATCCGACCACTCTCCATGCCCTCCGGAAATGAAAGCAGGCAATATCATGCAAGCATGGGGCGGAATTGCCGGACTGCAAAACTGCATGGACGTCATGTTTGATGAAGCGGTGCAAAAACGCGGTATGTCGTTGCCGATGTTTGGCAAATTAATGGCGACCAACGCCGCCGATATTTTTGGTCTGAAACATAAAGGACGTATTGCCCCCGGCAAAGATGCTGACCTGGTCTTTATTCAGCCTGACAGCAGCTATGTTCTGAAAAATGAAGATCTGGAATATCGCCATAAAGTCAGTCCGTATGTTGGCCGTACTATTGGCGCGCGTATTACCAAAACGATTTTGCGCGGCGATGTTATTTATGACATCGAGCATGGCTTCCCTGTGCCGCCAAAAGGTCAGTTTATCCTTAAACATCAGCAGTAATCCGGTGTGATTTAATGCCCGTCGTCACGACGGGCATTCTCTATTTTAAGGTGTGGATATGTTCCCTGTTATTAACCGCGAAAGTGTGTTGTCCGGCTTTCAGTGGTTTTTCTTTATTTTCTGTAACACGGTTGTGGTTCCCCCTACCTTGCTGTCCGCTTTTCATCTTCCCGCTGATAACCTGTTAATGCTCACACAATACGCTTTTTTGACCACCGCGTTGGCCTGCCTGGTTCAGGCATTTTGCGGCCATCGCCGCGCCATTATGGAAGGGCCGACAGGGCTGTGGTGGGGCGCTATTCTTACGATTACGCTTGGCGAGGCGTCTCGCGGCACGCCGCTGAACGATATCGCCTCCAGCCTGTCGGTCGGGATCGCGATCTCCGCGATGGTGACGATATTTATCGGCATTAGCGGCTTAGGACACCGTCTGGCTCGCCTGTTTACGCCGGCGGTAATGGTTTTTTTCATGCTGCTTTTGGGCGCGCAGCTGACCTCAATATTTTTTAAAGGCATGCTGGGGCTGCCTTTTGGCATTGCCGATACCAGCGCCAGAATCAAATTGGCCCCCTTTGGGCTGGCGGTCGCGGTGATGTGTTTTATCCTCGCGATGATTATTTTCCTGCAACAGCGTATCTCCCGTTACGCGTTACTGGTAGGGACCGTGGTCGGGTGGGGGCTATGGCGGTTATGCTTTCCTTCATCACACTTACCGCCGGGTGAATTAAGCTGGCGATGGTTTCCGCTGGGCAGCCACGGCACGCTGATGCCGGGTATTATTGTGACGGCGGTGATGACGGGGTTAGTCAACATCAGCAACACTTACGGCGCCATCCGCGGTACCGATATCTTTTATCCGCATCAAGGGTCGGGCAGTTCTCGTTATCGCCGAAGCTTTATGATTTCCGGACTGATGACGTTAGTGACGGTGCCTTTCGCGGTCGTGCCTTTTTCGCCTTTTGTATCTTCCATTGGTTTATTAACGCAAACCGGCGACAGTTCTCGCAAATCCTTTATCTGCGGTAGCGCGTTGTGTCTGCTGGTTGCCATTATAACGCCGTTAACCCGCTTATTTTGCGCTATTCCACTGGCGATCAGCAGCGCCGTTATGCTGGTCTCTTATTTACCTTTACTTTATTCCGGTTTGGTTTTTAGCCAGCAAATTACGTTTACCGCGCGGAATATTTATCGCCTGGCATTACCGCTTTTTGTCGGCATTTTTTTGATGGGGCTTCCTCCGGTCTATTTACAGGATCTTCCACTGATGATTCGTCCTCTGCTTAGTAACGGATTACTGGTGGGAATCTTACTGGCAGTGCTTATGGAAAATCTTATTCCGTGGGAACGCATTAAATAACGTGAGAAAACAAGGAGACATGATGAAGATTGTAATTGCGCCAGATTCATTTAAAGAGAGCTTAAGCGCTGATAAATGCTGTCAGGCTATTAAAGCGGGATTTTCAACCGTATTTCCTGATGCGCGCTATGTCTGTTTACCGATCGCCGATGGTGGAGAAGGAACCGTGGACGCGATGGTGGCTGCGACCGGCGGGAAACGGGTTTCTGTGGACGTTAGCGGGCCGATGGGGGAAAAAGTAAACGGATTTTATGGCCTGACCGGCGACGGCAAAACGGCGATTATTGAAATGGCGGCGGCGAGCGGATTGATGCTGGTGGCACCCGAGGCGCGTAATCCGCTGCTGGCATCCAGTTTCGGCACCGGCGAATTGATTCGTCACGCCCTGGACGCGGGGATTCGCCATATTATTCTGGGTATCGGCGGCAGCGCCACGGTGGATGGCGGAATGGGAGTAGCGCAGGCGCTCGGTGTGCGTTTTCTGGACGCGCAGGGAACGCCGCTTGGCGCCGGAGGGGGCAATTTATCGCGCCTGGCGAGCATTGACCTGCAGGGGTGCGATCCGCGAATTTCAGAGTGTCGTATTGAGGTCGCCTGTGATGTTGATAACCCGTTGGTGGGGCCACGCGGCGCGGCGGCGGTATTCGGTCCGCAGAAAGGGGCGACGCCTGAAATGGTTGAGACGCTGGAAAATGGATTACGTAATTATGCCCGTGTTTTACATGCCCTGACCGGACGCGACATGTCTCAAATACCGGGCGGTGGAGCGGCCGGAGGAATGGGGATTGCCGCTATCGTCTTCCTGGAAGCGGAAATGAAGCCCGGTATTGAGATTGTTATGCAGGCGGTGAAGCTGGAGGAGGCGGTAAAAGAGGCCTCGCTGGTGATTACCGGAGAAGGGCGAATCGACTCGCAAACGGCGGGAGGAAAAGCGCCGATAGGCGTCGCGTCAGTGGCGAAACGGCATCACGTCCCGGTTATCGGCATTGCCGGCGTACTGGGCGACGGCGTGGAAGTGGTCCATCGCCACGGTATTGATGCCGTATTCAGTATTTTGCCGCGGCTGGCGCCTTTGCCGGAGGTTCTGGCGAACGGTGAACAAAATCTCTACCACAGCGCCTGTAATATTGCCCGCGTCATCAAACTTGGCCAGGATATCGGGACTCGTTAAGCATAAAAAAAGCCACGGTTCTCACCGTGGCAAAATCCAACATAGCTAAATTAAAAATAATCAGGAGGGCTGTCCGCCGTTAAATCATAACGTCGCGGTTACAGTCTTTGGAGTAGATGTAGCTGAATGCTTCGCCACGACCTACACCGTATCCGGCCTGCAGGGAATAAGCGCCCATGAAGATGTAGTCGCCTTTTTTCACCGGCACCCAGTTGTTGTCGAGGTTATAAACTCCCTGGCCGGAAAGGATATAAGCGCCATGTTCCTGGACGTGGGTTTCAATATAGCCGTGGCTGGCGCCCGGTTCGAACGACAGAATATGCATATTCATATCGAAGCCCAGCTCTTTAGGCAGGAAATCCAGCAGAATAACATCTTCCATGCCTTCATAATGAATACGCTCCAGCTGGCTGGCATTGCCGGAAACCAACCACGGGGCATGCCCCTCGACAGGAGTATAGCGGCGTTTATATAAAAATAGCTGGCTGTCTTCCGTTTGAGCGTTGCTAAAGGTCATCATCTCGCCCGGTGGACAATAGAGGTATCCGCCCTGGGTTAAAGAGAATGTTTTTCCTTCTGCTTTAGCTTCAATATTTCCCGCAATGACATAGAGAAAAGTTTCAATCCCCTCGCCGCCAAAGCCCTGCTGGTTGCCGCCATTCTGATGTAAGGTGACCAGATAATCGACGAAAGAAGCACCCAGCTTCGGCGTCGAAAGGATGGTGACGTCACAGTTTTCAAAGCCGGGAATAATATTTTTCACCAGACCGTCCGGCGTTAAGAGCGCATAGTTACCGTGTTTCACAATGGCGCGGTTCGCCAGTAAATCATCGCGGTAACCCGTGACGTTATTCAGATATCCCATTGATGGCTCCTTATTTTTGCCAGGCAAGTTGATGCAGCATTAATGCCAGAGTTTTGACCCCTTCAGCAAGGTCATTAATGTTGGTACGTTCCGCCGGGTTATGGCTGATACCATTAATGCTGGGGACGAAAATCATACAGGTAGGGACGCGCGGCGCGAAAATTTGCGCGTCATGACCTGCGCCGCTATGCATTATGCGATAGTTCAGTTGTTCGGTTTCACACAGCCTGGTGAGGGCCGCGACCAGTTCGGCGTTCATCGGCACCGGCGCTTCGTCCATCCACAAATCGATATCGATGCTGATATCCATTTCATCGCAGATGGCGCGCATATCGTTTTCCAACTGTTCGGTAAATTCGCGAAGTACGGCGGCGTCCGTATGCCGGCAATCGATTGTAAATGTGGTTTTTCCAGGGACAACATTGACCGTATTCGGCTGCGGCTCAACTTTGCCGAACGTTAATACCAGGGGATCGCCATGCTGTTTGGCTTTTTCAATGGACTGACTGCAAATACGACTGAAGGCATGCACCGTATCGCGACGATAGCCCATTGGCGTTGTGCCTGCATGGTTGGACTCGCCGTTGAGCGTCACCGTGTAGCGACGTTGCCCGACGATGGCGTTGACGACGCCAATCGACTGTCCGTTGCTCTCCAGAACGCAGCCTTGCTCAATATGCAATTCAACAAAGGCGCGGATATCGGTTCGCGCGGCGAGCGGCGCGGCGGGAAGGGTAAATCCGCACGCCTGCATAGCGTCGACAAAGCCTGTGCCTTTGGCGTCCTGGATATGGCGTACCTCTTCAGGATTCGCCAGGCCAAAAATGTTCTTGCTGCCCCAAAAAACGTAAGGGAAACGGCTGCCTTCTTCCTCAGCCATTGACACTACCTCGACGGTGCGCAGCGGCGCGCCGTAGGTCGCTTTTAGCCAGTCGAGCGCCAGCCAGGCGGCAAGCGCGCCGAATTGCCCGTCCAGATTGCCGCCGTTGACGACCGTATCAATATGCGAACCGCTTAAAATCACCTGCTCCGGAAATTGTGTGCCGCAAAGGCGGCCATATAAATTTCCGACGTCATCAAAGCGTGTCTCCAGACCGCTTTCTGCCATTCGCTTTTTAAACTGCTGCTGTGTTTCCAGCCACTCAGGCGAATAAAGTAAACGCGTCATTCCACCCGTAGGATCGGCTCCAATGGAGGAGAGCCAGGGCAATGTTTCTTCTATCGCGTGGCGAAAATGCTTTATCATAGGAAATTCCTGTTTCAATAATTATTGGGCAAAGGGATTTTTTGTTTCGTATGACTTGAGATAGAGGGCATCGGAAATCAGATATTGATAAATATCATCAACAATATCGATACCATTCATATCGGCATTTTTCTGTTTAATATCCTGATCCTGTCCAGGATAATAAACCTGTTTAAAACCGGGGGCGGGCTTCACGGAATTGAGTTCCTGCATGGTCTGACTAATATGTTTGCGGAATAATTCACAGGAAGAAAAGAACGCCGGATTAATGACCAGATGAAGTTGTCCTAAATTGCGTCCGGCGTGTAAATCTTCATACATCGAACTGACCTGGCGGCCAAACGGCAGCCCCAGCAGAATACCGGACAGAATATCGATCATCATCATCAGGCCGTAGCCTTTCGGGCCTGCGGCGGGTAATAACGCATTGACGGCAAAAGGATCATGTGTCGGCGCGCCGTTTTTATCAACGGCCCAACTCTCCGGAATGGACTCATTGCGGGACCGTGCATCGAGGACTTTTCCCCAGGCCTGCACGGTGGTGGCCATATCGAAGGTAATGATGTCATCGCCTTCGCCCGGCGCGGCAAAGGCCAGCGGATTAGTGCCATAGTAAATATCCGCCCCGCCAAACGGCACGACCATAGGATCGGACTGACAGATAGACAGACCGATCAGGCCTTCGCGAGCAGCCTGGCGGACGAAATAAGAGATGGCGCCGCTATGGCCCATTCTGCTAATGCCGACAACCGCGATGCCATTTTTTTTGGCTATTTCAATAGCATGCTCCATTCCCATTTTGGCTGCGACCTGTCCGGCAGCATTATCGGCATGCAGTATCGCCGTACAGGGACCGGTATTCTCAATGCGGAACGTCGGCTCCCGGTTGGTGCCGCCTTTTGAAATTCGTTCGGCATAATATTCAACGCGTACGGCGCCATGTGAGTGAATACCTCTGGCATCTGCATAAACCAGTACGTCGGCGACGATGGCGGCGTGCTCACGTTTTAGTCCGGCTTTATAAAGCTTATTTTCGATAAGCTGATGGAGTGTTTCCCGACTGATTTTCATCTGTCTTCCTTTTTAACGACGGTGTGAAGCATGACTGCGATTAACATACCGGGAAAATAAAATGATTATGTGATCCAGACAGGCAAAAAAATATAATTAGAATTTATTTGATAATCAGGCGGGTTTTATCTTTTTGCTTAAATAAAAAGCTTTTTTAGAAAATCATAACTAATCCTTTAGCCGTTGTTTGAATTCTTTTGTTAATAAATTTGATGTGACGTTAATCACTCTATTTACCCTCCCGGATATATACCGTGAAGCGCACATTAACACTGCTCGTGCAATTGCAATGGGTGCAATTATTAAGGAGTTGTTATGATCCACGCCTTTATTAAAAAAGGGTGTTTTCAGGACTCTGTCAGCTTAATGATTATTTCTCGAAAGCTGAGTGAGTCCGAAAATGTTGATGATGTATCGGTAATGATGGGAACGCCTGCGAATAAGTCGCTGCTGGAAACTACCGGTTTCTGGCATGACGATTTTCATGGCGCAACGCCCAATGACATTTGTGTGGCGATTCGTACCGAAGCGGTAGATGACGGCATTACGCAAGTGATTGTGCGACAGCTCGAAGAAGCATTGCAGCAGTTGGCGCAGGGAAGCAGCGGCAGCCAGTCGTTAATCCAGGTCAGACGCTGGGAAAGCGCCTGTCAGAAACTGCCAGAGGCGAATCTGGCGCTGGTATCGGTGGCCGGCGAATATGCGGCGGAACTGGCGGAGCAGGCGCTGGATCGTTCGTTGAACGTGATGATCTTCTCCGATAATGTCACGCTGGACGATGAAATCAGACTAAAACGCCGGGCGCGTGATAAAGGACTGCTGGTCATGGGGCCGGATTGCGGCACCGCTATGATCGCCAATACGCCGCTGGCTTTCGCTAACGTCATGCCAGAGGGCAACATCGGGGTGATTGGCGCTTCCGGCACCGGTATTCAGGAGCTCTGTTCACAGATTGCGCTGGCGGGGGAAGGGATTACCCATGCCATCGGGCTTGGCGGACGCGATTTGAGCGCCGAGGTCGGCGGGATCAGCGCGCTAACGGCACTGGACATACTCAGCGCGGATGAAAAGAGCCAGGTGCTGGCCTTTGTCTCCAAACCGCCTGCCGATGCGGTTCGTCAGCATATTATCGCGGCGATGAAAGCCACCGGGAAACCCGTTGTAGCGCTGTTCTTAGGGTTTTCCTCCCCCGTTGCGCGTGAGGAAAACGTCTGGTTTGCCTCGACGCTGGATGAAGCCGCCCGACTGGCATGTTTATTGTCTCGCGTGACGTCGCAGCGTAAAGAAATGGTTTCAACAGGCGGCGTGATTCGTGGTCTCTATACCGGCGGAACGCTGGCGGCGGAAGCGGCGGGGCTGCTGGCTGGCTATCTGGGCGTCGCGGCGGATACGGAACATCACCATGGCATGATGCTTGACGCTGACGGCCACCAGATTATCGATCTGGGCGATGACTTTTATACCGTTGGGCGACCACATCCGATGATTGACCCGGCGTTACGTAATCAGCTTATCGCCGGGCTTGGCGCACAGCCGCAGGTACGCGTGTTATTAGTGGACGTCGTTATTGGTTTTGGCGCGACTGCCGATCCCGCCGCATCGCTGATTCAGGCCTGGCAGAAGGCATGCGCCGCACGCGCCAGCGACCAGCCGCTGTTCGCCATCGCAACCGTCACCGGAACGGAACGCGATCCTCAGTGCCGCTCGCAACAAATCGCCGCGCTCGAAGATGCCGGCATCACGGTAGTGGATTCTCTTCCCGAAGCCACTCTGTTGGCCGCGGAACTGATTCGACCCACTCTCTCTTCCACTCATCCATCAGCTCCCCGGTTACTGGAAGCGGTAGCGGTGATTAATGCCGGGTTACGTAGCTTCGCGCTGGATTTACAGGCTGCCGGTATGCCCGTGGTGCACTACCAGTGGGCGCCTGTCGCTGGCGGTAATAAAAAACTGGCTCGTCTGTTAGAACGTTTGCAATAAGGGGTTCCCATGTTTACATCAGTGGCGCAAGCCAACGCTGCAGTCATCGAACAAATTCGTCGCGCACGTCCGCACTGGCTGGATGTGAAGCCAGCTTCTTCATTAATTAGCGTGCTCAATCAGGGGAAAACGCTTCTTCATGCCGGCCCGCCGATGCGCTGGCAAGAGATGACCGGCCCGATGAAAGGCGCCTGTATCGGCGCATGCCTGTTTGAAGGATGGGCCAAAGATGAAATGAGCGCGCTCGCGCTGTTAGAGCAGGGAAAGGTCAACTTTATTCCCTGCCATCACGTTAACGCCGTGGGGCCGATGGGCGGTATTACCTCAGCCAGTATGCCGATGCTGGTCGTGGAAAATATCACCGACGGCAATCGCGCGTACTGCAATCTCAACGAAGGGATCGGCAAAGTGATGCGTTTCGGCGCCTATGGCGAGGATGTTCAGCAACGTTTGCGCTGGATGCGTGATGTGCTGATGCCGGTATTAAGCGCGGCGCTGGGACGTCTGGAGCGGGGGCTCGACCTGACCGCAATGATGGCGCAGGGCATTACGATGGGAGATGAATTCCACCAGCGCAATATCGCCTCTTCCGCATTGCTGATGCGCACGTTGGCGCCGCATATCGCCCGTCTGGAACACGATAAGCAGCAGATAGCGGAAGTGATGGATTTTCTGAGCGTCACCGATCAATTCTTCCTTAATCTGGCGATGGCCTACTGTAAAGCCGCCATGGACGCAGGCGCGCAGATTCGCGCCGGCAGTATTGTGACGGCGATGACCCGTAATGGCGATATGTTTGGTATTCGGGTTAGCGGTCTGGGCGACCGTTGGTTCACCGCGCCTGTTAATACGCCACAGGGGCTATTTTTTACCGGTTTTTCGCAGGATCAGGCCAACCCGGACATGGGCGACAGCGCCATTACTGAAACGTTTGGTATTGGCGGCGCTGCAATGATTGCCGCGCCTGGCGTAACGCGTTTTGTCGGTGCCGGGGGAATGGAAGCGGCGAAATCTGTTTCTGAAGAGATGGCTGAAATTTATCTCGAACGCAACATGCAGCTACAAATCCCCGGCTGGGATTTTCAGGGGGCCTGTCTGGGACTGGATATCCGCCGCGTGGTCGAGACCGGAATTACGCCGCTGATTAACACGGGTATCGCGCATAAAGAGGCGGGGATTGGCCAGATTGGCGCGGGAACCGTCCGTGCGCCGCTGGCCTGTTTCGAGCAGGCGCTGGAAGCGCTGGCGGAAAGCATGGGCGTAAGTTAAGAGAGCGTCTCATGAAACGTATCCATCCTCTTATGGCAAGCCGACAATCGGCGGATTATCGGCAACCATGGCAGATGTCAGGGGTATGGCGTCGCTCTATTAATTTTGTGGCGAAAAGCGGTGAGTTATTAACGCTTCACCGTCGGGGGAGCGGCTTCAGTCCGGGAGGGTGGATACTGCGCGGCGGCGATTTTGACGCCTTGCGCGATGTGCTCACCGATGGCGAAAAACCGCAGTCAACCGCTGCCGGTATTCAGATTGGCGAGTTTCTTTTATGCGAGCCGGAGAGGCGCTGTTCGCTGCGGGTTCCGCGCTATCTTGCGTCGCCGCGTCTTAACGCGACGTACATGCAGCGTAGTGAGGAGACGGGACTGTTTGGGCCGTTAACCGTCGCCGCAGCCCAGCCTCTATGTCCGGAACTTCGCCAGTTTTGTCACTGCTTTCAGTCGGCGCTTGCAGGTGCTGCGACTGACTGGCGGCTATGGCTGGGTAAAGGGCCGGGCTTAACGCCCAGTCATGACGACACGCTGACGGGAATGTTGCTGGCGGCCTGGTATTTTGGCGCCATAGATGAACGCGCCGGGCGTAATTTTTTTGCCCAATCCGGCAGCCTTGATCGGGCGACGACGCTCGTGAGCGTTAGCTATTTACGCTATGCGGCTATGGGTTATTTCGCGTCACCTTTACTCCACTTTATTCATGCGCTGCGACGAGATGTTCGCACAGAAACGGCGATTGACGGACTGCTGGCGCTGGGGCACACCTCGGGCGCGGATACGCTGCTGGGGTTCTGGCTTGGACAACAAATAGTAAAAGGATAGGGAATGAAAACGTTGGTAGTTGCTCTTGGCGGCAACGCATTATTGCAGCGCGGAGAAGCGCTAACGGCAGAGAATCAATATCGCAATATTGCCGACGCAGTGCCTGCGCTGGCGCGACTTGCCCGCTCGTATCGGCTGGCGATAGTACATGGCAACGGCCCCCAGGTCGGCCTGTTGGCTTTACAGAACCTTGCCTGGAAAGCCGTTGAGCCTTATCCGCTGGATGTGCTGGTGGCGGAGAGTCAGGGCATGATCGGCTATATGCTGGCGCAGCGTCTGGCGCTTGAACCCGATATGCCGCCGGTGACTACAGTATTAACGCGGATAAAGGTATCGGCGGACGATCCTGCTTTTCTTGAACCGGAAAAGTTTATTGGCCCCGTTTATTCGCCAGAAGAGCAAATGGCGCTGGAAGCGACTTATGGCTGGCATATGAAACGTGATGGAAAATATCTGCGCCGTGTCGTCGCTTCCCCGGCGCCGCGTCAGATTATCGAAAGCGCCGCTATTGAGTTATTGCTAAAAGAGGGCCATGTGGTGATTTGCAGCGGCGGTGGCGGGGTACCTGTTGCCGGCGAGGGCGAAGGGGTCGAGGCGGTGATAGATAAAGACCTGGCGGCGGCATTGCTGGCGGAGCAGATAGCGGCCGATGGTCTGATCATTTTGACGGATGCGGATGCGGTGTATGAACATTGGGGAACGCCACAACAGCGCGCTATTCGTCAGGCTTCGCCCGATGAGCTGGCGCCGTTTGCCAAAGCCGATGGCGCGATGGGACCGAAGGTGACCGCGGTAAGCGGATATGTGAAGCGGTGCGGAAAGCCGGCATGGATTGGCGCATTGTCGCGTATTGACGATACCCTGGCGGGCAGAGCGGGAACCTGCATCTGTCTGTGATCGCGACGGGCGGCGACAGAAAATGCGCCGCCCACGCTGTTTATTTAAGCTTACTTTGCGCCCAGATAATGCCGCTGGCGTATTCGCCCGGCAGGAGCGGAGAAAGCGCTTCCAGGGTGGCGCTAAGACGTGACGTATCGCTGTCGGTCAGATTCAGATGGCCGACTTTTCGCCCCGGACGTACCGCTTTATCATACCAGTGCAGATGTACCAGCGGCAGCTTCAGCCAGTCGTAATTCAGCTCGCTGCCGATCAGGTTGATCATCACCGACGGGGCGTTAATCACCGGCGCGGGCAACGGCAGGCCGGTAATCGCGCGCAAATGCAATTCAAACTGACTGATGCTGGCGCCATTTTGCGTCCAGTGTCCGCTGTTATGTACGCGCGGCGCCAGTTCATTGATTAACAGGCCTTCCGGCGTGATAAAACATTCCATCGCCATTACGCCGACATAGTTCAGCGCCTGCATAATTGCTGACAGCATCGATTCCGCCTGCTCCTGCTGTTCGGCGTTCGCCTGTGGGAACGCGACGCTGGTCCGCAAGATGCCGTCCTGATGCAAATTGTGCGTTAGCGGGTAATACACGGTACTGCCGTCATGAGCGCGAGCGCCGACTAACGACACTTCGCCGGAAAAATGGATACCGCGCTCAACAATACATTCGCCATAGCAGTCATCCGGCAGTTGCCCGGTTTCGTCCGCGCGTAGACGCCACTGCCCGCGACCGTCGTAGCCGCCAACGCGACGCTTAATAATCGCCAGTTCTCCCAGACGGTCAAAGATGCCGGACCACTCGTCGGCGCTGGTCAGCAGCTGCCACGGCGCGGTCGCGAGTCCCAGTTTATCGAAAAGCTGTTTTTGTGTCAGACGGTCGGCGATGATCGGAAATACATCACGATTGACGAAGGCCGGGTGGCGCGCCAGCTCGCGGGTAAGCGCGGTTTCCGGCCAGCGCTCAATCTCTGCGGTAATGACGCTCTGCTGTACCGGCACGGCGGTAGGCTCTGCATCCAGACCAACCGGCCAGACGGCGATACCCAGCGGTTCGCCCGCCTGGCGCAGCATTCGGCCCAGTTGTCCGTTGCCGAGAACACAAACTTGCTTCATAGCGTCCCCCGCGGATCGGGATTTTCCAGAACTTCATCGGTTTGCGCTTTGCGCCAGTCGGCGATGCGCTGATGCAGTTCCGCGTCGTGTTGCGCCAGAATCTGTGCGGCGAGCAGGGCGGCGTTAGCGGCACCGGCTTTACCGATCGCCAGTGTACCCACCGGAATGCCGCGCGGCATCTGCACGATGGAGTAGAGGCTATCCACGCCGCTGAGCGCAGCGCTTTGTACCGGCACGCCGAGTACCGGGACCAGCGTTTTTGCCGCAATCATTCCCGGCAGGTGCGCCGCGCCGCCCGCGCCGGCAATAATCACTTGATATCCGTTCTCTTCCGCCGTTTCGGCGAAGCTGAACAGTTTATCGGGGGTGCGATGGGCGGAAACCACTTCTACATGGTGCGGGACATCCAGAATTTCAAAAATTTCGGCGGCGAATTGCATGGTAGCCCAGTCGCTTTTGGACCCCATCACGATGGCGACACGCGCCGGATTATTGCGGGAAGACATGCGTCTTAAAACTCCTGTGGTGCGGGACACGCTGCTTTTGAGGTGTCAGAGAATAGCATGATAATCAGGCAAGGAAAACGGTTGCGTGTGCGCCGTAACGGACGATTCGACGAACATTTACAGGGGGAAGGCGATTAACTCCACGTTGTCCGGCGTGACTTTTACCATTGAACCTTCATGATGCCATGCGCCTAACACCACGCGGAACGCGGGCTGGTCGTTGACGGAAAGTTCATGTACCGCCGGGCGGTGGGTGTGACCGTGAACCAGCCACTGTACGCGGTGTTTTTCCATTTCGGCGACGACGGTCTGCGCATTGACGTCCATAATATCCAGCGATTTGCTGCTGTTGGCGGCTTTACTGCCGGCGCGCATTCTGGCGGCGATACGGCGGCGGATAAACAGCGGCAGGGTAAGGAACAGTCGTTGCACCCACGGATTATGGACTTTGGCGCGAAACGCCTGATATCCGGCATCATCGGTACAGAGCGTATCGCCGTGCATAATCAACACATTGCGGCCATACAGATCGAGCACTTTTTCCTGCGGCAGTAGAATCATGCCGCTTTCGCGGGCAAAGCGTTTGCCAATCAGGAAGTCGCGATTACCATGAATAAAGAAGCAGGGAACGCCAACATTCACCACCGCTTTGATGGCGGCGGCTATCTCACGATGTAGCGGGTTGGGGTCGTCGTCGCCAATCCAGGCCTCGAAGAGATCGCCAAGAATATACAGCGCGTCGGCCTGACGGGCTTCTACGGCTAAAAAACGCAGAAAACCGGCGACGATCGCCGGTTCTTCCGTTTGCAGATGCAAGTCTGCAATAAACAGTGTCGCCACGATTACTCGCTGACGGTCACGTTTTCAATGATGACGTCTTCTTTTGGTACGTCCTGGTGCATACCGCTACGGCCAGTGGCGACGCCTTTGATTTTATCTACCACGTCCATACCTTCTACGACTTCCGCAAAGACGCAGTAGCCCCAGCCCTGCAGACTTTCGCCGGAGAAGTTCAGGAAGTCGTTGTCTGCCACGTTGATGAAGAATTGCGCGGTAGCCGAGTGTGGTGCCTGAGTACGCGCCATCGCCAGCGTACCACGGGTATTTTTCAGACCATTGTTGGCTTCGTTTTTGATCGCCTCTTTGGTGGCTTTCTGTTTCATGCCCGGCTCAAAGCCGCCGCCCTGAATCATAAAACCGTTAATCACACGGTGGAAAATGGTGTTGTTGTAAAAACCTTCGCGGCAGTAGTCCAGGAAGTTTTTAACTGTTTCAGGCGCTTTATCATCAAAGGTTTTGATTACGATATCGCCGTGATTAGTGTGGAAAGTAACCATTTATGCATCCTGTTCCAAGAGAGTGGTGCTTTAGCCCGCAATGGGGCACATATAGGGGCTTGTTATAGCATAACCGTAAGCTGCGATCACCTTGCAAAGTGTGCTGCTTCGATTACGAATAATATGTATCATACAGAGATTATTACCCACACACGTCTATACGGAATCTTCGATGTTAAAAATTTTTAATACACTGACGCGCCAAAAAGAGGAATTCAAACCCATTCATGCCGGGGAAGTCGGCATGTACGTGTGTGGTATCACCGTTTACGATCTCTGCCACATTGGCCACGGACGCACGTTTGTCGCTTTTGACGTTGTCGCGCGCTATTTGCGTTTTCTCGGTTATAAGCTGAAGTATGTGCGTAACATTACCGATATCGACGATAAAATTATTAAACGCGCCAATGAAAATGGCGAAAGTTTTGTCGCGCTGGTCGATAGAATGATTGCGGAAATGCATCAGGACTTCGACGCGCTGAATATTCTGCGTCCGGACAGCGAGCCGCGTGCGACGCACCATATTCAGGAAATTATCGAGCTCACCCGCACCTTAATCGAGAAAGGGCACGCCTATGTGGCGGATAACGGCGATGTGATGTTCGATGTACCGACCGATCCGACTTATGGGCAGCTTTCCCGTCAGGATCTTGAGCAGCTTCAGGCGGGCGCGCGCGTAGATGTCGTTGACGTGAAGCGTAACCCGATGGACTTCGTGCTGTGGAAAATGTCGAAAGAGGGCGAGCCGAGCTGGCCGTCGCCGTGGGGCGAAGGGCGTCCGGGCTGGCACATTGAATGTTCGGCGATGAACTGCAAGCAGTTGGGCAACCATTTTGATATTCACGGCGGCGGTTCCGATCTGATGTTCCCGCACCATGAAAACGAGATTGCCCAGTCTACCTGCGCGCATGACGGCGAATACGTCAACTACTGGATGCACTCCGGTATGGTGATGGTGGATCGCGAGAAGATGTCCAAATCGCTGGGCAACTTCTTTACCGTGCGCGACGTGCTGAAATACTACGATGCGGAAACCGTGCGCTACTTCCTGATGTCCGGGCATTACCGTAGCCAACTGAACTACAGCGAAGAGAACCTCAAGCAGGCGCGCGCTTCGCTGGAGCGGCTATACACCGCATTGCGTGGAACGGATAAATCAGCGGCCCCGGCGGGCGGCGAGGCGTTTGAAGCGCGTTTCGTGGAGGCGATGAATGACGATTTCAACACGCCGGAAGCCTACTCCGTCCTGTTTGATATGGCGCGTGAAGTCAACCGTCTGAAGGGCGAGGATATGACCGCCGCGAATGCGATGGCGTCTCATCTGCGGAAGATTTCCGGCGTGCTGGGACTGCTGGAGCAGGAGCCGGATGTTTTCCTGCAAAGCGGCGCGCAGGCGGATGACGGTGAAGTTGCGGAAATTGAAGCCTTGATTCAACAGCGTCTGGATGCCCGTAAAGCGAAAGACTGGGCGGCGGCGGACGCGGCGCGCGATCGTCTCGCTGAAATGGGTATTATTCTGGAAGATGGCCCGCAGGGCACCACCTGGCGGCGTAAGTAAGCGCTTTTACAGGCCGCTCTATTTGCATAGAACGGCCTGTTTTTTATTTTTTTGCACCGGGCGAAAGATAAACACACACCGACTCCCCCAGATTCTGATGTTCACACCCGGGTATTGCCCGGCTGTAATGGGCAATAAAGCGGATGACGCTGTCGCCGCTGTTTAGCCCCACATTTCCTTTTCGCAGCAATTCTGCTGGCTGATCGTCGGTGAAAACGTTGGGGGTGAACAGTTTTGCGCCTAATCGTTCAAAAGTGCCAGCACTAACGATAGAGGGTTGATAACCCTGAAGCTGCAACCAGCGGCGGGCATCATTACGTGACCAAACCTGCGCATCGTTTGCTCGCGCAAACACTTCGAGAAGCCAGCCATTCGAATTCTGATAAGGGCCGGAAAAAGGCCACGCAATCAGGTTATAGCGGGGACTGTGGAAGAGATTGAGTTTGGTAGCGCTATGTAAGAGCGTTTGTAATGCCGTCGCGATATCTGAACGCGGGCGCAAAACGGCAATGCTCTGATTCACCAGGTCATCAGCCAGAAACTCATACAGACCTTGTATATAGAGCGCTGATTCAGCGGTTCCGCAAGTATTCAGATTATGGTAAACCCGCCAGTCTCCGTTTGGCTGGCGCATGGCATAGCCAGCATGTGACCAGGTTAAATGTCGGCTCGACATATCTTGCCCCTGGCGAACCAGAATGACGACCGGATCGGGTTGACTGTTAAGCTGCTGTTTGAGCTGTAGCGCCTGATCCATTGTCGCTGCGATGCTCTCCGGCGTGTTTGCTTTTTGGTGACAGTTAGCACTGTCTGCATAAGCGTTGAGCGAGATTGCGCTGAGCCACAGGGCAAACGCGAATCGCTTCATTTGGCCGGTACCGTCTGGTTGCTGGAAAGTCCTGCGTCGTCCTGATTTACCATATGGGCAAGGACTTTGCCCTCTTTTTTCAAATAAGCGCCGGTGCCTTCCTGCGTTTTTTCCAGAGTGACTTTATCACCTGCTTTGAGGTTGCCTTCTTTGACGACATTTAGCGGAACTTGCATTTTAATGTCTTTGTTATCGGGGGACTTAGTGGTTAACAGCGCGGTTTTTTGCTTTTTATTTTCGACAACAGATCCAATGCTCAGGTTGAGCGGCAGCAGTACGGGGGAGAGTATAATTCCGCTAACCAGTGCGGAACTGCCCACGCTGACAACCGCAGACGATGCCGCATACCATCCAGTGGCAGACATTTCTTCGCTATAGCTGGCGTGGGAAAATGAGAAACAGACGACCGCGGCGGCGAATGTCATTTTATTCATATTGATTCCTTTTAATATGCGTTTTAAGTACCCATAGAAATAACACTAAAATACTTCCCGGCAACCACACCCACAGCAATTCTGAGAGAATGACCTGATGTCCATACGGCGTGATGTAGCTTGAAAGCGCAAACGGCGCGACTTTAATCACCTGCCAGGGTGCAAAGAAACGTTCATCCGACCACGGCCACAGCCATCCGACGCCTTTCCCACCCGTGGTTATCGAATCCAGCAGGCTGTGCGACAACAATGAAACGGTTAAAAACAGCCAGCAGCGCACCTGCCCCGCTCGAAACCATCGTCGTCCCGCGAGTACGCACAACAGGGGGAGGACGAATGCGAAAAGTAAAGAATGGGTAAATCCACGATGGCCAAATACGTTGCCGTAGGCGACGCCAAATTTAAAGGCCAGCACGTCGGCATCGGGGAGCATCGCCAGCACAACACCGGCAAACAGCAGGCGAGGAGGGATAACTTTCAGGCCTAAGCCTGCGCCAAAACACAGGGGAACGGCGGCGTGGGTGATAACGGTAGGCATAGCGATGGTTCACAGGGAAATAGCCATGCTAGCAGTTGGAACGCAGAGGATTAAGTGGATGATTATCTGAAAAGAAAGCATAATCAGGCCGGATAAGACGCTTTGCGTCGCTATCCGGCACTCTGTATCAGGCCACGACGTTCACACTTTGGCCTTCAAAGCTAACGGTTTGCCCGGCGACAATTTTGCAGCGTTTACGCGTTTCAACCGCGCCATCAACCTTCACCAGCCCGTCGGCAATGGCGATTTTCGCCTGCGCGCCGCTTTCGCTCCAGCCTTCCAGCTTGAGCAGATCGCACAGCTCGACGTGCGGGTGCTTGCCTAAAGAGAATGTCGCCATGTTATTTTCCTTGTGGATCGTGATATTCAATGCACGCCTGCAGCGTGTTTTCGATAAGCGTGGCGACCGTCATAGGGCCGACGCCGCCCGGTACTGGCGTGATGTATGACGCGCGCGCCGCGGCTTCGTCAAACACGACGTCGCCAACGACCTTGCCATTTTCCAGACGGTTAATACCGACATCAATCACAATTGCGCCTTCTTTAATCCATTCGCCGGGAATAAAGCCCGGTTTACCTACGGCGACAATGAGCAAATCAGCATGCTCGACATGGTGACGCAGATCTTTGGTAAAGCGGTGCGTAACGGTAGTCGTACAGCCAGCCAGCAGCAGCTCCATGCTCATTGGGCGTCCAACGATATTGGACGCGCCAATGACCACCGCATTCAGGCCGTAGGTATCAATATTGTAACGCTCAAGCAGGGTCACAATACCGCGGGGCGTACAGGGACGCAGGCGCGGCGCACGCTGGCACAGACGACCGACGTTATAAGGATGAAAACCGTCTACGTCTTTATCTGGCGCGATACGCTCCAGCACTTTAACGTTGTCGATACCTGCCGGTAAAGGCAACTGCACCAGAATACCGTCGATCGTGTTATCTGCATTCAGAGTATCGATAAGCGCCAGCAGTTCGGCTTCGCTGGTGGTTTCTGGCAGGTCATAGGAGCGGGAGACGAATCCCACTTCGTCGCACGCTTTACGTTTGCTTGCGACATAAATCTGTGAGGCCGGATTGCTGCCGACCAACACCACAGCCAGGCCGGGAGCGCGAAGCCCTGCTGCGACGCGTGCCTGAACTTTTTGAGCAACCTCAGATCGCACCTGCTGCGCAATCGTTTTACCGTCAATAATCTTTGCTGCCATCAGAGAGAAGATTCCATCTGTTACTTCAAGTCAAAGGGGATGACGCTATTTTGTCAGAAGCGGGCCTCGCTGTCAGTTAACGTTTGTGTTTCCGATGCAAACGCGACGTCTCCCCCGTCCGTTGCCGATACTGAGACGTGACCAGTAAGCGCGCCATGATTAACCAAAAAGAAACAATTCATCACCCTGGCTATGGTTACCGTAATCCCTCGTCGTTAATAGCGTCGGGCGGCATAATGCGACATTTTATACAAAATAAGATTAGACCCTTCTTATATCCCAATAAGAATTAGCTTAGGTCATTAAAAGAGTTTGCGGCTATTTTTTATTTAGCGAAATGTTTAATTTATTACCGTGACGAAATGTCATATTCGCAAAGATTAATTACTGCGTCTGATACTCAGGGGAGAAACAGAAAACTAATTAATCTGCGATATCTATCTTTACAGGATGCAGAGATAACTTTTCTGACATGCTATGTCGATAATAATTCAAACGGAGCCGACAGGATGCCGAAACCGGGTGTGTGTAATTCAAGGGAAATCCATGAAACATAAATTAATGACCTCTACTATTGCGAGTCTGATGTTTGTCGCTGGCGCAGCGGTTGCGGCTGATCCTACTCCGGTGAGCGTGAGTGGCGGTACTATTCATTTCGAAGGTAAACTGGTTAATGCAGCCTGTGCCGTTAGCACTAAATCCGCCGATCAAACGGTGACGCTGGGTCAATACCGTACCGCCAGCTTTACGGCGATTGGTAATACGACTGCGCAGGTGCCTTTCTCCATCGTCCTGAATGACTGCGATCCGAAAGTGGCGGCCACCGCTGCCGTGGCTTTCTCTGGTCAGGCAGATAACACAAACCCTAATTTGCTGGCTGTCTCCTCTGCGGACAATAGCACTACCGCAACCGGCGTCGGGATTGAGATTCTTGATAATACCTCTTCACCGTTGAAGCCGGACGGCGCGACCTTCTCGGCGAAGCAGGCGCTGGTTGAAGGCACCAATACGCTGCGTTTTACCGCACGCTATAAGGCAACCGCCGCCGCCACGACGCCAGGCCAGGCTAATGCCGACGCCACCTTTATCATGAAATACGAATAATCCCGTCTGGGAACGCCAGGGAAGGGAGGCGCCTCAACGGAAGAGGCTATCGGGGATAAAAGAGAACACAGCAGATGATAAGGAAAGGCGCGGCGCTAGCGGGGCTTGTTTTGATGTCGCCCGTTATTGCGCAGCCGGTAATGGTGGAGAGCGGGCGTATTCACCTGCGCGGACAACTGGTCAATGGCGGCTGCGCTGTCGCCACAGAAAGCCAGGATTTGCGCGTACTGATGGGACAGTACCGCACGAATGCGTTTACCGGTCCTGGCAGCTTCGCTCCCGTCAGCGTTCCATTTTCGTTACGGTTAATCTCCTGTAGCGCGGAGGTCTGGCGTCATGTCGGCATTGCGTTTGCCGGCGTTACGCCTGCGGAAGATCCCCATGTTTTTCTGGCCAGCGGCGAGGGTATCGGTAATGCCGGAATCGGCCTGGCATTATTTGATGACCAGCAGCGGCAAATCATACCTAACACGTTACCGCTTCATTACACGCCCATTTTAACGTCAGAAATGACTTTGCATTTTACTGCCCGCTATCGGGCAATTTCAGAAAATATGACGCCGGGACGAATTCATTCAGAAGTGTGGTTTACGCTGGTTTACCCATGAATTTTCTTGCCGACGTGACTCAATGCAAAAGGTATTTTTTACCATGCTGAATAGTATAAAATTAGGCTTTATTGTTCTTCTCACGTTATTTACTTCGCTGAACGTACAGGCGGCGGGGGGGATTGCATTAGGCGCCACGCGCGTTATTTATCCCTCGGCGGCGAAACAGACTTCTCTGGCAATCAGTAATAGCGATACTCAAGAACGTTACCTCGTCAATTCATGGATCGAAAATAGCGCCGGGCAGAAAGAAAAAACGTTTATCGTTACGCCGCCTTTATTCGTCAGCGAACCCAAAAGCGAAAACACGCTGCGTATTATCTACGCCGGGCAACCGCTACCCGGGGATCGGGAGTCGTTATTCTGGATGAACGTGAAAGCCATCCCGTCGGTCGATAAAAGTCATATTGAAGGAAAAAACGTTCTGCAACTGGCGATTCTGTCGCGCATCAAACTGTTCGTGCGTCCGGCGAATTTGCCACAGACGCCGGAAGACGCGCCGACCTTGCTGAAATTTTCCCGTGTCGGCAACCATCTCAAGATAACCAACCCATCTGCTTATTACCTCACGCTGGTCAATATCAGCGTGGGCGCGAAAAAGATTGATAACGTGATGATCGCGCCAAAAAGCGACATGCAAATTCCCTTACCGACTGGCGCGCAGGGCAGCGTGACATTTCAGACCGTCAATGATTACGGCGCATTGACGTCGGCGACAACGGCCAGTCTCGGTTAAGCAGAGAGCGTGAAGCCACACGAGAACACGATGAAGAAGACAACCTGGTTTGCAGGGCGATTTCCCGGCTATGTATCACCGTTAAACGGCGTGGCGCTGTCGGTGCTGGCGGCGCTGTGTCCGCTGACGAGCCGCGGCGAAAGTTATTTCAACCCTGCGTTTTTGTCGGCGGATACCGCGTCCGTGGCGGATTTATCTCGCTTTGAAAAAGGTAATCATCAGCCGCCCGGTATTTACCGGGTGGATATCTGGCGTAACGACGAATTCGTAGCGACGCAGGATATTCGTTTTGAGGCGGGCGCCGTGGGTGCCGGCGATAAATCCGGCGGCCTGATGCCTTGTTTTACACCGGAGTGGATTAAACGGCTGGGCGTGAATACCGCGGCGTTCCCTGTCTCAGATAAAGGCGTCGATACCACGTGTATTCACCTTCCTGAGAAAATCCCGGGCGCGGAGGTCGCGTTTGATTTCGCGTCGATGCGCTTAAATATTAGCTTGCCGCAGGCGTCATTGCTCAACAGCGCGCGTGGCTATATCCCGCCGGAAGAGTGGGATGAAGGGATACCCGCCGCACTCATTAATTACAGTTTTACCGGTAGCCGCGGAACAGACAGCGATAGCTATTTTTTGAGTCTGCTGAGCGGGTTGAACTATGGCCCCTGGCGGCTGCGTAATAACGGAGCCTGGAATTATTCGAAAGGGGACGGCTATCATTCGCAACGCTGGAACAACATTGGCACTTGGGTACAGCGCGCCATCATTCCGCTAAAAAGCGAACTGGTCATGGGGGACAGCAATACCGGGAACGATGTTTTCGACAGCGTCGGCTTTCGCGGAGCGCGGCTGTACTCTTCTGACAATATGTATCCCGATAGCCTGCAGGGCTACGCCCCCACGGTCAGAGGGATCGCCCGGACGGCGGCAAAGCTGACGATACGACAGAACGGGTATGTTATCTACCAAAGCTATGTGTCGCCGGGCGCGTTTGCGATTACCGATCTTAATCCTACCTCTTCCAGCGGCGACCTTGAGGTGACGGTAGATGAAAAAGACGGTAGCCAACAACGTTACACGGTGCCTTACTCTACCGTTCCGCTATTGCAGCGTGAGGGCAGGGTGAAGTATGACCTGGTGGCCGGGGATTTTCGCAGCGGCAATAGTCAGCAGTCTTCGCCATTCTTTTTCCAGGGAACGGTGATTGCCGGCCTGCCTGCGGGGCTGACGGCTTACGGCGGTACGCAACTTGCCGATCGTTACCGTGCTGTGGTGGTCGGGGCGGGGCGAAATTTGGGCGACTGGGGAGCCGTGTCGGTCGATGTCACACATGCGCGTAGCCAACTGGCAGATGACAGCACCCATCAGGGGCAATCGTTGCGTTTTCTGTACGCCAAATCGCTGAATAATTACGGGACTAATTTTCAATTGCTGGGCTACCGCTATTCCACGCGCGGATTTTACACCCTGGATGATGTGGCATACCGCAGTATGGAAGGGTACGACTACGAATACGATAGCGACGGACGCCGCCATAAAGTGCCGGTGGCGCAGAGCTACCACAATCTCCGTTACAGCAAAAAAGGCCGCTTTCAGGTCAATATTTCGCAAAACCTGGGGGATTACGGGTCACTGTATCTTTCCGGCAGTCAACAAAATTACTGGAATACGGCGGATACCAATACCTGGTATCAACTGGGATACGCCAGTGGATGGCAAGGCATAAGTTATTCGCTGTCATGGTCGTGGAGCGAGTCGGTGGGGATCTCAGGCGCCGATCGCATTCTGGCATTCAATATGTCCGTTCCGTTTAGCGTTCTGACCGGACGGCGCTATGCGCGCGACACTATTCTTGATCGTACTTATGCCACGTTTAACGCCAACCGCAACCGCGACGGCGACAATAGCTGGCAGACCGGCGTGGGCGGCACGCTTCTGGAAGGACGTAATCTGAGCTACAGCGTGACGCAGGGTCGTAGCAGTACCAATGGTTATAGCGGCAGCGCCAGCGCTAGCTGGCAGGCGACGTATGGCACGCTGGGCGTGGGATATAACTACGATCGCGATCATCATGACTATAACTGGCAACTTTCCGGCGGCGTGGTCGGTCATGCGGATGGTATTACGTTTAGCCAACCGTTGGGCGATACCAATGTCTTGATTAAAGCGCCGGGAGCGAAAGGCGTGCGCATCGAAAACCAGACCGGCGTGAAAACGGACTGGCGGGGTTATGCGGTAATGCCCTACGCCACGGTATATCGCTATAACCGCGTCGCGTTAGATACCAACACGATGGACAACCATACCGATGTCGAAAATAACGTCAGCAGCGTAGTGCCGACAGAGGGCGCGCTGGTGCGGGCTGCTTTTGATACGCGGATAGGCGTAAGGGCAATCATTACCGCGAGGCTTGGCGGACGTCCGTTACCGTTTGGCGCGATAGTACGAGAAACCGCCAGCGGCATTACCAGTATGGTCGGCG
This sequence comes from Salmonella sp. 2020_1395, assembly GCF_043848115.1. Lineage (NCBI taxonomy): Bacteria > Pseudomonadati > Pseudomonadota > Gammaproteobacteria > Enterobacterales > Enterobacteriaceae > Salmonella > Salmonella sp. 2020_1395. The sequence goes on along the minus strand of NZ_JBCMFH010000003.1, from coordinate 122,954 downwards.
ATGACGGGCAAATTTATCTGAGCGGCTTGCCGCTAAAAGGTGAACTGTTCATCCAGTGGGGAGAGGGGAAAAACGCGCGTTGTATCGCCCCTTACGCCCTGGCGGAGGACAGCTTAAAGCAGGCGATCACGATAGCCAGCGCGACCTGTATCCGTCCGTCGTCATAAAAGGAAAAATAGAGATGAAAATATACTCAGCGCTATTGCTGGCGGGGACCGCGCTCTTTTTCACCCATCCCGCGCTGGCGACGGTTTGCCGCAATTCAAACGGGACGGTGACCGATATCTTTTACGACCTGTCAGATGTTTTCACCAGCGGCAATAATCAGCCGGGACAGGTGGTGACGCTGCCGGAAAAATCAGGTTGGGTCGGCGTAAACGCGACGTGCCCGGCGGGGACAACGGTAAATTATACCTACCGAAGCTATGTATCAGAATTACCGGTACAAAGCACCGAAGGAAATTTTAAATACCTCAAGCTGAATGACTACCTTCTGGGCGCGATGAGCATCACCGATAGTGTCGCTGGCGTATTTTATCCGCCCCGTAACTATATTCGCATGGGCGTCGACTCTAACGTGTCGCAGCAAATGCCGTTTGGCGTGCAGGACTCAAAGCTGGTTTTTAAATTAAAAGTGATACGGCCTTTTATTAATATGGTGACGATCCCTCGCCAGACAATGTTTACTGTCTATGTGACGACCTCTACCGGCGACGCGTTGAGCACGCCGGTGTATACCATTAGCTACAGCGGCAAAGTGGAAGTACCGCAAAACTGTGAAGTGAATGCCGGACAGGTCGTGGAGTTTGATTTCGGCGATATCGGCGCGTCGTTATTTAGTCAGGCGGGGGCGGGTAATCGTCCGCAAGGCGTCACGCCGCAAACGAAAACTATCGCTATTAAATGTACTAACGTCGCGGCGCAGGCCTATTTATCGATGCGGCTTGAAGCCGAAAAGGCCTCAGGGCAGGCGATGGTGTCCGATAATCCGGATTTAGGCTTTGTAGTTGCTAATAGCAACGGTACGCCGCTCACACCCAATAATTTGTCGAGTAAAATTCCGTTTCATCTTGATGATAACGCCGCCGCTCGCGTAGGTATTCGCGCCTGGCCGATCAGCGTGACGGGGAATAAACCGGCGGAAGGGCCGTTTACTGCGCGCGGCTATCTACGAGTCGATTATGATTAAGGAGGCATAATGATCTTTCGGCGCGTTTTCATCGCTATCGGTTGTGTTTTGTTCAGCCCGCTGAGTCAGGCCAACTCATCTCTGGGCGAAGTGAATATTGAACTGCGCGGTAACGTGGTGGATTTTACCTGCGCCGTGGTTGCGGGCGACAGTAACAAATCGGTTAACCTCGGCACCTGGCCGACAAAACAGCTTCACGCCGCCGGTGACGCCACGCAACCGGTAGCCTTTAGCCTAAAACTTGAAGGCTGCCCGCCGGGGTCGGCGTCTATAACGTTTTCCGGGACGCCAGCGCCCGGCACGGCATTACTGGCGCTTGCTGATACGGCAATGGCGCAAAAACTGGCGATTGAAATTCGCGATGGCGATCAACGTCGATTGCCGCTTGAACAGGCCAGCAAGGCCGTCGATATTGACAACAACGGCAATGCTACCCTGAAATTCTATGCGAACTATATCGCCTTAGCCGATGGCGTGCAGCCCGGACTTGCTAACGCGGATGCGACCTTCCTGATCAATTACAATTAGTGTCCGTTATTGTGGCTCCCGAACGATAATTCGTCGGGAGTACCTTTACAATAATTCGTGTGATTTGGCGTAGTCGATAAGCTCAACGATAGAGTGAAGGCCAAGTTTAGAAAATATATTGGCCTTATGCGCGCTGATAGTCTTGTTACTCAATAAAAGTTGCTCGGCAATTTCTTTGTTAGACATTCCATTGGCCAGATAGCGCAGCACGGTAACTTCGCGGTTAGATAGTGGCATATCATGGTGCCCGCCTTTGGGGGTACGGGTATTACTGATAAAGTTAAGCGTCTCAGATGGAAAAAAAGAATAGCCGGATAAAATCATTTTTACCGCATTATAAATATCATTGAGGTCTTTGCGTTTACTTACAAATCCGTTTGCGCCCGCTCTTATTGCTCTGCCGGCATAAAAAGCCTCTGATTTCGACGATAAAAAAAGTATCCGGGTATGTTCCTGGATAGATTTGATTCGTTTAAGTAAGGTAAAGCCGTCGGTGCCCGGTAATTCAATATCCAGAATGACAAGGTCAACAGGATAAGTGCGCAGATACTCTATCGCTGTTCGGCTATCATCCGTTTTCAGGACAACCTGAATATTGCTATTTTTACCGAGTAAAACTTCGATCGACATTCTTACAATAGGGTGTTCGTCCATAATGATAACAGATGCAGGTTTCATTGTTGTATGCCTCAGACTGTTATGCGTCCTTCGTTTTAGAATAAGCGTCAGACACCTTAAAGATTGTGAAATAGCCAAGTCTACACACCACACAGTGGAGCAATAATAAAGAATGAGACCTCCCTGTTGACTGGCTATTTTGCGTAAGAGTAATAAATATGTGGAATATCCATTTCGCACCAACAAAAAAGAAATTTCTGATTAAGTAAAAACAATATGGATTATACCTGGTCTGATTTCTCGGAAAAGTCTTGCGAAATGCGAATTATGGATAGCGGGTAGGATGTTCTGTGGCGTTATAGAAAATTTGTTCGTGGTGGAGCTATTTTCTTTAGAGTTGACATTGAGTAGTTTAAACTGTTGTTTTTAAGTATAAAAATAATATGAAAGACTAATTGTTTAGTATTTGTTATGTAATAACGGAAAGATGTTTACGCGGGAGACCTCAAAAAACGAGGAGGGACAGGGGACGATGTAAGAAAAAAATTTTTATCGCTTACCAGGACGAGTTGTAAATATTAATTTTATGTGAAATATTTACATTTAATGGAAGTGAAAATAAGTAATTTCTTAAAAAATCTTATTCACCAAAACGTTAGTTCGTTAAAAAATGTCGTGGAAAGTAACGTTTAACTGCTGGATCAGCCGAAGAAAGCTTTGCCTGTGGGGAAGGTTAAGGAGGGTGATAAGTTGTTTAAGCCGGTAAACTACACGATGATAAGGTATGCTTTGCTGACGTGCTATTTCTTTTAAAGAGGCGCCTTGTGCTAAAGTTTCAATCATCAACCAGTCAGTACGGCTAAAGCTTTCCGATAAGCGAGGTTTGGCGGCTGATAACAAGGCTTCGCGTACTGAGGCCAGATTTTGTTGTCGTGACAGAACAAAAAAACGCCCAGCCATACGGATAAACTGTGTTATAGCGGGGGTTTTATCTGATACCAGCAGGTAAATCTGGATATCGCTTTGTTGCCAACTGAGCGCGCGTAGCTGGTTAAGCGCCTCAATACAGGAGACAGGTAGCGCCTCCATATCTACAATCAGTTGTCTGAGCGACCCCTTTTCAATCCACAAAGAAATGTCATCTAATGAGCGGAATGCAGCGGTACGTTTTCCGGAAAATAAGTAGTGACTCAGCGAATAGCCGAGGTAGTTGTCAGTTGTAATTATTGCCTGAGAAATGATACCAACCGGCAAGGCATAATTGAGCTGTTGGTTCAGTAACTCAAGGTGATCAAATATCTGCGGCGTTGGAGAGTGATAACGGCAGGCGCAGTCTTTAGCATTTCTTAAACGGCGGTGTCTTTCCCTGCGTGGTACGCTGCGCATCCTGCTTTTTCCATTGCTCTAATATATATCTGGTAATATGGCTGGCCATAAATAACCTTGTTCCATCGTTGCACCAGCGTAAAAAGCAATGCTTCGTTGCTCTGATGTTTCAATGCCTTCCATCAGCATTAACTGCTGAAAAAAAACTTCGCTATCATGTTCTGACGGAAGTTGCGTCAGGACCTCATAGCTGATTAATTGCGCAGTTGAGAGATTAACGATTGGCTCAGATTTTAACAATTCGCTGTTGAGATATGAATGACGTGTGGGCGAAGACGCCAGGTGTGGGGGATTTATCCTTTCCTTTAATAAAGTACCCTGTGCCACCAAACACTCCTCCAGGCATTTATGATGCAGCCATATATTTTTGACCCCTGAATCTATCAGGATATTATGGGCATCATTGTGGCAGCGTTAAAAAAATGCCTGTAGGTATCGTTACTTAATTATTGGTGAGATATTTCGTAAGCCTTGTAAAAAGTTAAGTGAGTTTACTTACTGAGTAAGAAATGAAGGTTAACTCTAATATACTTTAAAAACTGCTGCTCCGTTTTAACATGTAATTTGCGCATAATGCTCCGGCGGAGTGACTTTGTCTGCTCTTCAGAAAGTGAAAGTAAAGCAGCCGTTTCGCTTAAATGATAACCGCTGGCGATCAGTTTTAACAGGTGACGTTCTGTTACTGAAAAATGACGAGTCGTGCAGTAGTGACAAATGCCAGAAGGGACGCTATGTCGAAGCGCTCGTTTATGTAAGATCAATATCATTTTCCGGGTAATTTCTTCAACATCATCTTCCCGATAAATATGCGGCAGCATATACAGACATGGTCTGAACATGAGCTTTTCTTTATCGCATTTATTACAAATAATCACCCGTAGCTGATGTTGGGTATGCATAGGTATCTGATAACAGCCAGCGCTGAACCAATCATCATCCAGGGCCAGGAAAGCGATATCGGCATTATCTATCTCTTCTGGCGGCAGAAAGTCAATTTTCTGCTGCCATTGATTCGCCAGACGCGTCATGATGATTTTCAAACCATGCTCAAAGTGACTGTTTTGTTCCTTAATAGCGATACTCAGCATAAAAAATATCCTACACGGCAGGTGAATCATGGTGAAATATTAAAGAAACTTATTGATTTTCTAAATACTGGCGGCCTTAATTCCCACTTTATGCGTGCTGAGATGTGTCCAGGCGATTTCCTGGAACCTGGCATTGCGCCAGAAAAGACGATATTCGTACACTTAGTCAGCAACCAGAACAAAAGCCATTGACTCAGGAGTGCCTGACCGTATAATTCTCGCGTTTCGTCTACACGAAGTCTTCACTTCACAAGGCGCCCTTAGCTCAGTTGGATAGAGCAACGGCCTTCTAAGCCGTGGGTCGCAGGTTCGAATCCTGCAGGGCGCGCCACTTATAAATCAACGCGTTACGCTTCTTTATTTCCTCCTTATTTTCCATATGGGACATATTTGGGACATCATCACCAAAAATGTCGTCTATTTCCCTCGCGTGTTCCGTTAAATGATTAGGCGCAAGGTGAGCATATCTGTGAATCACCACGGATAACCTGGACACTTCTGAGTCGTTGATGATATAGGTTTTCATATTCAGCCGGTGGCATCTGCTCGCTCGAACCATGCCGGCGTCTACTGTTATAAAACATTTCTATGTAATCAAAAATATCGCTTCTGGCTTCGTCTCTCGTTCCGTAGATCTTTTCCTTTATCCGTTCACGCTTCAGTAGCTGGAAAAAGCTTTCTGCAACCGCATTGTCATGACAGTTGCCACGACGGCTCATTCTGCTCTCCAGTCCGTGCGGTTTCAGGAGCGACTGCCATTCATAGCGGGTGATTACGTCGCCACACGGCCATCAGAAGCGCATTCAGGACTCTATCTTTTGTCATTCATGGTTGCAGTGACCAATTGAATCTATTGCGGCTTTTTTTTATATGTCCCGCTCGTCAGTAACCCGCTTCAACTCTTTCGGGAGTCGGCGGATTCCGGTCTGATCATCTGACTGCTCTTTATTTCTTTATTGGTGGAGGAGTTCGACCCGTACTTCTTTATCCTGGCGTAAAGACTGTGGGTAGTAATATCGAGATGTGTTGCGGCGCTGGAAATAGAATGGCCACGCTCAACGACCTGTCTTACCGCTTCAATTTTAAACTCTTCGGGATAACGTTTACCGCTCATAGGCACCTCTCTTTAAGTCATCTTAAATGGCTCTGAGGTGTCTGTTAAACCTGTGGCGATTCACATTGACCGCAGATTGTCAGGTTCCTTTACCCGGTAGTGAAACCAGTAGGGGGCAGTTTATCCGCACTAAAAGACGGTGTTCCTGCATCTGTGGTGGAGTTGAACCGGATGGGCTTTGGGCACATGCGTATCCTTGCGTGTATTGGTCAGTTGCCGGAGTCTGGATTAATGCACTATGGCTCCGTTGGGTTCTTTTTTGGGACTGATGGTGCATTGCGACTTCTTGCTAAGAAACCTGATGGGGCATTTGTGACATACGATATGTAGGAATCCCCGCCGCCCGTTACCCATTGGTGGCGGGGAACATTAATTATACATGAATGTTATTTAATTATTTCCGTAATATTCTCATTTGTCCTCGCCCCTGTTCTAACGTCCCATGTCCCAGATGTAATTGATTCTAATTCATTTGAATCTATGCCGTTAATCGCCCGCCCGGAAAGCCATCTTCCGTCTATTTGGAATGTCTTCTTGTCGACATCTGCATTTATAATTTTTCCATCCTTTGTTTTAAAGCTAATGAACATCGCTGTATTCTCATCAAGAGAATCAGCAGGATTTTTATTAAACTCAAATATTACAAAGGTTTTAATGCCCATTTGCTGTTTATATATCCATAATGATTTTATATAAACGTTGTTACATATTTTTGCGTTAATATTAAGAGGCTTGAAATTAAAGGCTCGTGAATAGTCGAAAAATCCTGGAGCAGTTATTTTCAAATCAATCCCGTAGTATCTAGACATTGCTTCACTGTTAAACGTATCAAGACTTGGGCCTGCATGCAGTACCGGTGGAAAGTAATAATCAGGAATTATCGCTTGATCTTGTTTGTTATGTTTCGCCCTGTCTATTATTTCTTCCCTAATCTCCGTTTGTTTGCTTATTGATTTAATTGATGAGTAATAGAGGATGTATGATGGGATGAAATATAAAAAAGCCATTGCATATGTAGTAACAGATAAATAAATGGAAGCCTTGTTAAATTTCGTAAATGCAGAATGAGCAACAAAGGAAATCGAAAGAATCATAAAGCAGAGTGCTCCATTGAGAGCCCTGCTGGGCATTGCAGGAGATGCAAGGAACGCAACATTTGCAGCAATTGCACCCAGCATGAATAAAAAGCTTCCAAACATAAGTTTGCTGCTACTATTCCTTGATAACACTACAGAGATTAGTAGTATTATAAATGCAATATAGACCTGCCAATATGCCCCCATTGCTGATGGCAGCCTTTCTGAAAAGTGCTCAAGAACCCTCCATGCAAGTGGTTGATTGTACCAGTCTTGTATTGTAGACGCACGGGATAGGTTTCCCGGAGCCAGCAGGAGAACCCCCGCGCCTATTGCAGATCCGAATACGCCAATCAGTAAATATTTATTTCTATTCATTATAAAGAAATATGCTACAGAAATTAATACAACTACAAGAGATGTATTTTCATTTGAGCAACCTGCAAATATCGATGATATGGCATATACAAAGAGTATTAAATTGGATTTTTTACCATTGCTTAAATATATAGAAATTAGTATATAAATGGCAATGAACATGTTGGTCCATAAGTAATTTGCTGACCCAACAAGCCAGAAGTTAGTTTGACCGAGGGCTGGATTTGCAACGAAGTATAAGAAAAATAAGAAAATCATCACATATGGGGACGGTGACGACTTTGTTAATGTAGCTGGGATCATTGTCCAGCACAACACCATTAATGTTAGCGCTGCTGAGTTTATTGCATTGTAAATATGCGGGGAGAAAAACTTTAATAGAGATGTGCTGATCGTATCTGACACAACCCTTCCGCTCCATCCCAAATAGTGCATTTTTACGCTAGAAAGCGAAAGCTCTCTTAGGGCATAAGTATAGTCATCAGAGTTCATTGGTGTGATAAATCCTATTGAATACACCAACGAGAAAACTATAAGGATAGCGATTACCATTTTTAATCTATTGTTAACCATTTTTCTTCTCATTCTTAATTATGTACTTAGGCCTTTTTTTTGTTTCTATGTAAATCCTGCCAATATATTCCCCAAGAATACCTATTCCTATCAATTGAACGCCACCCAGAAAAAGTACAGAAACAAGAAGAGACGGGTAGCCAGGAACATTATTTCCAAATATTAATTTATCAATAATCATCCATGCACCGTAAAGGAATGACATACCTGCAATAAACAATCCAATGTAAGTCCATATGCGGAGCGGAAATGTTGAGAAAGAAGTTATTCCTTCCAGCGCCAGATTCCATAATTTCCAGCCATTGAATTTTGAATCGCCGGCAACACGCTCAGCGCGGGCGTATTCAACTACATCAGTCTTGCCGCCCACCCATGACAGAACGCCTTTCATAAACAGATTACGTTCTGGCATCTGTTTAATATTTTCGACAACTTCACGGCTCATTAACCGGAAATCACCGACGTTCTCTTCAATTTTCGGATTGCTGATTTTATTGTGCAGCTTATAAAACCATTCAGCTGTCTTACGCTTCATGCGCCCGTCAGTTGAGCGGTCTGAGCGCTTAGCCAGCACCATATCTGCGCCAGCCTGCCACTTCTCAATGAGATGGGGGATTACTTCTATCGGATCCTGTAAATCGACATCAATAGGAATGACCGCATCCCCGGTTGCGTGGTCGAGCCCCGCGAAAAGAGCAGGTTCTTTACCGAAGTTTCGCGTAAACGAAAGCGGAATAACGAGCGGATCAGATGCAGCTATTTTGTTAATTATTGATTCAGTTGCATCTTTGCTTCCGTCATTAATAAAAACGATCTCCACTTCATATTCTTTTAGTTCATTAAACTCACGTACCGTTTTATAGAAAATCGGTATCGTGTCTTCTTCATTAAAAACTGGAACGACAAGAGAGATTTTCATTTCGCATCCCTAAAGACAATGAACTTTGAATAAATGAATCCGCATATCAGGCTGATAGCTGAAAAGGTGATAAGAGTAAGGAGTGGTGGCAAGGAGCATTTGTCAGCCATCCAGCCAACAACAGCGCTCAGTGTTCCCATAAATCCCACGTACATCATGTAGCGAAGCGTGGTGGTGCTGGCGTTAAAGGTGAAGCGCGCATTGGCATAGAAGCTGAACGATACGGCGATAACAAAACCGGAAAAGTTCGCCAGCGCCTGATGCGTATGCATCCCATACACACAAAAAGCAAATACGCCCCAATGAATAAGCGTGTTAAGAACACCGATCGATGTGTACTTAGCGAATAACTTCAACATTATGAAAATCAGCGGATTCGGAAAGGTCTGGAGTGTAGCACTACAAATTGATTTGATCGATATAAACGATCAATAATGTGATATTTGATAGTTTAAACTTATTGTTATGTTATTAATTGATCGTTGTTACCGATCAATTGAGGCTACTGATTGCTGAGTGGGTTGGGACAAAAACGGTACACACAAAGCTTTGCATCGGCTTGCAAAGCTTTGCATGTTTTTCGAAGATGGGGCGAGTGAGCGCCGTGGTAATGGGATAACTTGTTGTTAGCTCAGGTAGTTCCAGGAACATCTAAGCCGTGGGTCGCAGGTTCGAATCCTGCAGGGCGCGCCATTTAACCTCTCAAAATTATGTTAATCCGTAAGCTTCTGCGGGGGCGACGTTGTGCCATCCGCAGTACGTGACGCTAATATGCAAATAACTAATTGTGTTTAATCTGTTTATGGTGCTCCTCAGCCTGGATCTCATGGGCGAAAGAATGGGCATTATTCATCGATTGATGGATGACCATTGCTTTTTCATAGTCGTCCATTTCAGAAAAGGGTGTCGCATTTTCCACAGGAGTCGGGGCGCTGAGTTTCTGTGTCTGAGCCATTTGCTGGTGCGCGAAGGCGTCACCGTTATTCATCATCTCATGCGCGGTGGCGGATAATTGGCGGGATTCCATTTTCTCTGCGGCTTTTACGCCAGCTGAAATAAAAAAACGACAGCTAAAAGGGATGTAATCTTATTTATCTTATTTCTCCGGTGTGGGTTAATAAGAGAAATAATAAAACAGTCGTTGGGTCTGGCGCGTGACGGGATAATGACGATGATGTCAGAGTATTTTGCTGGCTAGTGATAGCGCCTTTCACTATCGCTACAGTTCAACGGAGGTGTTTGGGTAATGTCAAAATAAAACGAGTAGCGCGCGTATCGGAGGTGACAGAAACTTTTCCCTGATGCGCAATGACGATGGATTTTACAATTGCCAGGCCTATACCGCTGCCTTCCCCTTTACGCTGGCGGTAGGGATCAACCCGATAAAAACGATCGAAAAGGCGCGGCAAATGTTCCGGCGCGATTGGCGTACCGGGGTTTTCAACAATAATATGTATCTGGTCGTCCGCTTCTTTTATCCGAAGAGTAATGGTTTTACCTGGCGGCGTATAGCGCATCGCATTAGAAAGTAAATTACTGATAGCTCTGCGCAGCATGATGGGATCGCCTGTGATCCAGCAGGCGCGGCCTTCAAAGCGCAAGCTCCCAACACCTTTTCGGCAGAAAAACTCGATGAGGCGCTTTACCACGGGGCGGTGCTCCGGGTGCGGTCAAAAACCATGACGGTAGCGGTGATTATCGCCGGTCTGCTGCCTGTTTTATGGGGGACCGGCGCGGGTTCTGAGGTGATGAGCCGTATTGCCGCGCCGATGATTGGCGGCATGATTACCGCGCCGTTGCTGTCGCTGTTCATCATTCCGGCAGCCTACAAGCTGATGTGGCTGCGCAGGCACCGTCGCCTTGCGGCATAACGTGTGTCGCCCGCCTGCGGCGTCAAACTGTAGGCGGGTTCAGCCTACGTTTATCGTCCGAGCGCGCTGACCCGTTTGCGGTACTCGCCTGGTGTACAACCGAATTCACGGACAAACGCTTTGTGAAAAGAAGATTCGCTCGCATAACCTACCGACTCGGCAATCACCATCACCGGCAGCGCTTCACGCGACAGGGTCTGGGCGGCGATTTGCAGGCGCAGCGTTGTTAACACGGCTAAGGGCGTTGTAGCGGACACGTCGCGAAATAGCTGGGCGAAGCTCGCCCGCGACATGTGTACCCGTTGCGCCAGCGTTTCGACCGTCCAGGGATGCGCCGGTGTTTCCAGCATGTGAAGGATCACGCGGCCCAGCCGGGGATGCAGCAATAAATTGAGCACGCTTTTCGCCGTGCCAGCCTGCAATAGCCAGTCGCGAACGGCGAGGGTAAACAGCGTGGCGCACTGCTGACTGTATAAGACATCAGCGCCAGGTAAATGGCGTTCTGACTCCTGCTGTAACAGCAAAATGGCGGCGTTAATCCAGATACTGGCGGGGCTATGCGGCGGCGGGGCAAGACATAACACTTCCGGCAACGCGGTAAGGAAATAACGTGACGTCGTGTGCAGACGTAGACTACCGCACACGATATGTGTCGGTGATTCGCCAGACTGGCGCAAACGGTGGGCGGAGTTTTGCGGCAGAATCACCACCTTTCCCGGCGTAAGCGTCATGGCGTCGCCGGTAGGCATTTCCAGTTGCGCTTCGCCCTGCGTAACGGTATGCCAGCGAATCACCGATAGCTCGCCAGCGGCGTGCGGCAACTGCCAGTCGCCGCCTAACGGGCAATTCTTGTCGATTGAGCCCTGAGGGGCGTTAAGCGTCAATAGCCGACTAAGCGCATCCATATAGACTCCAGAACAGATTCTTTTTCAAAAATAGGGATAACCATTTCTGTCTCTGATCACTATATTTCGGACTCAATGTCATTTCTACTCTTGTTTTTGCTAACCGCCAATTTAGACGATAAGACAAAAAATGACGCGTTGCGGATAACCCTGTTTTTTTTGACGTTATTTATACTTGTCCTGACAAACAGATGGTGATTTGGCGGAGAAAGAAGATGACACAGTATCAGGCGCTCATTATTGGTTTTGGCAAGGCAGGAAAAACGTTGGCGGCAACTCTGGCGAAGACGGGATGGCGCGTGGCGATTATCGAACAGTCCGCCAGTATGTTCGGCGGAACCTGCATCAACATTGGCTGTATTCCAACGAAAACGCTGGTGCATGACGCGGAACGTGAGGGCGATTTTTCTGTCGCCATGCAACGCAAAGCGGCGGTCGTAAATTTTTTACGCGACAAAAATTTTCATAATCTTGCCGACCTGGACAATGTCGATGTGATTGAGGGAAGGGCGGAGTTTATTGATAACCATACCTTACGGGTATTTCAGGCGGACGGCGAGCGGGTGTTACGGGGAGAAAAGATCTTCATTAATACTGGCGCAGAGTCGGTGATCCCGGCTATTACGGGCTTAACAACGACGGCAGGGGTGTTCGATAGCACCGGACTACTCAGCCTGAGCCAGCGTCCGGCGCGCCTGGGGATTTTAGGCGGTGGTTATATTGGCCTTGAATTTGCCTCAATGTTCGCCAACTTCGGTACGAAGGTCACTATCTTTGAAGCAGCGCCGCAATTCCTGCCTCGTGAAGATCGGGATATCGCGCAGGCAATTACCCGTATTTTACAGGAAAAGGGCGTCGAGCTGATTTTAAACGCCAACGTACAGGCCGTATCCTCAAAGGAGGGCGCGGTACAAGTAGAAACGCCGGAAGGCGCGCATCTTGTGGATGCCCTGCTGGTGGCGTCGGGGCGAAAACCGGCGACGGCTGGTTTACAGTTGCAGAACGCCGGCGTGGAGGTGAACGAACGCGGCGGGATCATCGTGGATGATTACCTGCGTACCACGGCGGACAATATCTGGGCGATGGGCGACGTTACCGGTGGGTTGCAGTTTACCTATATTTCACTGGATGATTTTCGTATTGTACGCGACGGGTTATTGGGAGATGGCAAACGCAGTACCCGCGATCGCCAGAATGTTCCGTATTCCGTCTTTATGACGCCGCCGCTCTCTCGTGTCGGGCTGACGGAAGAACAAGCGCGGGCAAGCGGCGCAACGGTGCAGGTGGTGACATTACCGGTGGCGGCGATCCCTCGCGCCCGTGTTATGAACGATACTCGTGGCGTACTAAAAGCGGTAGTGGACGTGAATACGCAGCGTATTGTAGGGGTGTCATTGTTATGCGTCGATTCTCATGAAATGATTAATATCGTTAAAACCGTTATGGATGCAGATTTACCTTATACGGTGTTACGCGACCAGATATTTACCCATCCTACAATGAGTGAGTCTTTAAACGATCTCTTCTCTCTCATTAAGTAAAACATAAATAACGTAGCCCTGTTAATCAGGGCTTTTTTTTGCCTGTCAGGCTATAAAAATACGCCAGGACAAATATGCTGGCGTCTGAAAGAAAAGGCTTTAGTCAGGCATAACGTATTATAACACCATTGAAATAACCCACGACTGGAAATCTCGATGTTAAAAATTACCACGCTTATTGCTTCATTATTGGCTGCGCCGCTGGCGTTTTCCGCCTCCGCCCAGCCGCTAACTGACGTTGAATATATCAGCGTTTCTGCGGTGTCAGCAACGCCGTCAATGCTTGAAGACGCTATTGCCAGACTGGCGCAAAGTAAACAGGCGTCGTCATGGAAAATTACGTCCATGCGTATTGATAATACGGGTTACGCCACTGCGATATTATATAAATAAGGAGAGCCTGAGATGGATAAATATCTTCGTCTGTTAAGCCAGGGGGATCGGCTGGGATTAACATTAATTCGCCTGAGTATCGCCATCGTTTTTATCTGGATTGGACTACTAAAATTTGTGCCCTATGAGGCAGACAGTATTACCCCGTTTGTGGCGAACAGCCCGTTTATGTCTTTTTTCTATGAACATCCTGAAGAATATCGTCAGCATCTGACTCATGAGGGCGAACTAAAACCGGAGGAACGCGCCTGGCAAACGGCCAATAATACGTATGCGTTTTCGGATGGTCTGGGCGTGGTGGAATTGATTATCGCGGCGCTGGTACTGGCTAACCCTGTCAGCCGCTGGTTAGGGCTGGCAGGCGGCGTGCTGGCATTCCTGACGCCATTTGTCACGCTATCGTTTTTAATCACTACGCCGGAGGCCTGGGTTATGCCGCTGGGCGATGCGCATTATGGTTTTCCGTATTTATCGGGCGCCGGACGGCTGGTATTAAAAGATACGTTAATGCTGGCAGGTGCGGTGATGATCATGGCGGACTCCGCCCGTTCGTTACTTTTACAGCGACAGTAGCGACCCTCTTACCCTCTTACCCTCTTACCCTCTTTATGCCGCGATTCGTCGGGTGGCGCTTGCGCCATCCGACAATGTGTTGATGAATGATGGACTACCCTGACAGAAGTTCCTGTTCCACCTGTTGAACCTGCGCCTCCAGCGTATTGCGAATTTCGGTTAGCGCCCGTTCCTGCTCGGAGAAATAGGCTTCCTTATCCGCAACGGAAGAGGCGAGCCGCCAGGCATTTTCCGTTTCCAGTTGCGTTATCTCTTTCAACAGCGCGTCGATTTGCGTGCGGAGCTGGCGTATTTTATGGCGCAGATGTTCCAGGTTATTTAGCCTGTCGCTTGCCATCATCGGTTCCAGACCGCTTTGCAGCTGCGTCAATAACGCGCGAATTGCCGCCAGATCGGCATTCTGCCGCGCCTGATTAAGCTGTACCATCATCTGGTGCGCTTTTTCTTTCAATTCATCGGCGACCACATCCGGGTGACACAGGCGGCTGGCCTGACGCCACAAACGTTTTAATTCACTGCGTTCGTCTGCCGACAAACGTTGATCGCGGGCGTAGCGGAATTGCGCTTCCTGCTGCTGCTCCCGGTACTGGTGATAGTCCTGTTCCGCATTTTCCTGCGCCTGGCGGAATGCGCTGTCGTCCTGATGGGAAAAATCCGCTTCCAGCTCGCGAATTTCCGCCAGCAACGCGGTAATTAATTCCGTCTGCTGCTGGATTCGCTGACGGATGCCCACCGCTTCGCGCGAGGCGGCATTCAATCCTGTCCACTGCTGTTTTAGCGTTGCCAGTTGATCCACGGCCTGGGAAATAAATTGCAGGCAGGATTGATAATCCTTTTCCCGGCGTTTTATTTCGGCCTCTTGCTTACGCTGCATACTCACCGCGAGCTGTTTACGCAACTCCAGAATACGGCTCATCAACGGCCCGAGGCGCAGATGATAGAGGTCGTTGAAATCGTCGAGGATTTGTACCCGCGCATTTCGTTTGTCAATCAGATCGCGAAGTTGGGCTTCAAGCGCTTTCAGCTCCAGTTTACTGGCGGCAATAGAGGGATCTTGCCACGTCGAGAGCGCCCGTTGAGCCTGTAGCCAGGCGGCGATCTCTTGCATGGCGTCACTGAATCGACGAGCTTCAATCGCATGGGCAATCGCGCTGATTACGGCATCCTGCGGCTCATTTTTCAGGTAGATGAGCTGCTGACGGATAATCTCTTCGTCCTCAAGTTCGATGGCGCTTTTGATGATCTCTAAACGTTTGATGATCTTATTCATGACGTTGATGCCTGGCGTGGCTCAAAAACGGATAACAGATACCAGGTCTGATTCACCTTTTTGAAAATACTGAAAAAATACTAAATGTATTCTGTAGGGTGTCGTACTTTTCGTCCAGAGTTATTCACATATTTTATACTCGGCGTCTGTCACCCGTAACGTTCTATATCGGCGCGCACTCTTTTCTTTTTACTGCCCGCGACATCTTTTTTTACACGATAACGTTAACGTCCGGAGTTGAGCCTTGACAAACGATTGCGCCTTGCGGCAGCGAGAGCGAAATGTTAAAAGGTGCCCCTCAATAAAAACGATACAGGGGTAGGACGTGAAAAACGCGTCAACTGCATCCGGCGCCAGCGTGTCGGATGCCGCGTCGAAGAATGAACCGACGCTTCAACGGGGGTTGCAAAACCGCCATATTCAGCTAATCGCCCTGGGCGGCGCCATTGGCACCGGACTGTTTCTGGGCATCGGCCCGGCGATTCAAATGGCGGGGCCGGCTGTTTTGTTGGGCTATGGCGTTGCCGGGATTATCGCTTTTCTCATTATGCGCCAGTTGGGTGAAATGGTCGTGGAAGAGCCGGTTTCCGGATCGTTTGCCCACTTCGCCTGGAAATATTGGGGGCCGTTTGCGGGCTTTTTGTCGGGCTGGAACTATTGGGTCATGTTTGTGCTGGTCGGGATGGCGGAGCTGACCGCGGCGGGCATCTATATGCAGTACTGGCTGCCTGACGTACCAACATGGATTTGGGCGGCGGCGTTTTTTATTATCATTAATGCCGTGAATCTGGTGAACGTTCGTCTGTATGGCGAAACGGAATTCTGGTTCGCGCTGATTAAAGTGCTGGCGATTATCGGCATGATAGGTTTTGGTCTATGGCTGCTGTTCTCCGGCCACGGCGGCGAACATGCCAGCATTGATAACCTCTGGCGTTATAACGGTTTCTTCGCTACCGGTTGGCATGGTTTGCTTCTGTCGCTGGCGGTGATTATGTTTTCTTTTGGCGGACTGGAGCTGATCGGCATTACTGCGGCGGAAGCGCGCGATCCGCAAAAAAGCATCCCGAAAGCGGTGAATCAGGTGGTATACCGTATTTTGCTGTTCTACATTGGTTCGCTGGTGGTGTTGCTGGCGCTCTATCCGTGGGTAGAGGTGAAATCCAATAGCAGCCCTTTTGTGATGATCTTCCATAACCTGGACAGTAATGTGGTGGCTTCGGCGCTGAATTTCGTTATCCTGGTCGCGTCGCTTTCGGTGTATAACAGCGGCGTTTATTCGAATAGCCGAATGCTGTTCGGCCTGTCCGTACAAGGCAACGCGCCGAAATTTTTAACCCGCGTCAGCCATCGCGGCGTACCGGTGAACTCGCTGATACTTTCCGGAGCGATTACCTCGCTGGTGGTGCTGATCAACTATCTGTTGCCGCAAAAAGCGTTTAGCCTGTTGATGGCGCTGGTTGTCGCGACGCTATTGCTAAACTGGATAATGATCTGTCTCGCGCATTTACGTTTTCGCGCGGCGATGCGTCGTAAAGGGCGCGAGACGCAATTTAAGGCGCTGTTCTATCCCGCCGGAAACTATTTGTGCATTGCGTTTCTGGCGCTGATTCTGGTGTTAATGTGTACGATGGACGATATGCGATTGTCGGCGATTTTGCTGCCGGTATGGATTGTGTTCCTGTTTATCGCGTTTACAGTTTTGCGCCGTAAGGCTCATTAACTTTTTTGCCCGATCCCATGCTCATGCGATCGGGCAATCCATTAATGCCGCAATGTCCCTGACAGCGCGCGAATATCGCTGCCGGTCGGCGTCTGATGAATACGCAAGCCGAACTCTTCCACCACGGCAAAAATATGGTCGAAAATATCGGCCTGAATGCTCTCATATTCCAGCCACACGACGGTATTGGTAAAGGCGTAGATCTCTATCGGCAAACCATGATCGTCAGGCGCCAGTTGGCGTACCATCAGCGTCATATCTTTACGGATGCGCGGATGGTGGCGTAAATATTCGTTCAGATAGGCGCGAAATGTCCCGATATTGGTCATTCGGCGGTGATTTAAGGCTGATTCCGGCGCATCCAGCTGTTTATTCCATTCATCGATTTCCTGATGACGGCTGGTAAGGTACGGCTTTAACAGTTGCGCGGTTAACAGCCGCTGTTTTTCATCATCATCCAGAAAATGGATACTGGTCGCGTCAATATTAATGCTGCGTTTAATCCGGCGTCCGCCGGACGCAGACATGCCGCTCCAGTTTTTGAACGAGTCGGAAACCAGCGACCAGGTGGGAATGGTGGTGATGGTATTATCCCAGTTGCGTACTTTTACCGTGGTTAAGCCAATATCAATGACCGCGCCATCTGCGCCATATTTTGGCATCTCCAGCCAGTCGCCCAGTTTGAGCATATCGTTGGCGGAAAGCTGGATACCGGCAACCAGGCCAAGAATCGGGTCTTTAAAGACCAGCATTAATACCGCGGCCATCGCGCCCAGCCCGCTGATTAAAATTGCTGGTGACTGGCCAATCAGCAGTGAGATCATCAGAATGCCGACGATAATAGCGCCGATGAGCTTAATGCCCTGAAATATTCCTTTTAGCGGCAACTGAGAGGCGGCGGGCCATTTTTGCGATAGATTGAAAATCACGTCCAGCAGAGAAAATAACGACAGCAGGGCGTAGGTCATAATCCATAACTGCGCGCAGGTCGTCAGGATATCCGCAGCCTCACTGCCTTTTTGTAGCCAGAGCGCGGCCTGAATATTGACAATGATGCCTTGCAGCGTAAAAGCCAGACGATGGAATAATTTATTCTGGGTAATAATTTGCAGCCACAGGCGGGAACTGGCGTTGGCACGTTTTTCGAAAGCGCGCAGTACTATCCAGTGCAAAATAATATGCACGACAACTGCTGTCAGAAAAATAATACCAAATATCACCACCAGCGACGTGGTGTGATTCATTTCAATTCCCGCTAAATCTTCTACCTGGGATATCAATTCCTGCATAATCTCTCCTTTATAAACAGCAGTCTATGATGACTGCTGAATGGCATTTATGCAAATCAGGACGCCTGCGCTTCAGGCATAATCAGCAACAGACGGGTAAAAGCGCCACTGGGGTTATCCATACGCTATATTTTATCCAGCGCCCTATAAACGTCGTTATTTTACGCGGTTCCCTCTTTTTGAACAGGCGCCAGTCCGTCAACAATGAATGAAAACTTTTTAACCAGAATGTTTAAAACGATTGCAATATCTCTGTCGGATAATGATTAGCACCGTCGTACCTATCAACAATAACATTAAGGAACATCGGATGACCCAAAAGCGTACCCTGCTAAAATACGGCATACTCTCGCTGGCGCTGGCCGCGCCATTATCTGCCTGTGCGTTTGACTCTCTTACGGTAATTGGCGATAGCCTTAGCGATACCGGAAATAACGGTCGCTGGACCTGGGATAGTGGTCAAAATAAGCTCTACGACGAACAGTTGGCCGAACGATATGGGCTGGAATTAAGCCCTTCCAGCAATGGCGGCTCTAATTATGCCGCCGGCGGCGCGACGGCGACCCCGGAATTAAACCCGCAGGATAATACCGCGGATCAGGTACGGCAGTGGATTGCCAAAACGGGGGGAAAAGCCGACCACAACGGTTTGTATATTCACTGGGTCGGCGGAAACGATCTGGCGGCGGCCATCGCGCAACCAACCATGGCACAGCAAATAGCCGGTAATAGCGCCACTAGCGCGGCGGCGCAGGTAGGGCTGTTACTGGATGCCGGCGCCGGGCTGGTCGTGGTGCCAAACGTACCGGATATTAGTGCGACGCCAATGCTTCTGGAGGCGGTAATCACCGCCGGGCTGGGCGCAGCGGCGCCCCCGGCGCTAAAAGCGGCGTTAGATGCGCTGGCGGAGGGAGCTACGCCTGATTTCGCCAGTCGGCAACAGGCGATCCGCAAGGCGTTGCTGGCGGCGGCTGCAACGGTAAGCAGCAATCCGTTTATTCAGCAACTGCTCGTTGAGCAACTGCTGGCGGGCTATGAAACGGCGGCAGGGCAGGCGTCAGCTCTGACCGATTATTATAATCAGATGGAAGAGAAGGGGCTGGAGCAACACGGCGGCAATATAGCCCGTGCCGATATCAACGGCCTCTTTAAGGAAATTCTTGCCAACCCGCAGGCGTTTGGTCTGACAAATACCGTAGGTATGGCCTGCCCGCCTGGCGTATCCGCTTCGGCGTGCTCCTCGGCGATGCCTGGATTTAATGCGTCGCAGGACTATCTGTTTGCCGATCATTTACATCCCGGTCCGCAGGTCCATACCATTATTGCGCAATATATCCAGTCGATCATTGCCGCGCCAGTACAGGCGACATACCTGAACCAAAGCGTTCAGTCGATGGCACAAGGCAGTCGTACCACGCTTGACAGCCGTTATCAGCAGCTTCGCCAGGGGGAAAATCCTGTTGGTTCGCTGGGCATGTTCGGCGGATACAGCGGGGGATATCAACGTTATGATAATAATGAGGCCGACGGGAACGGTAATCATAATAATCTGACGGTTGGCGTCGATTATCAGCTTAACGAGCAGGTACTGCTGGGAGGGCTGATAGCCGGTTCTCTGGATAAGCAACATCCTGACGATAATTATCGTTATGACGCCCGCGGTTTTCAGGCCGCCGTATTCAGCCATTTGCGCGCCGGTCAGGCGTGGCTGGATAGCGATTTACACTACTTGTCCGCTAAATTCAGTAACATTCAGCGCAGTATCACGCTCGGTGCGCTAAGACGGGTGGAAGAGGGCGAAACCAACGGTCGCCTGTGGGGCGCAAGGTTAACCAGCGGTTATGATTTTGTCATGATGCCGTGGTTAACGACCGGACCGATGCTGCAATATGCATGGGATTACAGCCACGTTAATGGCTATAGCGAGAAGCTCAATACCAGTACATCAATGCGTTTTGGCGACCAAAACGCCCATTCGCAGGTGGGTAGCGCTGGTTGGCGTCTGGATCTTCGCCACAGCATCATTCACTCCTGGGCGCAGATTAATTATCGCCGTCAGTTTGGCGATGATACGTATGTGGCGAACGGCGGCCTTAAATCGACCGCGCTGACGTTTAGCCGCGACGGAAAAACGCAGGATAAAAACTGGGTTGATATCGCGATTGGCGCAGATTTTCCGCTGTCGGCAACGGTGTCCGCTTTCGCCGGGCTGTCGCAAACGGCAGGGTTAAGCGATGGCAATCAAACCCGTTATAACGTTGGGTTTAGCGCCCGATTTTGATGACACGCCAGGGAGGGCCAACTCCGTGGTGACAATATCGCCATCGTAGGCGCAAACCGGTGTCACCCGTTTTCTCCTTCATCCAGATAGGGGGTATCCAGATATGGCAAACGGCGTGCCAGTTTTAAATGTTATTTATTTTCAATGGCTTGAAAGAGAAAGTTAACACTAGCGATGTAAAACCTGGCACTTCGCGCCATTGATCATTGGGGAACCTGGCAGAAAGGTGAAAAAAGCCGGACGGGCGTCCGGCTTAGGCAGGGGATTAAACTTCCGTCAGTGTGGTTTCAAGCGGCAGACGTGATTTCGGCAGCCCGGCGTTGAAATCCTCGACGCTATGATGGCCGACCGGCACCACGACCAGACTGGTATAGCCTTTTTCTTTCAGACCAAATTCAGCGTCGAGCACCTCGGCGTCGAAACCTTCAATGGGGACGGCGTCGAGACCCATCGCGGCGACGCCCAGCAGAAAGTTGCCGACGTTCAGATAGACCTGTTTCGCCATCCACTGGTGGTCATCTTTTAGCGAGACGCGGTGCATATCGGCGAAAAAGCGGCGACCTTTATCATTTGCCGCTTTAGCTTCCGGCGTAGCGAAACGGCCATCGGCTTCTTCCTGATCGACGACGCGCTCAAGCCATGCGTCATCCATTGCGGTTTTCGCGCAGAAGACCACCACATGGGAGGCGTCCAGCATTTTGCGTTCGTTGAACGTGTAGTTTCCGGCAGCGGATTTTGCTACGCGCGCTTTGCCTTCTTCCGTACTGGCGACAATAAAGTGCCACGGCTGGGAATTGGTGCTGGAGGGGCTGTACTGTAGTAGTGTTTTTATTTTATCCGCTTCTTCGGCGGTCAGTTTTTTGCTGGGATCGAACGCCTTAGTGGAGTAGCGCTGTAAGGCGACAGAAACGATATCCATAAATGCTCCTGGTTGGTTTAGTACCCTTTTGTATCAGCAGGGTACCGGGTTATCGGTAAAAAGATAAGGGAGGAAAATGCGGAAACGGTTATTGCATCAGCGCGGTCGCAGGCGCAGTTGCTCTCTTTTAGGCAGCCCGTCTACAACCAGATTCCATGAGTCATTTATCAAATCGTTGAGTAGCGAGACGGTGATATCCTCGCCCGCATAGACTGAAATCCAGTGTTTCTTATTCATGTGATAGCCAGGCGCAATGCTGGGGTAAATTTGTTGATTTACCAGGGATTTTTGGGGATCCGACTTCAGGTTCACCACTGGGCGACAGTGATGTTCAGTGAAAAGCATGAATATTTTGCCGCCGACTTTAAACACATCGTACTGTGGGCCGAAAGGCCAGCAGTGTTCGGTAAAAGGCAGTTCCAGCGCAAAGCGTTTTGCACAGGCGTGCAGTGTTTGACCGTCCATTATTGCTCCTCGCGAGTCAGCGCGCGCCACATGGCTTCGAATCCCAGCGCAATATATTCGCCAGCGCGAGCGGGATCGCGCGCGGCGAAATCCATTGTTGTTTCAGCCAGCGCCAGAAAAAGGCCGTCGCCGAAGGCGCGGTACTCATCCGACATAAACACCATCAAAACGGAACGATGACATAAATCGCGCAATTCGGGGAACATATCGTCGGCCCGTTGTTCCGTCTCTTTGGTGAGCTTTTCGCTGACGGCCAGTTGACGGATCGCCCGATGGCGCGCGGGATGGTTCAGACCCCAACTGATGTAACTGTTCCAGATAAAACGGGTCATCATTTTGGCATCGGTAATGGATCGATCCAGCTCCATTATCATTGACTGGCAGAGATCCTGCTTTAAATGCAAATACAACGTGTTAATCAGCTCATCTTTGGTCGCGAAATAGCGAAACAATGTTCCTTCTGCAACACCTGCGTTACGCGCAATCACCGCCGTTGAGGCGGCGATACCGGATTGCGCTATCGCCTGGGTTGCCGCTTCCAGTAATGCTTGTTTTTTGTCTTCACTCTTCGGACGAGCCACTACACGTTACCCTTATGTCTGGAAAAACATGATTGAATCATGCCCGTTGTCGCGTCGCAACGGTGAATGTCAACCTTTGAAAAGTACCTTGACGGCGTATCTTTGCTTTTTATAATGAGTGCTTACTCACTCATAATCAAGAGCTGCCGCATGAAGTGGTAGAAAAGCATATTGCAGGCCATGCGATAAGCCGTCTCACAATTTATGTGGTTATTACTATGCTTATTGCTGTTGCCGTAAATGTGCGGTGCGGGAGCCGCTGACGAGTTTGATAGAGGGGAGAGCACGATGACCATTTCCGCTCAGGTTATCGACACGATTGTCGAGTGGATTGATGATAATTTGAATCAGCCGTTACGTATTGATGATATTGCCCGTCATGCGGGGTATTCCAAGTGGCACCTGCAGCGCCTTTTTATGCAGTACAAAGGGGAGAGTCTGGGGCGCTACGTGCGTGAACGGAAGCTAAAACTGGCGGCGCGCGACCTGCGCGACACCGACCAGAAGGTGTATGATATTTGTCTCAAGTATGGTTTTGATTCGCAGCAAACCTTTACGCGCATTTTTACCCGCACGTTCAACCTGCCGCCAGGCGCTTATCGTAAAGAAAAGCATGGCCGTACGCATTGAAATGTTTAATCGGCCAGCGAAAACCAGCGCCGCCAGATAAAGCGAATAACATAATATTCCAGCGCGCCGAGCAACAGAAACCATAAACAAAACAACAAAGTATAAAGCTGGTTGAGATCCATAAGATGAAAGATCCCGACCAGTTTTTGCGCCAGCGCAAGGCCGAGCGAAGGGGCGGGCAGCAGCAGGCTGGAGAGCAACGCCATCAGCAAAATACCGGCAGCGGTCATCAATGATTCAAGCGGGTGTTTCATGGCTTTGTTAAACGTAAGTTAAAACGCCATTGTCCGGGATATCGCCTGGTAAGGCAAATATGCTGTCTATTGTCCCGTCCAGATTTCACAATGTTTTTGTACCAGACCTATCAGCGATCCGCCGTCGGCAATAAACTCCCGCATATATTGCGCTTCGTTACCACCTTTTTTCACCTGCAGACGTAGCGCGTCAATGGCGCTGTCGGCGCCCAGCTTGCGCGCAGAGGGGGTAACGTTGTCCAGCAGACGCAGCGTATCATCTGCCAGGCGACGGCGGTCGCCGGTATAGACATCGGTTAGCACGCCCTCCAGACCATAGCGGCAAGCCTGAAAACGGTTGAATTTATATAACAGATAGTCTTGTTCCTGCGGTTTAAAGGGACGCTCGGTCAGCAGCCAGTGCGCGGTCGCCTGAATCAACCCTGCCATATTGATGGCATGATCAAGGGTGAGCGGCGTATCCATCACCCGAACTTCTACCGTGCCAAAGGCCGGGCTTGGGCGGATATCCCAGTGCAAATCTTTGATGCTGTCGATCATCGTGGTGTAAGACAGACGGCGAAATAGTCCGGCAAACTCTTGCCAGTTACTGACCCACGGCATGGGACCGTTATCGGGAAAAGCGGAAAAAATATTCAGGCGCGCGCAGGCAAAACGGGTGTCAGATCCTTGCATATAGGGGGACGCGGCGGAGAGCGCAATAAAGTGCGGCACAAAATGCGACAGCCCGTGTAAAAGATAAATCGCATCGTCGCCGTTCGCGCAGCCGACGTGGACATGCTGGCCGAAAACCGTCGCCTGTTGAATTAAGTAGCCGAAATTTTCCAGCGTGCGTTGATAGCGCTCATTATCACAGACCTCCTGACGCTGCCATTTTTGAAAAGGGTGCGTACCGCCGCCGCAAATGCCGAGATGGTGTTCCGACGCCGCCTGTAAAATAACGTGCTGCATGGCAGAAAGTTGGGCCGCCGCCTGGTCAATATCGCGGCAGACGCCCGTGGCCATCTCCAGCATACTTTCGGTGATATCGTGCTTAATTTCTCCCGCAGTAAGTTGGGGCTTAACGGCATCGATCAGCGTAGAAGAGTCCTGACTTAAATCGTAGCCAGGTGGATTGATCACCTGCATCTCCAGCTCAATACCAAGCGTATAAGGTTCAGAAACGTGAAAATCATTCAGCGCCATAGCGATCTCATTTATCGGGGGATTGCGCTAAGTATAGAAGCGGGAGCGCTCCTGTCGTGGGGAAAGCGCGTTATTGCAGAAACAAGAGTAATAACGCTATTGCCACGTTGAAACCATTCTGTACGGACGGTACGTTCAGCCATCGTGGCGGCAAAGGCTGGCAGCAGATGTAACGAGATGTGCGTGGCGGTAAGCGAGGTAACTTTTGCGCTATTGAATCCCGGGAGCGTGACGCGGTCTGAAAAGGCTTTATAAACGCTCTCTTTGGCGGAGAAAGCCAGCGTCAGGGCAAGCGGAAAAGGGAGCGTGCTCGCCTGGAGAATTTGGCGCTCATCGCTATCGATAATGGACGGCGCCAGCTCTGTCGCCGTGTGCTGACTCATGATTTTTTCTATATCAATGCCGATACGTTGTCGGGATATGACGGCCAGCGCCGTTGACGCACAGTGGCTGATGCTGCCAAATAGGCCGTCCGGCCATAGCGGCTGTCGCTTGTCGCCAATACCGGGCACTGTCCTGACGCCCATCTCGCGTAGCGCATGAACGGCGGCGATGCGGCCTGCCAGATGTTCAGCTTTACGCTTGTGTCCGGCAGACCGGAGCCGATCGTGATGAGGCAGCCATAACAGGTCGTGTTCGTGAAAGCTGCTCGCATCAAAGTCGACGATATGCAGCCTGTGTCCGGCAAAGGGAAGGGGAAAATGAGATGTCAGCATCGTTTTTTGCTAATTCCCTCCCCGAATGAGGGAGGGAAGGTTGCCATCAGAAATGGGTATTAATGCTCATATACCACGTACGTCCCGGTTCGTTATAGGTGTACGCGCCAGCGCCCGCCATATAAGCGCCAGTTTGCGTATCCCTGACGGTTTGCGCGTTACCTTCACGCCACAGACGTTTGTCAAAGAGGTTATCCACGCCACCGGTCAGGCTGACATTTTTGGTCACGTCCCAGGTCGCGCTCAGGCCAACAATACTGTATGGGCTGACCGCTTGCTTATCTGTTCCGGTAACGGGGTTACCCTGATAATCATATTTCTTTGGCTCTTGTTTGCCGTACCAGGTGAAGGTCGATTGCAGAGAAACGTCCTGACGTACCTGCCAGCTCAGGGTTGAGTTAAGCGTGTACTGTGGAATAATCGACAGGCGTTCGCCGGTCTCTTTGTTTTTACTCTGCAGCATATACGTAACGTTATTCGTCCAGTTGACGGTGTCGCTAACCGGTACGTTTAACGTGCCTTCCAGACCTTCAACGACCGCTTTCGGCACGTTCTCCCACTGATAAACATCCGTTTTGCCGTTGTTGATACGCTGCAACGGCACCGTACCCGCTTCAATCTTATTGCGGTAATCATTGCGGAACCAGGTGATGCCGGCCAGCCAGCCATCGCGTTTAAATTCCAGACCGATCTCTTTATTGATGCTGGTTTCGGCTTTCAGATCATCGTTACCCATCATATAGCAGCCGATGCCGGTACCCGCGCCAGTCGCGTAGCAACCCTGACCTTTACTGTACAAAATATAGTTTGGGTTAGTCTGGTACAGACTCGGGGCTTTATAAGCGCGGGCGATTCCCATTTTCAGGGTAAAGTCATCCCCCAGACCTTGCGACAGGTTCAGCGATGGGCTCCAGTTATCCCCCACAATACTGTGATGATCGAAACGTAGCCCCGGCGTCAGCATGGTGCTATCGGTCAGTTCCATGTTGTTTTCAGCAAACAGAGAGAAAATTTCCGCTTTTGAATAGGGGCTACGATTGGTACTGCTGTAACCCGGGATATTTCCCCCCATAAAGGTTTGCGAGTTGGAGAGCTCGTCTTTCATACGCTGTTGGGCCCATTCGGTACCCAGCGTCAGGTTTTGATTTACCAGCAGATCGAAAGGAAGGCTCACTTCGCTGTGTAGGGTGACGTCATTCAAATCGGCATCGGCATATTTTTGCGATGCTTTGGGATCGAAAATTCCTTCGGTGCCGCCTGCCAGGCCTTCCGGCATCCGGGAGTTACGGGTATGTTCGTATTGCACCCAGTTACTGGTGGTTACGCCATTATCCCAGCCGCCGTTCCAGGTCAGAGAGTAGTTCTGCCGATAGAGGCGGTTCGTCTCTTTTCCGTAATTATCTTTCACCAGCTGGTTCGTATTGGTGTTCTGAGTATCGCCGGCATAGAGGTTGCCCTGGCGACTGTAACCGGCCTCCAGTTCCAGAGACTGAAGCGGAGCAAAATCCCAACGAACCACGCCGTTGATATCTTTGTTAATGACCCCCTCGCGTCCTGCCGGTAGCGTGTCGGCGTAACTCCCGGTACGTTCAGACTGATGCCCCTGGTTAATATTACGCGCATCCGCCTGCGTTTTGTCGAGGTTGCCATACAGACGGAAGCTGAAATCCCCGCCCAGCGGGCCGTTCAGGCTAAAGTTAGTGCGTTTGGTCGCGCCTTCGTCTTTATGTTCCGGCGCGTTGAAATAGGTATTCCAGGAACCGTGCCACTCGCTACCGCCTTTTTTGGTAATGATATTGACCACGCCACCCGCCGCGCCGTTACCGTAGCGTGCGGCGGCAGGGCCACGCAGCACTTCAATGCGTTCGATCATCTCCGGCGGCACCCACGCGGTATCGCCGCGGGTATCGCGTTCGCCGCGCCAGCCCAGGCGCACCGAGTTACGGCTGGTGACGGGTTTACCGTCTATCAGGATGAGGGTGTTTTCCGGCCCCATGCCGCGAATATCGATTTGGCGGTTATTCCCGCGCTGACCGCTGGTGGAGTTGCCGGTCAGGTTTACGCCTGGCATGGTGCGGATGATTTCTGACACGTCGCGCGCGGGCGGATTTTTGCGGATCTCATCGGCGGTGATGGTGGATACGCCTGGCGCCTGTAGGTTTTGCTGGGCAGCGGTCACCACGATGGTGTCTTCATTGGTGAGCGCAGCGCTATCGGTTTTGTCTTCCGCCATCACGGGCAGAGCGGCCCCGTAAATCCCTAAATTGACCAGTAAGGTCAGGGAATGAATCTTCTTGTTCATTGTATATCCTGCTTTTCTTTAGCCACATAAGCCAAAGCGCCCGTCAAAGGCATTGGCCGGGTGGTGAAATTGTGTTCGCGCGTCCCATAGCGCGACAATACGCTATTGCAAATGCAAATAGTTATCAATAATATTATCAATATATTTCACCTTTTATATACAAAATTCATAATAAACACAGGGTTATAATGAAAGAGGCGCTGGCAACGGGAAGTGAGGCCTGGTGGAGGACGAAAACCGGGCCGGAATGGATACGGGAAAAAGACGGAAATTATCGGGTCACTTTTTGGTGGCGCGACCCGCAGGGAAACGAAACACACTCCCCGATACGGCGTGTCTGGGTCTACATCACTGGCGTAACCGATCATCATCAAAACGCGCAGCCTCAGACGATGGAGCGTATTGCCGGAACGGATGTCTGGCGCTGGAGCACGGCGCTTAGCGCTAACTGGCGCGGCAGCTACTGTTTTATTCCTACCGAACGCGATGACGTTTTTGCCGCTTTTGCGCCGGGCGAAACGCCCGATCGGAACGCACTGCGTGAAGGCTGGCGACAGCTATTACCGCAGGCGATTGCCGACCCGCTTAATTCGCAAAGCTGGCGGGGAGGACGTGGTCATGCGGTTTCAGCGCTGGAAATGCCGGATGCGCCCCTTCAGCCGGGATGGGATCGTCCTGAAATGCCGTACTCGCCGCCTTTGATGATGCAGTGGCATAGCGAACGTCTGGGTAACTCCCGCCGCGTATGGATATTGACGACCGGAGACGAGGCGCCGGAGGAAAGACCGTTGGCTATTCTGCTGGACGGTCAATTCTGGGCGGAAAATATGCCCGTCTGGCCCGCGCTCGCCTCGCTGACTCATCAACGCCTGCTTCCCGGTGCCGTCTATCTGCTGATTGACGCGATTGATACTCGCCACCGCAGCCAGGAGTTGCCCTGCAATACCGACTTCTGGCTGGCGGTGCAGCAGGAACTGTTGCCGCAAGTCAGAGCCGTGACGCCTTTTAGCGATGATGCCGGGCGAACGGTGGTCGCCGGACAGAGTTTTGGCGGCCTGTCGGCGCTGTATGCCGGCCTGAACTGGCCGACGCGTTTTGGCTGTGTACTGAGCCAGTCAGGATCGTTCTGGTGGCCCCATCGCATCACCCCGCCGGAGGGGGAAGTCATTACCCGGCTGAAAACCGGCGCATTGTGCGCGCGCGGACTGCGTATCGTACTGGAAGCCGGCGTGCGTGAGCCGATCGTGTTTCAGGCAAATCAGGCGCTTTATGCCCAACTGAACACCTCGCAGCAGTCCATTTTCTGGCGTCAGGTTGACGGCGGACACGATGCGCTTTGCTGGCGCGGCGGGCTAACGCAAGGGCTGATGCTGCTTTGGCAGCCGCTTATCGACACGCTTTAACCGGGCACATGTCCATGACAGGAGTTGAGTATGGAATTCAGTAATCCCTTCGATAATCCGCAGGGACAGTTTTACATCCTGCAAAATGCGCAGCGTCAATTCAGCCTTTGGCCAGCGGCGTGCGCGCTTCCCGCAGGCTGGGACGTGGTATGCGAACCGCAATCGCAGGACGCGTGCCAGCAGTGGCTTAATACGCGCTGGACAACACTGAATCCGGCGCATTATGCCGATAAGCAGGAGGCGAAATGACGCAGCGTTTACCGTTAGTCGCCGCCCAGCCGGGGATCTGGATGGCAGAAAAACTCTCTGATTTACCCTCCGCCTGGAGCGTGGCGCACTACGTGGAACTGAATGGCGAGCTGGATGCCCCCTTGCTGGCAAAAGCGGTAGCGGTAGGGATGCAACAGGCGGATACGCTACGGATGCGTTTTACCGAAGAGAACGGCGAGGTCTGGCAATGGATAGATCCTGAGCACACCTTCAGCGAGCCCCCGATTGCCGATTTACGCGACCATCCCGATCCGCATCACGCGGCGCTGGCGTTAATGCAGGCGGATTTACGGCAAAACCTGCGCGCAGATAGCGGTAAGCCGCTGGCGTTTCACCAGTTAATCCGCATTGATGATACCCGCTGGTATTGGTATCAGCGCTATCACCATTTGCTGGTGGATGGCTTTAGCTTCCCGGCGATAACCCGCCAGATTGCGGCGATTTATCGCGCCTGGCAGAGCGACGCCCCTACGCCGGAGTCGCCTTTTACCCCCTTTGCGGATGTGGTCGAGGAATATCAGCGCTATCACCAGAGCAAGGCCTGGCAGCGTGACGGCGCCTTCTGGGCGCAGCAGCGCCGCGAGCTGCCGCCGCCGGCGTCAATTTCTGCCGCGCCGTTGCCGGGGCGGTCGGCGAGCGCGGATGTTCTGCGTATGAAATTGAGCGCGCCGGCGGGGGCGTTTCGCCAACTGGCGGCGCACATGCCTGAGATACCGCGAGCGGATCTTGCCCTGGCGCTGGTGACGTTGTGGCTGGGACGATTATGCGGGCGAATGGATTATGCCGCCGGATTTATCTTTATGCGGCGGATGGGCTCAGCGGCGTTAACGGCGACCGGGCCTGTCCTTAACGTGTTGCCGCTGGCGGTTAACCTTTATGCGACGGAAGATCTGCCAACGCTGGCGAAGCGTCTTGCGGCGCAGTTAAAGAAGATGCGCCGCCACCAGCGTTACGACGCCGAACAGATTGTACGCGATAGCGGGCGAGCCGCAGGGGAGACGCCGCTATTTGGCCCGGTGCTTAACATAAAAATGTTTGATTATTATCTGGATCTTCCTGGCATACAGGCGCAAACTCATACCCTGGCGACGGGGCCGGTTAACGATCTTGAACTGGCGCTTTTTCCGGATGAAAACGGCGGTCTGGATATTGAATTGCTGGCGAATGCACAGCGTTACGATGATGCCACGCTCTCCCGCCATGCCTTACGATTGATGGCGCTTATCACGCAGTTTGCGGATAACCCGGCGCTGTGCTGCGGCGATGCGCAAATGCTGCTGGCGGAAGAACAAACGCAATTAACACACCTTAATAATACGGCGGTAACGATTCCCGCCGCCACGCTTAGCGATTTGGTGGCGCAGCAGGCGCAAAAAACGCCAGAGGCTTCCGCGTTGGCAGATGCGCACTATCATTTTACCTACCGTGAAATGCGTGAACAGGTTGTGGCGCTGGCGTACGCGCTGCGGGAACGCGGCGTTCAGCCTGGCGATAGCGTAGCGGTGGCGTTGCCGCGGTCGGTTTTCCTGACCTTAGCGCTGCATGGCATTGTCGAGGCGGGCGCCGCCTGGCTGCCGCTGGATACCGGTTATCCTGACGATCGGCTGCGAATGATGCTGGAAGATGCGCAGCCGAAACTTTTAATTACGACTCAGGCGCAGCTGGCGCGCTTTCACGATATTCCGGGGATGGAATATTTGTGTTATAGCCAACCGCTACCGGTCAGTAACGCCACTCCGCTGGGGCTGTCGTTACCGCATCATACCGCTTACATCATTTTCACCTCTGGCTCGACGGGCAGGCCGAAAGGGGTGATGGTGGGACAAACGGCGATAGTCAACCGACTGCTGTGGATGCAGGATCACTATCCGTTGACGGCGGATGATGTAGTAGCGCAAAAAACGCCGTGCAGTTTTGACGTCTCAGTATGGGAGTTTTTCTGGCCGTTTATCGCCGGGGCGAAACTGGTGATGGCTGAACCGGAAGCGCACCGCGACCCGCTCGCGATGCAACGGTTCTTTGCGCAATACGGCGTCACGACCACTCATTTTGTGCCGTCGATGCTGGCGGCCTTTATTGCCTCGCTCACGCCAGCGTCGGCTGGGAAAAGCTGCGCTTCCTTAAAGCGCGTTTTCTGTAGCGGCGAGGCCCTGCCGACGGCGCTGTGCCGCGAATGGGAGACGTTAACCAATGCGCCGCTACACAATCTATACGGGCCAACGGAGGCCGCGGTGGATGTGAGCTGGTATCCGGCCTGTGGCGATGAGCTGGCGGCTGTTGACGGCAACAGCATCCCGATTGGTTATCCCGTCTGGAATACCGGTTTACGTATTCTCGATGCGCATATGCAGCCGGTGCCGCCGGGCGTGGCTGGCGATCTCTATCTTACCGGTATCCAACTGGCGCAGGGCTATCTGGGGCGTCCGGATCTTACCGCCAGCCGTTTTATCGCCGATCCTTTTGCGCCAGGCGAACGGATGTACCGTACCGGAGATGTGGCGCGCTGGCTGGATTCCGGCGCGGTGGAGTACCTGGGGCGCAGCGACGATCAGCTCAAAATTCGGGGTCAACGTATTGAACTGGGCGAGATTGACCGCGTCATGCAAACGCTGCCGGATGTTGAACAGGCGGTAGCACATGCCTGCGTCTTTAATCAGGCGGCGGCGACGGGCGGGGATGCCCGGCAACTGGTCGGCTATCTGGTGTCGCACTCCGGTTTGCCGCTGGATTTACCGGCGCTGCAGGAAAAATTACGCCAAAAACTTCCCGCGCATATGGTGCCGGTTGTGTTGTTGCAACTTGCCGGTTTGCCGCTTAGCGCTAATGGCAAGCTGGATCGTAAAGCCCTGCCGCTGCCGGACCTGACGCCGCGCGTGAAAGGGCGTGCGCCGCAGTCCGCAACGGAGATTGCTGTCGCCGCGGCGTTTTCCCGCCTGCTGGGCTGTGAGATTAACGACGTTGAAAGTGATTTCTTTGCGCTGGGCGGACATTCGCTGCTGGCGATGAAACTGGCCGCGCAGCTAAGTCAGACGTTTAACCGCCAGGTGACGCCGGGGCAGGTGATGGTGGCGTCTGACGTGGCGCAGTTAAGTAAGCTGCTCGATACTGACGATGACGAACGCTCGCGCAATCTGGGGTTCGGGCCGCTGTTGCCGCTGCGTGAAAGCGATGGTCCAACGTTATTTTGTTTCCATCCGGCGTCGGGGTTCGCCTGGCAATTTAGCGTATTATCACGCTATCTCAGCCCGTCGTGGTCGATTATGGGGATTCAGTCGCCGCGCCCCGCTGGCCCTATGCAAACCGCAACCACTCTTGATGAGGTATGTGAACATCATCTGGCGACATTGCTCGCCCGGCAGCCGCATGGCCCTTATTATTTATTAGGCTATTCGCTGGGCGGGACGCTGGCGCAAGGGATCGCCGCCCGGTTGCGCGCGCGCGGCGAAACGGTGGCGTTTTTGGGGTTACTGGACACCTGGCCGCCGGAAACACAAAACTGGCGGGAAAAAGAGGCGAATGGCCTCAATCCGGACGTATTGGCGGAAATTGAACGTGAACGCGCTGCGTTTGTCGCCGCGCAGCAGGGAAATGCCTCCGAAGCCTTATTTACCGCCATTGAAGGCAATTATGCGGATGCCGTCCGTTTGCTGACGACGGCGCATAGCGTACCGTTTGATGGACATGCTACGCTCTTTGTGGCGGATAAAACGGTGCCGGAAGGCGTATCGCCTGAACAGAGCTGGTCGCCGTGGATAGCGTCTTTGGCTATTTATCGCCAGCCGTGCGCGCATGTAGATATTATTTCTCCCTCCGCTTTTGAAACTATCGGGCCCATCATCAGCGAACTTATTAATAAATAACGGGCGTTGTTTCTGCCTTTAACAAATTAAATCCTGAAACCCATAATAATTACTAATTATTATGGGTTTTTTTATTGCAACTATTAATTCTTTTAACATAAGTGATACATGCTACAGGCAAGTTTAATTCCGAATATTTAGCTTTTCGGGCACTGACGCGTAAAGATTGTTTCGGATAATTCTGACTTGCTGTTAGAATCTCTGACAGGAATGTGTTCTTTCATTGGATAAAGTTTTCAGGTCATACTGCATGCCATCTCTTAATGTAAAACAAGAAAAAAATCAGTCATTTGCAGG
This sequence comes from Salmonella sp. 2020_1395, assembly GCF_043848115.1. Taxonomy (NCBI): domain Bacteria; kingdom Pseudomonadati; phylum Pseudomonadota; class Gammaproteobacteria; order Enterobacterales; family Enterobacteriaceae; genus Salmonella; species Salmonella sp. 2020_1395. The sequence goes on along the minus strand of NZ_JBCMFH010000003.1, from coordinate 89,360 downwards.
TTACTCACTGCCGCCCGCCAACAGTCATGAAATCGATTTGTTTAGCCTTATAGAGGTGTTATGGCAGGCGAAACGTCGTATTCTTGCTACCGTTTTCGCCTTTGCGTGCGTGGGGTTGCTTCTGTCCTTTCTGCTGCCGCAAAAATGGACCAGCCAGGCGATTGTCACACCGGCGGAGTCGGTACAGTGGCAGGGGCTGGAGAGAACGTTGACCGCGCTGCGCGTGTTGGATATGGAGGTAAGCGTTGATCGGGCCAGCGTATTTAATCTGTTTATTAAAAAGTTTAGCTCGCCCTCGCTGCTGGAAGAATATCTTCGTTCTTCTCCGTATGTCATGGATCAATTAAAAGGCGCGCAAATAGAAGAGCAGGATCTTCACCGGGCGATTGTCGTGCTGAGCGAAAAAATGAAAGCGGTGGACAGTAATGTCGGCAAGAAAAATGAAACGTCGTTATTTACGTCGTGGACGCTGAGTTTTACCGCGCCGACGCGGGAAGAAGCGCAAAAAGTGCTGGCTGGCTATATTCAGTACATCTCTGATATCGTCGTGAAAGAGACGCTGGAAAATATTCGTAACCAGCTGGAAATCAAAACCCGCTATGAGCAGGAAAAGCTGGCGATGGATCGGGTGCGTCTCAAAAATCAGCTTGATGCCAATATTCAACGTCTTCATTATTCGCTGGAAATCGCCAACGCCGCCGGTATTAAGAGACCGGTTTACAGCAATGGTCAGGCGGTAAAAGATGATCCGGATTTTTCTATTTCTCTCGGCGCGGATGGTATTTCCCGCAAACTGGAAATTGAAAAAGGGGTAACGGACGTGGCCGAGATCGACGGTGATTTGCGTAACCGTCAATACCATGTTGAACAACTGGCGGCAATGAATGTGAGTGACGTGAAGTTTACCCCGTTTAAATATCAACTGTCGCCGTCTCTGCCAGTGAAAAAAGATGGCCCGGGTAAAGCGGTCATTATTATCCTGGCGGCGTTGATTGGCGGTATGATGGCCTGCGGCGGCGTATTACTGCGTCACGCGATGGTCTCGCGTAAAATGGAAAACGCGCTGGCGATAGATGAACGGTTAGTCTGATTTACCCGAAAAGCCGGATAGCGATATCCGGCTTTGTCATCTGTGTGAACGACTATCGCCGTCCCAGCGGTACCACCAGCGGCGTACCGGCAACCGGATCGTCGATAATCATACAGCGCAGCCCATAGATTTTTTCGATAAGCTCTGCGGTAACAATCTCTTTCGGCGCGCCCTGTGCGACAATATTACCTTCGCGTAATGCAATCAAATGCGTGGCGTATCGGCAGGCCTGATTCAGGTCGTGCAGGACGGCGGCGAGCGTATAACCTTTTTCGCGGTTGAGATCGCTTAACAACTCCAGCAAATCAATTTGATGGCTAATATCCAGCCACGTTGTCGGCTCATCCAGCAGCATGATGGACGTTTCCTGTGCCAGCACCATGGCTATCCACGCCCGCTGACGTTGGCCGCCGGACAGAGTATCTACGCTTTGCGTCGCCAGTGAGGTGATACCTGTTGCACGCATGGCACTGGCGACGGCGTCGGCATCTTCCTTGCGCCAGCGGGTAAATAACGGCTGATGCGGATAACGCCCTCTGGCGACCAGCTCTTGTACGGTGATATCGCCCGGCGTAGTGGCGTTTTGCGCCAGCAATCCGATGCGCCGCGCCACCTCTTTACTGGCGTAACGCTGTATTTGTTCGCCATCCAGCCAGACATGGCCGTCAACAGGCGTCATCAGACGGCTTAGCGTGCGTAGCAACGTTGACTTGCCGCAGCCGTTAGGGCCGATGATGGCGGTAAAATGGCCGTCCGGAATCGAAACATTAAGGTTTTTTGCGACGGTATAGCTGCCATAACCCAGCGTTAACTGGTCGCCGCGCAAACGGGCTACGGATTCGGTCATTTTTTGCGGGACTCCTGAATTAACAAGACGATAAGGTAAATACCGCCGAGGCTGACGGTGACCACGCCCACTGGAAGCTGATAAGGCATAAACAGTTGCTGCGCGCACGCATCGGCGGCCAGTAGTAACAACGCGCCGCACAGCGCCGACTGGGTTAATCCCCAGCGCGCTGTGCCGCTAAGACGGCGGGCGATGTGCGGCGCGACAAGGGCAATAAACGAGATGGGGCCAGCCAGTGCCGTTGCCGCAGCGGTGAGCGACACCGCCACCAGCATCAGCATCAGGCGTGACCGCTCCACGCTAACACCCAGCGCGCAGGCGCTGTCATCGCCCATCTCCAGCAGCCGCATACGACGCACCAGTAGCGCGGCGCCTGTCAGCATCACAATAATCAGCGGCGCCGAAGGCCAGGTTTTTGCCCATGTCAGACCGTTGAGCGACCCGGCGTTCCATAAGCCGGCGGTGAGCGCCGTTTCCAGCGACGCCTGCAACAGAAGCCAGGTATTAAAGGCGACTAACATCGCGCGGATGCCGATACCGATGATAATCAGCCGGAAAGTTTCAATCCCGTTACGCCAGGCGAGCAGCCAGACAATCAATGACGTGACGATACCGCCCGCCATTGCCGCCAGCGCGATCGCGGTAAGATGCTGGCCAAACAGGACCATTGCGACCAGTACGCCGCTCCAGGCGCCGGTATTAAAGCCCATCACATCAGGGCTGCCTAGCGGGTTACGCATCAGCGACTGAAAAATCGCGCCACTGACGCCAAGCGCAGCGCCAATCAGCAACGCCATTAATACGCGCGGTAGTCGCCATTCGGTTACGACAAGGGTGATGTTACGCGGCGCGTCGCCCAGCAGCGCGGCAATAATCTGCCCGGTCTCAAGAGGCACGGCGCCGCTTTGCAGGCTCCATAAGCCAATGGCGAAGCAGCCAGCCGCCAGAAGCAGGCAACTTACGATAAGCCGACGAGAAAGAAACATCACAGGCCGCCTCCGTTCGATTTACGGCGTACCAGAAAGATAAGTACCGGCGCGCCGATAAACGCACTGACAACCGATACGCGGAGTTCGCCCGGCACCAACAGACGACCAATAATATCGGCAAAAAGCAGCAGAGCAGGGGTTGCCAGTAGCGTCACTGGCAGCGACCAGCGGTGGTCTGCGCCCACCAGCCAACGCGCCATATGCGGCATCATCAGACCAATAAAGGCGATAGGGCCGACCAGCGCCGTTGCGCTGCCGCACAAGACGGTAATCGCCAGTAAACCGATAAGTTGGGTGCGCGCCACTTTACTCCCCAGCGCCGTCGCGGTATCGCTGCCGAGGCTCAGGCTGTTCAGCGCACGGCTCAGAAATAGCGCCACGATCCCAGCGATAACCACGGGTGCGAGCGCGACTTTCAACGTTTGCAGGCTGCGAATATCCAGCGATCCCGCCTGCCAGAAGCGAAGCTGGTCATAGACCTCTGGATTTAACAGCGCGATGCCGCTGGTCAGTCCTTCCAGTACCGCGCCAAGCGCCACGCCCGCCAGTGTCAGGCGGACCGGGCTTAACTGGCCGCCGCCCTGACTACCGGTAAAGGCGACAATCAGCGATGCGATAAGCGCGCCGCTAAATGCCATGAAAAGCTGTTCCAGCGGCGTGGAGAAACCAAACAGCGCCGCGCCCAGTACAATGGCGAAGCTGGCGCCGTTGTTAACGCCCAGAATCCCCGGGTCGGCGAGCGGGTTGCGAGTGAGTGTTTGCATGAGCGCCCCGGCGAGACCCAACGCGCCGCCCGCCAGTAATCCGGCCAGCGTACGCGGCAGACGCGCATCCAGGACGATGGTGCAATCGGCGCTTTGGCAAACGCCGGTGAACGCCTCCAGCACGGCGGCGGCGGGCAGCGGTTTCGCGCCAATGACCAGGCTTAAAACCGCGGCGAGACTCAGTAATAACAACAATCCGGGCACGGCAAACGCGCGCGTCACGGAAAACGAGCATGACATAGTAACTTCCCTGATAATGATAGTAATTATCGTTATCTATCTTATTTGGTTATGTTAGCATGTGCAGCCATTGAATGGATATTTAAAAAAACTCGCATTAAGGCGTTGTAATGAATCGACAATCCTGGCTGCTCAATCTCAGCCTGTTGAAGACGCACCCTGCATTTCGCGCAGTATTTCTGGCCCGTTTTATCTCTATTGTCTCGCTGGGGCTGCTTGGCGTGGCGGTTCCGGTACAGATCCAAATGATGACGCACTCCACCTGGCAGGTAGGGCTGTCGGTAACGTTAACCGGCGGCGCCATGTTTATTGGCTTAATGGTGGGTGGCGTACTGGCCGATCGCTACGAACGCAAAAAGGTGATTCTGCTGGCGCGCGGTACTTGCGGTATTGGCTTTATTGGCCTGTGCGTGAATTCGCTGCTGCCGGAACCGTCATTGCTGGCGATATATCTCCTTGGCCTGTGGGACGGCTTTTTCGCGTCTCTGGGCGTGACCGCGTTACTGGCGGCGACGCCAGCGCTGGTCGGAAGAGAAAATCTGATGCAGGCCGGCGCGATTACCATGCTGACGGTACGTCTGGGATCGGTTATTTCCCCGATGTTGGGGGGCATATTGCTTGCCAGCGGCGGCGTAGCCTGGAACTATGGGCTGGCGGCCGCCGGGACGTTTATTACGCTATTGCCGTTACTGACGCTGCCGCGACTGCCTGTCCCTCCGCAGCCGCGGGAAAATCCATTTATCGCGTTACTGGCGGCATTTCGTTTTTTGCTCGCCAGTCCGCTTATCGGCGGTATTGCGCTGCTTGGCGGTCTGGTGACGATGGCAAGCGCGGTACGCGTCCTCTATCCGGCGCTGGCGATGAGCTGGCAGATGTCGGCGGCGCAAATCGGTTTGCTGTATGCGGCAATTCCGCTGGGGGCGGCCATTGGCGCGCTGACCAGCGGACAACTGGCGCATAGCGTTCGTCCGGGGCTCATTATGCTGGTTTCGACAGTCGGTTCTTTTCTGGCGGTGGGGCTGTTCGCCATCATGCCGGTCTGGATCGCAGGTGTTATCTGTCTGGCGCTATTTGGCTGGCTTAGCGCCATCAGTTCGTTATTACAATACACTCTGCTGCAAACCCAGACGCCGGAAAATATGCTGGGGCGAATGAACGGCCTGTGGACCGCGCAAAACGTCACGGGAGACGCTATCGGCGCGGCGCTGTTAGGCGGTCTTGGCGCAATGATGACGCCGGTCGCTTCCGCGAGCGTGAGTGGATTCGGGCTGGTGATTATCGGTTTGTTGCTGCTGTTAGTGCTGGGCGAGCTACGCCGTTTTCGCCAGACGCCGCCGGTTAGCGATGCTGGCTGATGAAGGGGCGTTTATCCGACTGACCAAATCGGTCTGGTCAGTCGGATAAGACTCCGATAAGGCTAAAACAGGGCGGCAAGCCGGTTAAGCAACAATATTGCGCTGTAATAATCCAGACGGAACGTCTCCGTACCCAGGGCATAGACGCGCTTATTTTGCACCGCTGGCAGGTGCGCCAGCAGCGGATTGGCGTAAAGGGCCGCGACATCTTTGTTGTCGCCGGCAAACAGGAAAAGAGATTCGCCGTTTAACCCGGCGGCCAGATTTTCACCGCCAAGCTGAATGATATCGTGGCGCTTACCCTGGCTTTTGCTGGTTTGCAGCCCTCGGGGCAATGTCGCCAGCGTAAAGCCTAACTGCGTCAATAGCTTGCCTTGTGCTGATTCTGGCGTCCACAGATTGGCGCTATGCGCGGCAGGGGTATACACCAGCGCGCTAACCGGCTGCGGCGGCAGGGCGATTCGCTGTTTAACCGTCGTCAGTTGCGCCTCAAATTCCGCTATTCGCGCGGCGGCCTGTTTCTCCTGACCGGTGATCTCGCCAAGCTGCGTGAGCAAACTCTGCCAGCTTTTATCGTCATAATTGATGACGAGCGTCGGCGCGATAGCGGAGAGCTGATCGTAAAGCGCCAGCGCGGAGTCGCCGCCGGTGGCGCTAATCAAAATGAGATCCGGCATTTGCGCGGCGACCGTTTCGGCATTCGGTTCGCCGATGTACAGCCGGGCGACATGGCGAGCCTTTGCTACGTCGCTCCACTGGCGCATAAACCCTTGATCGTCGGCAAAGCGGTTATTCGGCGTAGTGGCTCCGCTGGCGACGACGGGCGCATCAATCGCCAGCAGCGAGCCTGTCAACGTCACGCTGGTAGAGACGATACGCGCGGGTTTGTGGTCCAGAGTATGAACGCCGCGGCTGTCCTGAATTTGCCGGGGCCAACCGGCGTCCTGGGCTAAGGATATTCCTGAAATTGATAAACCAACCACTAAAAGCAGCCAACGATAAAAGGCGGGGAGTCTCACAATAGCGTCCTGTTATTAATAAAGTTAATGCTTCTCATTTTCATGTCAGCGGCAGCGAGATGCAAGCCTTAGTGCCATTTAACTCATGACCAGAGTTGACAGAGCGACGTTTTACTCTTAGGTTAGCGCACTAAAAATAGAAATAATAATCATTATTATACACAAAATCATTCAAGAAGCATCGCAACGGCAAGGGAAGAAATCCCCGCGAGCATAGATAACTGTGTGACCGGGGTTTCTGATCGCAGCCAACAAAGAGGCAGCTTGAAAGATGAAGTGTATATAAGCCTTTATCATTGGAGGATGATATGGATATGTCACTGGCCGAGGACGCTCAGGAGACAATGGCAACGCTTGCTCCCGATCGCTTTTTCTTCATGTCGCCGTATCGCAGTTTTACCACTTCCGGGTGCTTCGCCCGTTATACCGAGCCTGCGGTTGCCGGCGATTCGCCGGATAGCCCTTTCCAGCAGAAATTGCGCCAGCAGTTTGCCGAGGCCAAATCGCAGGGCATCGCCAACCCTATCCTGGTGGGGGCGATCCCCTTTGATACCCGTCAGCCGTCGTCGCTATTTATCCCGATGGCGTGGCAGTCCTTTTCTCGCCAGCAAAAGCAGCGCACGGCGCGTTATTTTACTGACCATCAGCCGCTGACGGTGACGGCGCGAAAGGCGATTCCGGAGCAGGATGCTTTTGAAGCGATGGTCGCACGCGCGGCTATGCTGACCGCCACGCCAGACGTCGATAAAGTGGTGCTTTCCCGGCTAATAGATATCACCACTGATGTGGCGGTGGATAGCGGAGCATTGCTGGAGCGGCTGGTTGCGCAGAATCCAGTTAGTTACAACTTCCATGTGCCGCTGGCGGATGGCGGCGTTCTGCTGGGCGCCAGCCCCGAATTGCTGCTACGCAAAGAGGGCGAGCGGTTTAGTTCGCTGCCGTTAGCAGGCTCGGCACGCCGACAGCCGGATGACGTTCTGGATCGCGAGGCGGGAAACCGACTGCTGGCTTCACAAAAAGATCGGCATGAACATGAGCTGGTGACGCAGGCGATGAAGCAGATCCTGCGCGATCGCAGCACGGAACTGCAATTACCTTCCTCTCCGCAGTTGATCACCACGCCGACGCTATGGCATCTCGGTACGCCGTTTGAGGGCAAGGCCAACGCCGGAGAAAACGCGCTGACGCTGGCCTGTCTGCTGCATCCAACCCCTGCGTTAAGCGGTTTCCCCCATCAGGTCGCGAAAAAGCTGATTGCTGAACTGGAACCGTTCGATCGTGAACTGTTTGGCGGCATTGTCGGCTGGTGCGACGCCGAAGGAAACGGCGAGTGGGTAGTAACGATTCGTTGCGCGAAATTGCACGGTAATCAGGTGCGCCTGTTCGCCGGCGCCGGGATTGTCCCTGCCTCTTCGCCAGTCGGCGAGTGGCGGGAAACTGGCGTCAAACTCTCTACGATGTTGAACGTTTTTGGACTGCATTAAGGAACGATGATGCGTATACCTTTCACCCGTTGGCCGGATGAATTTGCCCGCCGTTATCGTGAAAAAGGCTACTGGCAAGACGTACCTTTGACCGATATTCTGACCCGCCACGCTGACAGCGACAAGACAGCGGTCATTGAAGGCGAGCGCGCATTCAGCTATCGCCAGCTCAACCAGGCCGCAGATAATCTGGCCTGCTATTTACGCCGTCAGGGCATCAAACCTGGCGAAACCGCTCTGGTGCAACTGGGGAATGTACCGGAACTGTATATCACCTTTTTCGCCCTGTTGAAGCTTGGCGTAGCGCCTGTTCTGGCGCTGTTTAGCCATCAACGTACCGAACTTAACGCCTATGCGATGCAGATCGCGCCGACGCTGGTGATTGCCGATCGCCAACATACGCTGTTCGCCGGCGAGGACTTTCTCAACACGTTTGTGGCTGAACACCGCTCTGTGCGGGTGGTGTTATTGCGTAACGACGACGGCGATCACAGCCTGGACGCGGCGATGCGGCAGGCGGCGGAAGATTTCACCGCCACGCCATCACCTGCTGACGAAGTGGCCTACTTTCAGCTTTCCGGCGGTACTACCGGCACGCCAAAGCTTATTCCCCGTACCCATAACGACTATTACTACAGCGTGCGCCGCAGCAATGAGATTTGCGGTTTCAACGAGGAGACGCGTTTTCTGTGCGCGATTCCCGCCGCGCATAACTACGCCATGAGTTCGCCGGGCGCGCTGGGCGTCTTTCTTGCCAAAGGAACGGTAGTGCTGGCGACCGATCCCAGCGCCACGCTCTGTTTCCCGCTGATCGAAAAACACCAGATTAATGCCACGGCGCTGGTGCCGCCCGCGGTCAGTCTATGGCTACAGGCTATCCAGGAGTGGGGCGGCAATGCGCCGCTGGCGTCATTAAGGTTATTGCAGGTCGGCGGCGCGCGGCTTTCTGCGACGCTGGCCGCCCGTATTCCGGCTGAAATTGGCTGTCAGTTGCAGCAGGTCTTCGGCATGGCGGAAGGGTTAGTGAATTATACCCGGCTGGACGATAGTCCGGAACGGATTATCAATACCCAGGGAAGACCCATGTGTCCGGACGACGAAGTGTGGGTGGCGGATGCCGACGGGAATCCACTGCCGCCGGGCGAGATTGGTCGTCTGATGACGCGCGGCCCCTATACTTTTCGCGGCTATTTCAACAGTCCGCAACACAATGCCAGCGCCTTTGACGCCAACGGTTTTTACTGTTCCGGCGATCTGATCTCCATTGATCAAGACGGCTACATCACCGTTCACGGGCGTGAAAAAGATCAGATCAATCGGGGCGGCGAGAAGATAGCCGCCGAAGAGATAGAAAACCTGTTACTGCGCCACCCGGCGGTGATCCATGCGGCGCTGGTCAGCATGGAAGATGAACTGCTGGGGGAAAAAAGTTGCGCATATCTGGTGGTAAAAGAGCCGCTGCGAGCGGTACAGGTACGCCGTTTCCTGCGAGAGCAGGGCGTGGCGGAATTTAAATTACCGGATCGCGTGGAGTGCGTTGCGTCACTGCCACTGACGCCGGTTGGTAAAGTCGATAAAAAACAATTACGCCAGCGGTTGGCGTCACGTTCACCGCTCTGAAGGAGAAAGAGAGATGGCCATTCCGAAACTACAGTCTTACGCGCTGCCCACCGCACTGGATATCCCGACCAACAAAGTGAACTGGGCATTTGAGCCGGAGCGCGCTGCGCTGCTCATCCACGATATGCAGGATTACTTTGTCAGCTTTTGGGGCCGCAACTGCCCAATGATGGACCAGGTAATTGCCAATATCGCCGCTCTGCGCCAGTACTGTAAGGAACATCATATCCCGGTCTATTACACCGCTCAGCCGAAAGAGCAAAGCGATGAAGATCGCGCGTTACTCAATGATATGTGGGGGCCGGGACTGACGCGCTCTCCGGAACAGCAGAAGGTGGTAGAAGCCTTAACGCCGGATGAGGCGGATACGGTGCTGGTGAAGTGGCGCTATAGCGCGTTTCACCGCTCGCCGCTGGAACAGATGTTAAAAGATACCGGACGTAATCAGCTCATCATTACCGGCGTGTATGCGCATATTGGCTGTATGACCACCGCTACCGATGCGTTTATGCGCGACATTAAGCCGTTTATGGTGGCGGATGCGCTGGCGGATTTCAGCCGGGAAGAGCATCTGATGGCGCTGAACTATGTGGCGGGGCGTTCCGGTCGCGTCGTCATGACCGAGTCGCTGCTGCCGACGCCGGTTCCTGCCAGTAAAGCGGCGCTGCGGGCGTTGATTCTGCCGTTGCTGGATGAGACCGACGAGCCGCTGGACGATGAAAACCTGATTGATTATGGCCTGGATTCAGTACTCATGATGGGGCTGGCGGCGCGCTGGCGTAAAGTACACGGCGATATCGACTTCGTGATGCTGGCGAAAAACCCGACCATTGACGCCTGGTGGGCGCTGCTTTCTCGCGGGGTAGAGTAATGCCCTGTATTGATTTTTCAGACAAAACGGTATGGGTGACCGGGGCGGGGAAAGGGATCGGTTACGCGACGGCGCTGGCGTTTGTTGACGCCGGGGCGCGGGTGATCGGCTTCGATCGCGAATTTACGCAAGAGAATTATCCCTTTGCTACCAAAGTCATGGATGTGGCGGATGCCGCACAGGTCGCGCAGGTGTGCCAGCGTGTGTTGCAAAAAACGCCGCGGCTGGATGTGCTGGTCAACGCCGCCGGTATTTTGCGTATGGGAGCGACCGATGCGCTTAGTGTCGACGACTGGCAGCAGACGTTTGCGGTCAATGTGGGCGGGGCATTTAACCTGTTTTCGCAGACGATGGCGCAGTTTCGCCGTCAGCAGGGAGGGGCGATTGTCACCGTAGCCTCAGATGCGGCGCATACGCCGCGTATCGGTATGAGCGCTTACGGCGCCTCTAAAGCGGCGCTGAAAAGCCTGGCGCTAACCGTAGGGCTGGAGCTGGCGGGCTGCGGGGTACGCTGTAATGTGGTGTCGCCGGGCTCGACCGACACCGATATGCAGCGCACGTTATGGGTGAGTGAAGATGCCGAACAGCAGCGCATTCGCGGTTTCGGCGAACAGTTTAAGCTCGGCATACCGCTCGGTAAAATCGCCCGTCCGCAGGAGATAGCCAATACCATTTTGTTTCTTGCCTCCGATCTGGCCAGCCACATTACCTTGCAGGATATCGTGGTGGACGGCGGTTCAACATTGGGAGCCTGACGATGATCTGGAAACGGCACTTAACGCTGGATGAATTGAACGCTACCAGTCAGAACACGCTGGTGGCGCATCTGGGCATTGTTTACACCCGTCTGGGCGATGACGTGCTGGAGGCGGAAATGCCTGTCGATGCCCGCACTCATCAACCGTTTGGTCTGCTACACGGCGGCGCATCGGCAGCGCTGGCGGAGACGTTAGGATCAATGGCGGGTTATCTGATGACCCGCGACGGGCAGTGCGTGGTCGGGACCGAGTTAAACGCCACTCACCACCGCGCCATCTCGCAGGGGAAAGTACGCGGCGTTTGCCTGCCGCTGCATCTGGGGCGGCAGAATCAAAGCTGGGAAATTACGCTCTTTGACGAGCAGGGGAGGCGCTGCTGCACCTGTCGCCTGGGAACGGCGGTAATGGGATAGTTCTGGCAAAGTAAAATGCAATTGCAGCATTAACGAAGAAAGGAAGTGATCTGGTTAACACTGTAATGTAAAAAATGGGTAACGATCCGGTTTTATCATGTTGTTGTGTTGTTAATTACGGTAAAGGTGTTATAGAAACAAAATGTAACATCTCTCTGGAACACCCAAACGGACAACAACTATGAATAAATCAGGGAAATACCTCGTCTGGACAGCGCTCTCAGTATTGGGTGCGTTTGCCCTGGGCTATATTGCGTTAAATCGTGGGGAACAGATCAACGCGCTATGGATCGTGGTGGCGTCGGTCTGTGTCTATCTTATTGCGTATCGTTTTTATGGGCTCTATATCGCCAAAAAAGTGCTGGCGGTTGACCCAACGCGTATGACGCCCGCGGTACGTCATAATGATGGTCTGGATTATGTCCCGACCGATAAAAAAGTGCTGTTCGGTCACCATTTTGCGGCCATTGCTGGCGCAGGTCCGCTGGTCGGGCCGGTACTGGCGGCGCAGATGGGCTATCTGCCGGGGATGATCTGGCTGCTGGCGGGCGTTGTGCTGGCGGGAGCGGTGCAGGACTTTATGGTGCTGTTCGTCTCGACCCGGCGTGATGGGCGTTCGCTTGGCGAGCTGGTTAAAGAGGAGATGGGCGCGACGGCAGGGGTGATCGCGCTGGTGGCCTGCTTTATGATCATGGTGATCATTCTGGCCGTCCTGGCGATGATCGTGGTGAAAGCGCTGACCCATAGCCCGTGGGGAACGTACACTGTCGCGTTCACTATTCCACTGGCGATTTTTATGGGCATCTACCTGCGTTATCTGCGTCCGGGGCGCATCGGCGAGGTGTCGGTCATTGGGCTGGTATTTCTTATTTTCGCTATTATTTCCGGCGGATGGGTGGCGGCAAGCCCAACCTGGGCGCCGTACTTTGATTTTACTGGCGTGCAGCTTACCTGGATGCTGGTGGGTTATGGTTTTGTCGCGGCGGTACTGCCGGTCTGGCTGCTGCTCGCGCCGCGTGATTACCTCTCTACCTTCCTGAAAATTGGTACGATTGTCGGTCTGGCGGTCGGGATTCTGATCATGCGTCCGACGCTGACTATGCCAGCGCTGACCAAATTTGTTGATGGTACCGGGCCGGTCTGGACGGGCGACCTGTTCCCGTTCCTGTTTATTACCATCGCCTGCGGCGCGGTCTCCGGTTTCCATGCGCTCATCTCCTCCGGCACGACGCCGAAGATGTTGGCCAACGAAGGCCAGGCCTGCTTTATCGGCTACGGCGGGATGTTAATGGAATCTTTCGTCGCCATTATGGCGCTGGTCTCGGCCTGTATTATCGATCCGGGCGTTTACTTTGCGATGAATAGCCCGATGGCGGTACTGGCGCCAGCGGGGACAGCGGATGTCGTGGCTTCTGCCGCGCAGGTGGTCAGTAGTTGGGGTTTCGCTATCACGCCGGATACGTTACACCAGATTGCCAATGAAGTCGGCGAACAATCCATTATCTCCCGCGCAGGCGGAGCGCCAACGCTGGCGGTAGGGATGGCCTACATTTTACATGGCGCGTTGGGCGGCATGATGGATGTGGCGTTCTGGTATCACTTCGCCATTCTGTTTGAAGCGCTGTTTATTCTGACGGCGGTGGATGCGGGTACCCGTGCGGCGCGCTTTATGTTGCAGGATTTGTTGGGCGTAGTGTCGCCAGGGCTGAAACGTACCGATTCGCTGCCAGCGAACCTGCTTGCTACGGCATTGTGCGTGCTGGCGTGGGGGTATTTCCTCCATCAGGGCGTGGTCGATCCGTTGGGCGGTATTAACACCCTGTGGCCGCTGTTTGGCATCGCTAACCAGATGCTGGCGGGGATGGCGCTGATGCTTTGCGCCGTGGTACTGTTCAAAATGAAGCGTCAGCGTTATGCGTGGGTCGCGCTGGTGCCAACGGCCTGGCTGCTGATTTGTACGCTGACGGCGGGCTGGCAGAAAGCGTTTAGTCCGGATGCGAAAATCGGCTTCCTGGCCATTGCCAATAAGTTCCAGGCGATGATCGACAGCGGCAATATTCCGCCGCAATACACCGAATCGCAGCTCGCGCAGTTGGTATTCAATAACCGTCTGGATGCCGGGCTAACCATCTTCTTTATGGTGGTGGTCGTGGTGCTGGCGGTCTTCTCTATTAAGACGGCGCTGGCCGCTCTGAAGATTGATAAACCGACGGCGAATGAAACGCCGTATGAGCCGATGCCGGAAAATGTGGATGAGATCGTGACGCAGGCGAAAGGCGCGCACTAATCTTTTTTCATCAATAGCCCTCTCCAGAATAAGGAGAGGGCATTTGAATGACAGGTGACAACGATGTTCGATACGCTTTCGAAAGCCGGAAAATATCTGGGACAGGCCGCAAAAATGATGATTGGCGTGCCAGACTACGACAACTATGTTGAGCATATGCGCATAACGCATCCGGATCAGACGCCGATGACCTATGAAGAATTTTTCCGCGAGCGGCAGGATGCGCGCTATGGTGGAAAAGGCGGCGCGCGTTGCTGCTGATGGTTGCCAGGTCTGATAAGCGCAACGCCACCAGGCTATATTCTGAAAAATTCAACTTTTTCAAACGCCGCACGCAGGGTGTCTGGCGTTAACGTCACCGGTAAATAGTGGATGGATTCGACCGGGCGCAGGGTATGCGCGATTACCCTATCGATCTCGGCGGTGTTATGAATATCCACGTCCAGTTCGCTAAGCCGGGCCGGCAGATGAAATCGCCGGTACGCTGTAATCAATTGCGCCAGCACGTCATCTTGTCCCAGTAGCGCGCTTTGCACCAGAATGCCATAAGCCACTTTCGTTCCGTGCAGGAATTTTTCCGTTTGCGGCAGGACGGTCAGACCGTTGTGTACCGCATGGGCGGCGGCGACACGGGTATAGCGTTCCCCTAGGCCGCCGACCATACCGCCGCCAGCGATAATCGCATCCACCACGTCGCAAAATGCCTGGGTCAGCCGACGCTGCTGTTTATCCGCTAATGCTTGTTCGCTGCTGTCCAGCAGGAGATCGCGAATAGCGCACGCGCTGTTAATGCCCAGTCTTACGGTCAATGGCAACGTTTCAGGCTGCGGCGCAAGCACAACGGCTTCATACCATTTCGCCAGCGTATCGCCAATGCCAGCTAACAGATAGTCATCGGGCGCCTGCAGAATAATGCGCGGTTCGACCAGCACCAGAAAATTGGCATCATCAAAAATTTCGAACTGTAACGCCTGTCCCGCGTCGTTATACCAGACGGAAAGCGGTGTCCAGGCGGCGCAGGTCGCCGCGATGGTCGGGATAGCGACAAACGGCAGCGCCAGACGGCGGGCGAGCGCTTTGGCGGTATCGAGCAGCGCGCCGCCGCCGACGCCTATCACCACCTGACGATCGTCGTTGCAGGCGTGCGCCAGTTGGGCAACATGGCGTTCGCTACAATGGCCGGTAAACTGCAGATGTTTTGCGCCAGCACGTTCAAACGCTTCCGGCAGGTAAGGCCGGGCGGCGGCAATCGCGCGTTCGCCGTACACCCAAACGGCGTGGGAAAGCTGTTCCGGCGTGAAAAAGTCTGTCAGTCTTCCGAGGCTTCCGGCATGGGAAAAATAATTCGCCGGGCCGGTAACGACGCGGATTTCAGTGTGGTTCATGTTGTGTTGTCCTTAGGGGCTTCTCACCGCTGTTATTATATTTAGACATCTAAACGTCTTGATTGCCAAATACTAACACCCTGTGATAGTGTGTCAATAACCACATCACTGGCGGGTATGAAGATAATGAGAAATAACCCACTGATTCCAAAAAGCAAATTGCCCAATCTTGGCACCACGATTTTTACGCAAATGAGCGCGCTGGCGCAGAAACATCAGGCAATAAATTTATCGCAAGGCTTCCCTGATTTTGATGGTCCTCGTTATTTGCACGAGCGGTTGGCTTATCATGTCGCGCAGGGCGCGAATCAATATGCGCCGATGACGGGCGCGCAGGCGCTGCGGGAGGCCATAGCCGATAAAACGGCGGAAATATATGGTTATCGACCCGATGACGTCAGTGATATCACCGTCACGGCGGGCGCGACAGAGGCGCTGTATGCGGCGATTACCGCGCTGGTGCGGGCAGGGGATGAGGTTATCTGTTTCGATCCCAGTTACGACAGCTATGCCCCGGCCGTGGCGCTTTCCGGCGGCGTGTTAAAACGCATAGCGCTTACGCCGCCGCATTTTCGCGTCGACTGGCAGGCGTTTTCGGCGTTGCTTAGCGAGCGCACGCGGCTGGTGATCCTCAATACGCCGCATAATCCCACCGCTACCGTCTGGCGTCAGGAGGATATCGAGGCGCTGTGGCAGGCTATCGGCGAGCGGGAAATTTATGTATTAAGCGATGAAGTGTACGAACATATTTGTTTTGCCGTCGAAGGTCATGCCAGCGTATTGGCGCACCCTCAGTTACGAGAGCGGGCGGTTGCCGTTTCATCGTTTGGTAAAACCTTTCATATGACGGGATGGAAGATTGGTTACTGCGTTGCGCCTGCGGCCATTAGCGCCGAAATACGCAAAGTTCACCAGTACCTGACGTTTTGCGTCAATACGCCGGCGCAACTGGCGCTGGCGGATATGCTGCGCGCCGCGCCGGAACACTATCGCGCGTTACCCGATTTTTACCGGAAAAAACGCGATGTGCTGGTTAACGCGCTGGCGCAAAGCCGATTAAAAGTGCTGCCCTGTGAAGGTACCTATTTTCTGTTAATCGATTACAGCGCAGTGTCGACGCTAAATGACGTTGAGTTTTGTCAGTGGCTAACCGAAGAAGTCGGTGTCGCCGCTATTCCGCTTTCTGTCTTTTGCGCCGCCCCTTTCCCGCATCAGCTTATACGTTTATGTTTCGCTAAACAGGAATCAACGCTGTTGGCCGCCGCAGAGCGCCTGTGTAAACTGTAGTTATTTAACCGTCCACGCTCTGGAGAATCGACGGTCTGCAAAAAGCTCCTGCAGGCCGTTGATCTGTTTCAGGCGCAGGACTTCATCGGCGTCCATACCTAACTCCTGGCCGATTTTGCTCTCGTCCCAGCCTAGCAGAGAAAGTTCGCGCACGATTTCTGACATGGCGTGGATCTGGTGACGCCCGCGCGCGCGGTTATGCCGAATGGTTGCCGCCATGCGTTCGTGACGTTCTCTGTCCAGACACGTTATCGGCAGGTAGCCTTTCAGACGCCTTTTCAGGGCCGCTTTTCCTTTGCCCAGCTCATGACGGTGAAAACCGTCCACAATCTCGTACTCCTCGGCATCGGCCTTTACCACCACGATCGGCTGAGTAAACCCATCTTGTTCAATCGATTTAAGCAGCAGTTTTTTCTCCGGCGGCGCAACGTTATTCGGGTTGTAGTCATTAGGCGAAATATGATCGTTTTTCACCCACAGGACACAATCGACAGGCTCATCGCGAAAAGGACTAACGCTATGTATCGCCATTCTAAATTCATTAATGGCGGCGATCCTCTCCTCTTCAGGCAGTTCAGAGAGAAAGTGAGTTATTTCGGTTGTGAGTCGGTGTTGCATAAGATCCCCCATTCCTGGCGTTTAGCTTTCATACGTTCGTTATAACGCTGGTAATTCTTAGGTTTTGTCGGACTGAATGACAGCGCCCGGCACCAGTAATCATTGTTCAGTAATACTTTGCAGATCCGTCGCCATGACGGAATATCCCGCGATCCGATATCGCCATGCTGCGTCTGTGGAATGGTGTTCATGCCTTTTTTCTTATACCACTGCAAATAAACGGCGATTTTATTACGGTAATGTTCGGCAGTGACTTCAGGCATACTGTGTAGCAGGAGCAGCGCGTACTCTTCCCAGTTAAGGTGATCGGGTTTTAAAATTTTCCGGTGGCCGTAAAAATGGCTGTCTTGTCCGGCGTATATTCCTCCGCTGAGTGCGCCGCTGACTCTGGCGCACATGGCCGCCCAGCGCTCAGGTTCGATAACATGATACAGCCATAACCCCTGTCGTTGTTCCGGGCCGAACGGTTCGCAAATACGCATGTAACGGGGCGGTACTCCAGCCTGATACATCAAATTATACAAAGGGTTACATGGTTTACCTGTTTTGGCGAACCAGGTCCAGATATCTGCGGTTTTCCAGTCATAGATGGGATAGATATACCAGGTGTGCCCCTTAGGGGCTAACGTGGTCCAGGGCTTATCGTCGGCAAAGCGCAGCTTATGCGAGTTAGCGATAGCGGCAAATCGGTTATAGGATTCGTCGGAACGAATACCGACCAGCATAGCGGCAGGACGTTTTTCTGAAAACCAGTCGGCAAAATCGCGAACGAACTGTTCAAAGGTCATGCCTTGTTGATAAAAGGAAAAAAAGGCCGGATCGGTAATCGCATCTTCTGGCGGTTGTCGTACCCAGTCGGTACCCGGCTGCCAACACTGCCACTCCGGCTGGTATTGTGAAAGGGAATTTTGTGTGGTTAAGGGTAATGCGACCCAATAAAAACGCTCAATAACGTCCGCGTAGTATTCACGTAACGATTCAATATAGGCGATGGTACAGGAGAATTGCGCTTCCCAGTCAATGAAGAGAACATGGATCTTTTTATTCATTTTGCGCGCCAACGTTGCCGTCAGGTGCAACATAAGTCCTGAATCTTTACCACCAGAAAATGAGACGCAGACCCGGGGTAAGGTTTCCAGGGTCCACATTATACGCTCTTGAGCCGCTTCCAGAACATTTTGCTCAAGTGGAACTTTATAAACCGACATCTCTGGATAGTCTCCGATGTGTTAACTACAGTATATTCGAAATAATTAACATAAAGGATAAGCGGATTAGATGAACTTGCAATGCTTTATTATATTTGTAAAATAAATATATCCCATAAATATATACATTGAATTTATATTAACACCTGTTATCTGACCTTCTTATTAATGCTTTTTTGTGATGTGCTCAATGAGCTCAGCAAATCCACTATTATTCAGCGAAGCTCTATTATACATAAGATAGAGCTGTATGGGAGCAATGGTAAAAGGTGTAGTGACTTTTTTAAGTTTGATAGAGGAAGAGTAATAGTCAACAAGTGATTCTGGTAAAAAACCAATAAGCTCCGTGGAGCTGATGGCGTTGGCGATGGTCATCAGCGATTTGCTTCTGAAACCAATTATTCTTTCCCCCAGCACATCATCTATAAGTGAATGATACTCTTTTATACCGCTTGCCCGGGCGACGAGTTGCGTAAATGACTCTTGTAGAATTTCGTCGATAGTGGCGGTGTCGCCTAGTCGGGGATGGTTTTCACTGCAAACAAGGATACATTCCATCCTATTAAAGTGAGAACAAACAATAGAACGATTATTCAGTGGGGCCGATGAAACCACAACATCTGCTTTGCGGTAGGCAAGCAGATCTTCAGG
Organism: Salmonella sp. 2020_1395; assembly: GCF_043848115.1. Taxonomy (NCBI): domain Bacteria; kingdom Pseudomonadati; phylum Pseudomonadota; class Gammaproteobacteria; order Enterobacterales; family Enterobacteriaceae; genus Salmonella; species Salmonella sp. 2020_1395. Next base: position 70,474 of record NZ_JBCMFH010000003.1, on the reverse strand, counting down.
CTGTTCGTCAGTGGTCAAAATGTCGTGATGTTCAATTTCAACCTGTGGATCTTTGCGGATATATTTAACTAATTTCATCACATATTGGGTGATCAACAGCTGTGGGCTGTAGATAATAAACTTTTTCTTCAGGCTGGACTGATTCATTATATTAATAGTTTGTTCCAGGCTGTTAAGGTTATTTTCTAAATGATAATGTAAATTAATGCCTGTTACGGTAGGCGTAATTCCTTTACCTGAACGAATAAATAGAGGGTCGTTGAATTGCGTGCGCAGGCGTTGCAATGACTGGCTTACGGCAGAAGGTGTAATATAGAGTGTTTCTGCTGCTTTGCTAATGCTTAAATGTTGATAGATACATTCAAATATAACCAACAAGTTAAGATCAAATTTTTTAAGGTCGTAAAGGTTAGCCATAGTATCTTCCTGGCATAATCATGGTATCTTTCATGATTATGACTTAATCTCAATAATTTACCAGAGTTATGTTTATTAAACTTAATGTAGAGTTTATTTAAACTAAAATACCACAGTTATGAATATTTTAGCGAGTAAATAATCACAGTAAAGGCGGACATAACGTACACTTTTATAATCACGCCGTTAGTCTAAAAAGGCTGTGCCGGATGACATGCTGGTCTGGCGTCTCGTTAATGCCAGGAGGAGGTTGGCCCGACAAACGCAGCGCTATCGGGCGGGGTACGGTTAAGCTTCTGCCTTGCTAATTTCTGCGTTAAGGCTGCCCCATCATGGCGTCCAGTTGCGCTTTTTCCGGTAAACCCACAACCTGTTGCAAAATCTTATCTTTATTCATGTAATAGATTGCTGGCGTCGCGTTAGCGCCAAGATCGTCCATTAACTGCTGATTCTGATTAATGACTTTCATCTGCGCCGGGGGGATGGACGCCGGAACCTCCAGCTTCATCTTTCCTGCGGAGGCTTCATAGTCATACCAGGTTTTCGCCGGGTCTTTCGCGGCTAAAATCGCTGCGGCTGTGGCCGGGCTTTCCGGTTTAATCACCCCGACCAGTAACGTACGTAATTGTACCTTGCCGGATTCGACCCACGGGCGAGCTTGTTGCCAAAACTGCTTACAATAGGGGCAGAAAGGGTCGGCGAAGACATACAGCACCACCGGCGCGTCTTTTTTACCGTCGAGTATCCATGACGCTTTTTCCATTTTCTGCCACATTTCACGTCCGGCCGGTGCATAGATCTCTTTTTCTATCAGGGCGTTGCTAAGATTTTCACCTTTTTCATTATACATATAGCCGGAAATCGCGTGTTTGCCGTCCGGCGTCAGGTAAATCGTGACGCCCATATCCTGATACTTTCCGAGATAGCCCTTCATGCCCCCCGGCGCCTCGAAGGATTTCAGGATAGTTATGCCCTGTTTTTCAATGGCTTTAACCGGCGCAGGCAGTTCTTCCGCGTGGGCGAGAATGGGCAGCATAGCAAGCAGCAATGTACGTTTAATCATATTTTTTCCTTTTAAGATCAAAGCGAAAAGAGTATTAATGATGATGCCTATCACAGACATAGGTAAGAGCTGGCGTGCCGGGATTGCCCTTTCTATGCTGGGGTGATGTAATCCTTTTCGCTGTTACAGCCTTTGTTAAGGTAATGTAGAGCGCAACACTTAGCCAGCATATACGCTATGGATTTCGAGTTGCAGACAATACGTCTGTAATTTGCAAGACGAGTCGTACTGGCTCTGAAGTTACCTACGGGTAGTTCAGGTAATGGGGCCGCCTGTCAGGCGGCCTTTTTACTTTAGATGGCTGACAGGGCGCAGTGTTCACAATGTCGCCCGAATCGGGTTGTTAGTTAACGCTTATTGATTTGATAATGGAAACGCATTAGCCGAATCAGCAAAATTTCGTTAACTTACTCCTCAACGAAAACACGGAGGAAGTATAGATGTCCTTAATTAACACCAAAATCAAACCTTTCAAAAACCAGGCGTTCAAAAACGGTGAATTCATTGAAGTCACCGAGAAAGATACCGAAGGCCGCTGGAGCGTCTTCTTCTTCTACCCGGCCGATTTTACCTTTGTTTGCCCGACTGAACTGGGTGACGTTGCCGACCATTACGAAGAACTGCAGAAGCTGGGCGTAGACGTTTATTCCGTCTCAACCGATACTCACTTCACGCACAAAGCATGGCACAGCAGCTCTGAAACTATCGCAAAAATCAAATATGCGATGATCGGCGACCCGACTGGCGCCCTGACCCGTAACTTCGACAACATGCGTGAAGATGAAGGTCTGGCAGACCGTGCGACCTTTGTTGTTGACCCGCAGGGTATCATCCAGGCAATCGAAGTTACCGCTGAAGGTATCGGCCGTGACGCGTCTGACCTGCTGCGTAAAATTAAAGCAGCACAGTACGTTGCCGCTCACCCAGGCGAAGTATGCCCGGCGAAATGGAAAGAAGGTGAAGCGACTCTGGCTCCATCTTTAGACCTGGTCGGTAAAATCTAAATTTCCGTCGTCTTTCACGCCATAGCTGCGTTGGCGTCGCCTGCACATCCCGGTCACTTACTTCAGTAAGTTTCCGGGGATTCTCAGGCTAGCCGCCTTACTCTGACGTGAAATACTTTGGAAATTGTTTCAGTCATGGGCGCACCCGCGCCCATTTCATTTCAGCACCATGACGCAAGTTGCATTAATGCAGTCCCGCGAAGTCGGCTTGCATGATGATGTTTTCAGAGAGGGAAGAAGAATGCTCGACACAAATATGAAAACCCAGCTCAGGGCTTACCTTGAGAAACTGACCAAACCTGTTGAGCTGATTGCCACGCTGGATGACAGCGCTAAATCGGCGGAAATCAAGGAACTGCTGGCTGAAATCGCCGAGCTGTCCGACAAAGTCACATTTAAAGAAGACAATACTCTGCCGGTGCGCAAGCCGTCTTTCCTGATTACGAATCCAGGTTCTCAGCAGGGGCCGCGCTTTGCCGGTTCTCCGCTGGGCCACGAATTTACCTCGCTGGTTTTGGCGCTGCTGTGGACCGGCGGTCATCCGTCAAAAGAAGCGCAGTCGCTGCTGGAGCAGATTCGCGATATTGACGGCGATTTTGAATTCGAAACTTATTATTCACTCTCCTGCCATAACTGCCCGGACGTAGTGCAGGCGCTGAACCTGATGGCGGTGCTGAACCCGCGTATTAAACATACGGCAATTGATGGCGGCACCTTCCAGAACGAAATCACCGAACGTAACGTGATGGGTGTTCCGGCGGTATTTGTTAACGGTAAAGAGTTCGGCCAGGGACGTATGACTCTGACCGAGATTGTCGCTAAAGTGGATACTGGCGCAGAAAAACGCGCGGCGGAAGCGCTGAACAAACGCGATGCGTATGACGTGCTGATTGTCGGCTCCGGCCCGGCGGGCGCGGCGGCGGCGGTCTACTCGGCGCGCAAAGGCATCCGTACCGGTCTGATGGGCGAGCGCTTCGGCGGTCAGGTGCTGGATACCGTGGATATCGAAAACTATATCTCGGTGCCGAAAACCGAAGGCCAGAAACTGGCGGGCGCGCTGAAAGCGCATGTCAGCGATTACGACGTTGACGTTATCGACAGCCAGAGCGCAAGTAAACTGGTTCCGGCCGCGACAGAAGGCGGCCTGCATCAGATTGAAACGGCGTCCGGCGCAGTATTGAAAGCGCGCAGTATCATCATCGCCACCGGCGCGAAATGGCGCAATATGAATGTGCCGGGCGAGGATCAGTATCGCACCAAAGGCGTCACCTATTGTCCGCACTGCGACGGTCCATTATTTAAAGGGAAGCGTGTGGCGGTCATCGGCGGCGGCAACTCCGGCGTTGAAGCGGCTATCGATCTGGCAGGTATTGTAGAACACGTTACGTTGCTGGAGTTTGCGCCGGAGATGAAGGCGGATCAGGTGCTACAGGACAAAGTGCGTAGCCTGAAAAATGTCGATATCATTTTGAATGCGCAAACGACAGAAGTGAAGGGCGACGGTTCGAAAGTGGTGGGGCTGGAGTATCGTGACCGTGTCAGCGGCGATATTCATAGCGTCGCGCTGGCAGGCATTTTTGTGCAGATTGGTCTGTTGCCGAATACCCACTGGCTGGAAGGCGCGCTTGAGCGTAACCGCATGGGCGAGATCATTATTGACGCCAAATGTGAAACCAGCGTTAAGGGCGTCTTCGCCGCAGGCGATTGCACCACCGTTCCTTACAAACAGATTATCATCGCCACAGGCGAAGGGGCGAAAGCCTCGTTGAGCGCCTTTGATTATCTGATTCGTACCAAAATCGCATAAAAAGAAGTAAGCACACCTGCAAGGTCAGTTAACTGGCCATCGTAAATGGCCCGATAGTGTAAGCTATTCGGGCCTGCGGTGTTTATGCTTGGGGAACGCCGCCGGGTAAAACACGTTCTTCATTATCAATACTCTGAAACCGTCTGTTAATAACAGACGGTTTTTTATTTCAACGGTCTTCTGTTTTTAAACTTTGAAACAATAAAAAAGTCTTCTACGGATTTAACTGGAATTTTTCTGTTTTTTTATCAAAGAAAGATTAAGCGCTTCCGTTAACATGCCCATTCTTTTTTCTTGATTTATATTGCATTTGTATGTGAGGTTATTTATTCATGGATTCAATCTATGAATCACTGGCGGAATTAGAAAAAACAGGGCTTACATTGCGTGATTTTTTTAATTCTCATGATAGTCGTTCACTGAAATCTGCCTACGTGAGATTAAATCCCACTGCTGCGGTAAACCTTACCGATCGGGCGTGGCTGGAGGCGGAGTATGACTTTAATGCGCTATTCGTCGGTCCTGGCAAGCTGCTGGCTGCGCCTTTCGCTTCAGTGTATCTGGAAGAGGATGCGCTGGTGATGGGAAAGGCGACGCTGGAGATACGGGAGTTTATGGCAGCGTTGGGATTATCGGTTAATCAGGAGAGCAATATTCCTGACGATCATATTTCCTGCGTGCTGGAATTGACCACACTATTACTGGCTAATACCCGGCAAACGTCCCAATACCGATCTACTCTCACTCAATATATCAATAACTATTTAACAAAGTGGGTGCCATTATATATCGAAAAAATAAAAACTCATGCACAAACGACCACGTTATATACGGTGGCGGACATCTTATTTTATTGGCTTGATGAATTAAAACGAGAGTATCAATATGAGTAATGAGACAGGACATCTGAACAGACGTTCTTTTTTAAAGGGGATAGTGGCACTGGGCGCCGTTGCGGCTTTACCCGGAGGATTACTGACCTCCCGATGCGCGCTTGCGCAGCCGCCTGTTCCCTTTAACCCTAAAACGTACAAAATTTATCGTAACGCGTGTCCGCGTAACTGCTATGACACCTGTAGCCTCAAGACGTGGGTAAAGGACGGGGTCATTACTTTCGTGGAAGGCGCGCCGGAATCAACATTTACTCACGGTACCCCTTGCGTCAAAGGGCTAAGCTATCCGCGCCGGGTTTATAGCCCCGATCGTATTAAATATCCCATGGCGCAGGACGTTCGCGGTAGCGGCAACTGGCGTCGCATCTCATGGGAAGAGGCGATGCAGCGCATTGCCGCCAAGATGCTGGAGATTAAGAAAAAAGACGGTTCTATGCTCGGTCTGGCGCTGACCAAATATTCCGGTAAGTTTGGCGTGCTGAACTATGCCGTTGAAGGGATGATGTCCTCGCTTGGCTATACCACCCGTTTTGCCGGTACGCCGTGCTGGCCTGCCGGTATCGACGCGCAAAACTACGACATGGGCGACATGTGGTGTAACGACCCGGAAGATATGGTGAAAGCGAAATACATCATTATCTGGGGCGCCAACCCAGCCTGGTGCTCAATGCACAGCATGAAGTACATCTATCAGGCGCGCGAGAAAGGGGCGAAGGTCGTCGTTATCGATCCGCTGCTGTCGCAGACTGCCGCCAAAGCCGATCTCTACCTGCGCGTACGGCCAGGCTCAGACGGCGCGCTGGCGCTGGGGATGGCGCGCCACCTGGTGGATAAGGGGCTGGTCGATCAGGATTTTGTCAACAACGATGCTCACGGCTATCCGGAATTTGAAGCCTATCTGCGCAATAACGTCACCGTGGAATGGGCATCAGAAATCTGCGGCCTGTCTGCGGATGTCATTCGCCAGCTGGCAGAGGAGTTTACGGCGGTTAAGCCGGCCACGGTCTGGATTGGTTACGGGATGCAGCGTCATGTCAACGGCGGCGCCAACGTTCGCGCTATCGATGCCTTTGTCGCTATGTCCGGCAACATCGGTGTCGAAGGCGGCGGCGCGCGTTATGGCCATCTGCATACCTGGGGCTTTAACTATAACGCCATGCTGCAGAAGCCGCCGGTGGGCGCTATTGGCATACCGGGAGCGGCGGGCACCACCAGTGAATTCGGGGCTGCCGCTGGCAGCGACGCCGTGCAGTACTCCGATCGCTCTCTGAATATCAACCAGACGGCGCAGGAGATTCTGGAGGCCAACGATCCGCCGGTTCGTATGCTGTGGGTCGCCTGTAAAAACCCGTTTGCCCAGGATTTCGATCGCAGCAAGATGAAAAAAGCGTTTGAAAAACTGGAAATGGTGGTCTGCGCCGATCAGTTCTTCAACGAAACGGTGCAACACGCTGATATCGTGCTGCCCGTTACCACCGCGTTTGAAGAGTGGAACGTGGATGCTTCTTACTGGCACTACTGGCTTTCCATTAATCAGCCGGCGATTAAGCCGATGTATGAAGCAAAATGCGATCTCGAAATCGCGACCATGCTGTCGCGCACCATTAATAAGATGGCGCCGGGTTCCTGTACCTTCCCGCAAGAGTTCGATCACAAGCGCTGGCTGGATCAGGAGTTCAACGACGGTATGGCGAAAATGTTCGGCATCTCGTCCTGGGACGATCTGCTGGACGGGCCGAAAAAAGCGATTCTGCCAAGTTCAGCCGCCTGGTACGATCGCAAGTTCAAAACGCCGTCAGGCAAGTATGAATTTAAATCTGAACTGGCGGAGAAAAACGGCCACACCGCGCTGCCGGAATACAAACCGGAAGCCGAGAGCAAACTGCCTTTCCATCTGTTTACGCCGCACGTGCAGTTTGGCCTGCACTCGCAGTTTATCAACCTGGACTGGATGCAGGTGTTCTACCCGGAACCGTTCGTTTATATCCATCCTTCTTCCGCACAAAAAAAAGGCATCAGCGAGAACGATCTGGTCAAAGTTTTCAATGGCACCGGTGAAGTTGAGCTGCGGGCAAAAGTCACCACCAACGTGCCGGAAGATTTTCTGGTGATGTATGAAGCGTGGTTCCCGAAACGGCAGTACAACGTGCAAAACGTCGTGGCCGATACGCCTGCTGATATGGGGCTGATGAAAACTGGCGCGCCGGGCGCCGCTATCCACAGTCAGTTTGCTGACGTTGTATTGATCGGTAAAGGGGAATCCGTAGCATGAGACGTGCGTTTTTAGTGAATAGCGATAAGTGCATCGGCTGCCGCGGCTGTGCTATGGCGTGTAAAAGCTTTAACCAACTGGAGCCGGATCGCTTCTGGCGCTACGTTTATCCGTTGGATAAAGACATCTATCCACATGAAGAGCGGGCGTTTTACTCGCTGGCCTGTAACCACTGCGAACATCCGGCCTGCGTCGCCGCCTGTCCGGTCGAAGCCTATACCAAACGTGAAGATGGCGTGGTGGTGCATAACCCTGAGCGCTGCATCGGCTGTAAAAACTGTATTCGTAACTGTCCTTATGGCGCGCCGCGTTTTAATGAAGAGACGCGTAAAGCGGAAAAATGCAGTATGTGCTACGAGCGTCTTGATATCGGTATGAATCCGGCGTGCGTAAACGCCTGTCCGGTGGGCGCCTTGTCGATTATCGATTTGGATGCCGATCCTGTGCCCGATAATGCGGTGCAGTATCCGCCAGGGTTCCCGCATATGCCACAGCTCAATCCAGGAACGCGCTTTATTCTGGCGCGCCAGCCTAAGCAGCCGGAGGACAAGTAATGGAAAAATATGAACTGCCGCTGGTGTTTTTTACGGTATTAAGCCAGATGTCTGTCGGGATGGCTTTGGTACTGACATGGCGTACGCTGCGTGGTGAAGTGGAAGGCCAGCGTTTCTATTGGTTGGCCACCGGGCTGGTGCTGGCATTGGCGTCTATTGCCGCGATTCTGCATCTGGCGCATCCCGATCGCGCTTATAATGCGCTGATTAACCTGCGACATGCCTGGTTAAGTCGGGAAATCCTTGGCGCCACGTTGTTTGGCGCAGCGGTCGGCGTAACGTTCCTGGCAAAGGGACATAAAGCGATGGCTCTTATCGCCTCCGTGTTCGGCGTGTTACTGGTGGCGGTGCAGGGAATGACCTACGCCGCGCCAGCGATGGTGGCTATCGCTAATGGATTTACCATGCTGTTATTTTTTATTACGGTATGGGTCATGGGTTGCGCGGCGATTCCGCTGTTAAAACTCAGGCCTGCCGTTCCTGCGTTACGCCAGGGAATTGTGGTGTGTATCGCGGTACTTATCGCGGCGCCGCTGGTGTGGTTAAGCGGGGGAACGGTAATGCAGATGACGGCGCGTTCATGGCTGGCTTCACCGTTTTATCTGGCAAGCCTGGTCTGCCTTGCGCTCGCTTTTGTCGCCAGCCGTCACGGTGATTCGCGCCCGAAACTCCTGTTCGTCTTGTTATTCGTTGGCGTATTTCTGAGTCGGCTGGTCTTTTTTGGCGACACGGTGAGTACTATTGTGAATATCGGGCATTTGTACTAACGATGATGCAGTAAAAAGCCCTGCCAGGCGTGACCTGGCAGGGCGTGTCAGTTTTTAGCCGCCAGGGTTAACGCACAACCAATACTGGCAGCGTCGCATGGCGCACCACGCTTGAGGCGTTAGACCCCAACAGGTGTGTCGTGATGGACGGATTACGCGAACCGATTACCACGACATCCGCATCCAGTTCTTCGCCCATCTCATTGACGACATCGCGCACGCTACCAAAGCGAACATGCGTTTTAATTCGTGAAGGATCGATACTGAAGTGTCCCACCATCGTTTGCAGACGCGTTTCCGCCTCATGCTGTAAATGTTCTTCAAAGCGACGCACGTCGGCGGCAAAGCGGTGCAGACTCATGCTCGCGGACCCAGGCAGTACATGCAACAGATGAATGACGCCATCCTGTTGCGCCAGAAACTCAGCGTGGCGAATGGCTTTATCGCTAAGTTCCATTTCAAAAACATCAACCGGCATAATGATTGTCTTATACATACCCGTTACTCCCTGTTAATCAATACTGAATTTATTCAAGCATATAATAATGTTTCTTTCTGCTATTTGTCTGGCAATTTTAAATATTACGGCAACCTGACGTTAAAAAAGTCGTGTATTTTCCAGGAAAAATCCTAAAGCCGCCTGTTTTTCCGGCAGTCTCTCCGGGATAGCTACCCTTTTATAGTCGAACGTAACATTCACCGTTACCCCGGAGGCTGCATGAAAGCATTGACGTATCATGGTCCACATCACGTAAAGGTTGAAAACGTACCCGATCCCGGCATTGAGCAGCCTGACGATATCATTTTGCGTGTTACCGCCACCGCGATTTGCGGATCTGATTTGCATCTCTATCGCGGCAAGATCCCACAGGTAAAACATGGTGATATTTTCGGCCATGAATTTATGGGCGAAGTGGTGGAAACCGGACATGATGTAAAGAATATTCAGAAAGGGGATCGGGTCGTTATCCCGTTTGTCATTGCCTGTGGTGACTGTTTTTTCTGTCGGCTACAGCAATATTCAGCGTGTGAAAACACTAACGACGGACACGGCGCGGCGATGAATAAAAAACAGATCCCGCCACCGGCGGCGCTGTTTGGGTATAGCCATCTGTATGGCGGCGTTCCCGGCGGACAGGCCGAATATGTTCGCGTGCCAAAAGGTAATGTTGGTCCATTTAAGGTGCCGCCGCTGTTATCTGACGATAAGGCGCTGTTTCTTTCTGATATTTTGCCTACCGCCTGGCAGGCGGCAAAAAATGCCCAGATTCAGCAAGGTTCCAGCGTGGCGGTTTTTGGCGCAGGGCCGGTAGGATTACTGACTATCGCCTGTGCGCGACTGCTGGGCGCGGAGCAGATCTTCGTCGTTGATCACCACGCCTGGCGCTTGCGTTTCGCCGAAGAACGTTATGGCGCGATACCGATCAACTTCGATGATGAGAACGATCCGGCGGAAAAAATCATCGAGCAGACGGCAGGACACCGCGGCGTGGACGCGGTAATTGATGCCGTAGGCTTTGAAGCGAAAGGCAGCATGACGGAGACGGTGCTGACGAACCTTAAACTGGAAGGCAGCAGCGGCAAAGCGCTGCGACAATGTATCGCGGCGGTCAGACGCGGCGGCGTGGTCAGCGTACCCGGCGTGTATGCCGGTTTTATTCACGGCTTTTTATTCGGCGACGCCTTTGATAAGGGGCTAACTTTTAAAATGGGTCAAACCCATGTTCACGCGTGGCTGGGGGAACTATTACCGCTTATTGAAAAAGGGTTGCTGAAGCCGGAGGAGATTGTCACGCACTATATGCCGTTTGAAGAGGCGGCGCGCGGCTACGAAATTTTCGAAAAACGCGAAGAAGAGTGCCGGAAGGTTATCCTGGTGCCGGGAGCGACGTCGGCACAAGCGGCGCAGAAACAGGCGACGGGAGTAGTCAACCCGATGCCAGGCGGCGTTGTCTGAAGCAGGCAGAAATGAAAGGGCTAACGGAAAGAGGATGCGCAGGCATCCTCTGTGTAAACGCATTAACGCTTATGCAGATGGTTTAACGCAGGAAGTCGCCCGCGGCTTCAGGCTGATATTCGAGTTCCAGCACTTCGAGATGGGTGGAGGCGCCGCCCGGCAGTTCCCAGTGAATGGTGTCGCCGACGCGCAGTCCCAGCAACGCCGCGCCGACGGGCGCCATTACCGAAAGCTGGGTACTGCTGTCCGTCATATTGGCGGGGTACACCAGCGTCCGCACGCGTGTTTCACCATCGCTCAAATTGCGGAATTTAACGCGGCTGTTCATGGTGACGACATCGTTCGGCATCTCTTGTGGCGAGCACATTTGCGCGCGATCCAGTTCGGCGTTGAGCGCGTCGGCAATCGGCAGATCCGCATACGCAGGCTGTTCCAGAAGACGATCAATACGTTCGGCGTCAAGGTCGTTAATGATAATAGTGGGTCTGGACATTTCTTACTCCATGTCATCGATACTGCGAGTAGTGCAGGTAAATGGTCCCAAAAGAAAACCCTCACCGTCTGGCGGCGAGGGTTTAACTCTCATGATGATACTGAGACTTACCCCGTCTTTGAAGTGATTTAGTTCACATTCGGGTAAATCCTCAAACGTCATAGCCCTGAGTGAATTTTAGTCTACATTCGGGCGTGTTCTCAAATGTGGCTACGGTTTTAAACCTCTGCTTCGTCAATAACCGGCTTTATCGATAATAAACTGTTTCCCGCAGTTGCCGGGATGCGGCTGCGGCAGGAATGAGGCAGAGGAGAGCGGCGCGTTAATCATCGACGCCTTTAATGAAAACTGAATCTCTGTTAAATAGGCGGGATTGCCATGGCAGTTTACTTTAACGGCTTTGACATTATCCTGGCCCCACATTTGTGCGACGACGCTATCAAACTCAGCGCGGCTAACGGTTTTGCCGTAATTATCCGCCAGAAACTGCCCCAGCGCGCTGTCTTTTATCGCCTTATCCAGCCGTATCATGGTGCCGAAATAGGCATTGGGATCAAACCCGAAACAGGCGCCATGTTTGGCATATTCGTAGCGCTCCAGACAGGAATTCCCCCCCGCGCCGGGCATCACTTCCTTAAGCGCTGCCGCGATGTCAGGCGAAAGTCCGGGGGCGGGGGCGGAGCATTTCCGGCTGGCCTTGACTTCAGGCAGATTCGGGATTGGCCGCGTCGCACAGCCAAAGCGCTGCCAGCGTCGCTGGTCAACACCGCGTGCGGCGATAGATTTGGGTAATCCAGGCCACAGGCCGTGAACGGTCAGAAAGTCTGCTTTGTTGGCTGGCTCTTTTTGCAGACGGCACTCATCGGGTTCCCGATGGCGGCGTTCATGCTGGCTTTGACAAAAACCGGTTTGCCAGGAAAGCGCCAGCACATAGTCAGTGAAATCACCGTACTGTTGCGCCTGAAGTTCGTCGGCGTTGGCGGCAAAAATTGGGGTTAAGAGGACAGCCAGCAGCGGACTGTAATGCCATATTGTGTTCATGATGAATTCGATAAATTATACACATTATGAATGTTACCCATTTAATCATAAAAAATGCCGCTCAGGTGAACCTGAACGGCATCATTTTTAACCTACGTTGGCGTAATGTTTAATTCCACATTGCCAGAATCGGCCAGCCCACCAGCAACAGCATCGCGATATAGATAACGCCAAAGATTGCGCCAAGCCGCCAGTAGTCTTTGGATTTCACGTAACCGCAGCCGTAGATAATCACACCAGGGCCGGTGGCATACGGCGTCAGACAGCCCATGATACCGATAGACAGCACCAGCAGAATACACAGTTGTTCCATCGGAACGCCCGGAATGCCTTTACCCACCGCCAGAATGACCGGCAGCATGGTCGCGGTGTGAGCGGAAAGGCTGGCGAACAGGTAGTGCGCGAAATAGAACACCAGTACCAGTACAATGACGGTTGCATCCGGCGAGAAACCTTCCAGATGCGTACTCATGGTATTGGCGAACCAGTCAATAAAGCCGGAGCGGGTTAAGCCATTAGCCATGACCACCAGCGTAGCGAGGTTTACCAGGGTGTTCCAGGCGCTGTTGTAGCGCGTAATGTCTTTCCACGGCACAACATGCAGCGCCAGCATCAGCGAGACGGCCAGCAGACCCACGGCAGTGGCGTTGATGATTTTTCCACCAAAAACCCACAATCCTAAGCTAAGCAGCACCAGGCCAATCAGCGTCCACTCTTTGCGGGACAGACGCCCCATGTTTTTTAACTCGCCGCCAGCCCAGGCTGCGACTTCCGCACTGTGGGTCACTTCAGGTTTATAAAGCACATAGGAGAGCCACGGCGCAACGATCAGTAAAATAATCCCTACCGGCAGAAAGCTGAGAAACCACTGCAGCCAGCTAATCTGGACGCCGGCGATCTTGCTGACGAACTCCAGACCTAACACGTTTGGCGCCGCGCCAGTGACAAACATCGAAGAGCTCAGGCTGGTACTGATCACCATCATCCACATCAAATAACCGCCGATGCGGCGTGCGGAAGGATCGTTTGGAAACGATTTAAACAGCGGCGGCAGGTTCTTGATGACCGGGAAGACAGTCCCGCCGGTACGAGCCGTATTGGAGGGAGTAAACGGCGCCAGCAAAATATCGATAATGACAATCGCATAGCCGAGCGTCAGCGTGCGTTTACCCATGAATTTTACCAGAAACAGCGCAATGCGGCGCCCCAGCCCGGTCACTTCGTAGCCCAGCGCGAAAATAAACGCGCCGAAAACCAGCCAGACCGTGGTGCTGGAGAAACCGGCAAGCCCCCATTTCAGCGCCTGTTTACTGGCTTTAAACGCCGGATCGGCTAGTTCTGATGCGTCAAATAGCAGGTAATTGCTGCCGATAACGCAAATGGTTACGGCGATAAAACTGATCGCTGTCGCCGGGATCGGCTCCAGGATCATACCGACAATCATCGCGACGAAAACCGCAAAATAGTGCCAGGCCTGTGGCGGCATACCATCTGGAACAGGAATTAGCAACATGACGCCCATCACCACTAATGGGGCCAACAACTTCCATATATTATCTTTGGATAAAGACATAAATGACTCTCCGGAAAGGATATTTTCTATAATTGTGTTAATGATTAACTTGCGAAATTTGCGCTAAAAACCAGGTCACGATCAGCAGATCGGCGCTACCGCCTGGGCTGAGATTGCGTTCAATGCATTGCTGATCGAACCGGTGGAGATAAACGAGATCGTCAGGCGTCCGTATGCCGCCCTGCTGTAATAAGACCGCAGCCTGCTGCTGTAACCAGCGCAGACCGTCCGCCCCGCCGCGCGACGCGACGTTGGTATCGCCGTTAAGCGACATCAGCAGCAGTAAGGTATCAAGCAGCGCCAGTTCCGGATCGCGCCCCTGCGCCAGCAATGCGCGGTAGTGCGGCAACGCGTGGCGGATGACCAGCGGATAGCCCGCTTCCGCTTCACCGCGCGCGCCGGTTAATCCCAGTTGCTGATACAGCCGCTGGCCTGCGGTGAGCTGTAGGTTGTTCTGGCGCAGTTCGCGCGTGGTCAGGCCGCGGCAAAAATCGGCGGCGGTAGCGCAGAGTGTTTCTGCGGCGATCGGCTGGCGTAGCTGATACAGGCGGCCAATGGCGGCGCACAGTAACCCCAGCGAGAAAATGCTGCCTTTATGGGTATTGACGCCCGCCGTTGCGCGAAACATCGCGGCTTCACAGGCCATCCCCAATGGACGCAGGCCCGCCAGAACCGACTCTGGCGGCAGGCGCGTGCAGCTGGCGCCATATTCCATAAAGCGCGGCAGCCAGTGTCGAATCGCCTCCGCGCTGCGGTGAAAATCCGCCAGCGCCATATCTTTGTGCGCGCCGCAGTTTAGTCGGTCTACCAGACCGGGTTTTGGCGATAAATTTACCTCGGTCAGCATGGCGCGCCAGGCCAAATCGGCCCAGGCGTCATACAGCGACTGAGGCTGAATGGAGGCGTTAGTCGGGTTGACGGGAATCGGCATCATGCAGCAGCGCCTCCATATGAGTCAGTAAATCAGTCAGCGCGTGGGTTTTACCCCGCGCGCATTCAGCCGCGCTTTGCCCGCACAGCAGACAGCGGCGAGCGGGAAGCGCGAAATGGCGGCGGGAGAGTATTTCGCCTTCCGCCGTCAGGACATCGATATCCCACAGGCGCCCCAGTGGATAACGCTGTTCAAGCGCGATGGTCGCCTGTTTGAGCGCCTGAGCGGGCGCGTCAATCGCCAGCAGCCCTTCCGGCCCGCTGGCGGAAACCAGTGCAGCCTGCTCCCGGATAGTCCAGCCATACTCTTCTGCCAGCGTGTGCAGGGCAGTCACGCCGTGATTAAAGATCCGGCGGGTTAACGCGCTGTCTTTTATCGGGCCTGGCGCCACCACGGTAAAGGAGACCAGTGGAGTGGCGTGGCGCGTTAGCCAGGCGCGCTGTCTTGCTTGTCTCTCATCCCGGCTGGCGAGCAGCTCAGGAATAGAAACGTCGTGACAGGTGGCGAGTTCAGGAAACAGGCGCATGGCTTATTCCTTCACCTGATGCACCACATCGATCACTGAACCGTCGCGATAACGCACGACAGCAATCACGCGGTCGGTGAATTCGATAGGGCGGGGCTGACCGGTAAGCAGTTGCGCGCGTTCGCGCAGCCACTCAATCGATACCACTTTCATTCCCGCTGCTTTCAGGCGTTCAGCCAGCTCCGGACGCGCCGGATTGACGGCGATACCGTGATCGGTGACCAGAATGTCGACGCTGGAGCCTGGTGTGACGCAGGTGGTGACGTTATCAACCAGCGTTGGGATGCGACCACGCACCAGCGGCGCGACGATGATGGACAGCGCCGCCGCGACGGCGGTATCGCAGTGACCGCCGGACGCGCCGCGTAGAACGCCGTCGGAGCCGGTCAGCACGTTAACATTGAAGTGGGTGTCGACTTCCAGCGCGCTCAGTACCACCACGTCCAGACGGTCGACGGAAGCGCCTTTAGAGCCCCAGTTGGCGTACTGGTTAGCGCTGATTTCGATATGGTTCGGGTTGCGGGCCAAAGATTGCGCAGCGTTACGATCGAAGCTCTGCACGTCAAGTAGTTTGCGGATTAAGCCCTTTTCATGCAGGTCGACCATGGTGGCGGTGATACCGCCCAGCGCGAAATTAGCCACAATGTTGCGGCTACGCATTTTGTCTTCCAGGAAGCGGGTGACCGCCAGCGATGCGCCGCCGGTGCCGGTTTGCAGGGAGAAACCTTCGTTGAAGTAGCCGGAGTGAGCAATGACTTCCGCCGCGCTGCGGGCGATCAGCAGTTCACGCGGATTAGTGGTCATGCGGGTCGCGCCAGCGCCGATTTTGTTTGCATCACCGACTTCTTCGATTTGCACGATCAGATCAACCTGATCCTGAGCGATGCTTGCCGGGTTATGCGGATACGGCAGCAGTTGCTCCGTCAGCATCACGACTTGCTTCGCGCTGTCGGCATCCACCATCGCGTAGCCCAGTGAACCGCAACAAGCTTTGCCGGTATAACCATTAGCATTACCGAATTCATCGCAGGAGGGCACGCCAAGAAACGCAACATCAATATTGAGTTCGCCGCTTTGTACCAGATGCACACGACCGCCGTGGGAGTGAATCTGAACCGGCTCAGCCAGCAGGCCGCGAGAAATTTCTTCCGCCAGCGGGCCGCGCAGGCCTGACGTGTAGATGCGGCTGACCACCCCGTTACGAATGTGTTCAACCAGCGGCGCATGGCAGTCGCTCAGCGAACTGGAGGCCAGGGTCAGGTTTTTGAAGCCCATCTTCGCGATGGTTTCCATCACCAGGTTAATCGTTAGATCGCCGCCGCGAAACGCGTGGTGAAAAGAGACCGTCATGCCGTCGCGTAAACCGGAACGGCGGATGGCCTCTTCCAGGCTGGCGCACAGTTTGTGGTCGCGCGGTTTTTGCGCTTGTAGATCCAATTTTGCCGCACTTTGGTAAGCGCTCAGTTCGCTTTCAGCGTGACGGCTCCAGGCGGCTACGCGATCCTGGCGTTGAGATTCATTTTTCTGCGTCATTTTTTTGCCTTATTCTTCGCGAATACCGGAAAGTTCTGCACGGGAGAGCACCAGACGGGCGCGTTCAATCACCGGGCTGTCGACCATCTTGCCGTTAAGGGAAACGACGCCGAGACCTTCGCGGGCGGCGGCTTCTGCGGCCTCAACGACCAGACGCGCATGGGCGACCTCTTTACGCGTCGGCGCATAAAGGTTGTGCAGCAGTTCTATCTGGCGGGGGTTGATCAGTGACTTACCGTCAAAGCCCAACTGTTTAATGTGGGCGGCTTCTTGCAGGAAACCGGCTTCGTTGTTGGCGTCGGAATAGACGGTATCGAAGGCCTGAATGCCGGCGGAACGCGCGGCCTGCAAAATGGCGCAGCGGGCGAACAGCAGTTCGGTGCCTTCCGGAGAGCGTTCGGTGCGCAGGTTGCGAACATAGTCTTCCGCGCCCAGCGCAATCCCGATCAACCGTTCAGAGGCGTGGGCGATTTCTACCGCGCGGGTAATACCCAGCGGCGATTCCACGGCGGCTAACAGGCCGGTACTGCCCGGTTCGCGACCGCAGGCGTTTTCAATGCGCAGAATTTCGTTTTCGATATCAATGACGTCCTGCGCGGTGTCGGTTTTCGGTAAACGCACCACGTCCGCGCCGCCGCGCACGACCGCTTCCAGATCGTTGACGCCCCATTCGGAGTCCAGCGCATTCACGCGGACAATAGTTTCGACGTCACGGTAAAGCGGGTGTTGCAGCGCGTGATATACCAGACGGCGCGCCGCGTCTTTTTCGCGTAATGCAACGGAGTCTTCCAGGTCGAACATCAGCGCGTCGGCCGGGTAGATAAACGAATTGCTCACCATCGCCGCGTTGGCGCCCGGTACGAATAACATACTGCGGCGGGTGCGGGTTTTACGTTGTTGCAGAGAGGCGGAAATCATTGGCGATCCTCCCAGGGCAGAGCGGCAATACCGCTGGCGCGCGCCAGTAGCGTTTCCAGTCGGGCGCGCAAAATGCAGTCCAGAGCGCCTTTATCATCGACGTTCAGTTGTACGCCGCGCACGTCGTAGCGAGAAAGCACCTCCAGGATGGTGGCGCGAATGGCCTCGCCAAACTGTTTTTCAACGCTACTGTTGATTTGCAGGTCAATATCCTGCGTATCGAGCGGCGCAATGCGTATCATCACATCGCCGGACTCAAGCGTGCCTGCGACGGCTAGCTGGTTTATTTTCATTTTTCACCTGTTGCTAATACGGGGGACTTTTGACGGGCTGCCG
Source organism: Salmonella sp. 2020_1395 (assembly GCF_043848115.1). Lineage (NCBI taxonomy): Bacteria > Pseudomonadati > Pseudomonadota > Gammaproteobacteria > Enterobacterales > Enterobacteriaceae > Salmonella > Salmonella sp. 2020_1395. The sequence goes on along the minus strand of NZ_JBCMFH010000003.1, from coordinate 52,389 downwards.
CGCTGCCCGGATGGCGTTCGACCATGCCCTGCAAATAGCGCAGGGTGGCGTCGGGAACCAGCGGCGCGATAGCCGTGAGATCGTGTTTAACCAGCAGCTTGCGTACCCAGGAGGCGGATATCGGCGTCTCCTGGAAGCAAAGCCGCTCTATTTCCACCAGCGTAATGGGTGGGGCGGGAAGCGTTGGCGTCTCCAGCCAGAAACGCATATCAAGGTTGTACTGGGCGGTAACGGTGCAAAACGGCTCCGTACCGACAAAGCGGTGTGTGATGCCAAGCGCGGGCGCCAGATACTGGCGGAAAATCTTCAGGTCGATTTCGGTATAACAGTGATTAATGACGCTCTGCTCTTTAATGAAATAGCAGGGGAACGTCGCCCGAGAGATAATGTATTCGGAGCCGCGGTGAACGGTTAAGCGCGGGATATCGGTAGTCCCTTTAAGGACCAGATCGAGTCGGTCTTCATAGGGAAAGCGTGACGTATCTTCTTTGACCAGGAACAGATGCAGCCAGTCGCACTGTGCCGCCGCCTGTTGGATCAGATAGCGATGGCCGTGCGTGAAAGGATTGGCGTTCATCACAATACAGCCAATTTTCTTTCCCTCATGACGCAATGTCGCCAGCGATTCCGCATACCGTTTCAACCGGGTCGCGCTATTTTCCATTAAGACCATTACGCCAGGGACGCTGGCTATCGTCGAAAAGCTGCACTGTTTAAACAGCGCTTCGTATTCCGTTTTGGTATAAATAAAAAGATGGGTGCAGTGCCGTTCCCAGGCGAGATTAATCAATTCCGTCGCCAGCGTTAACGCTAAGCCTTCGCCGCGTACTGATTCGCTAATGGCCACGCATTTAATGATATTTCCGGCAATACCGCCGCAGGCAATAAGACGGTCATCACGGCTGACGGTAATAAACACTTCTACAGTGGTATCGACGCTTAAATCATTCTCTTTGAGAAAGTGAGCGATCTCCGCCATTTTTTTATTTTCAGAGCGTTTTACCCGAGTGAATACATTATTGCCAAACATAGTAAGAAATATCCTAGTGATATGCTTGTTGCCACTTTTCTGTATATGTTGCGCTGTGTTGCAACTTGATAACTTTTTCTTTTCAGTCAGAGTGGGAGTATTTTTATGACGAGTTATTTATTTTTTCTCACTGACGTATACATCGTAAGGAGTATTTTGGTGGTAAATTTTGATTTATTTCACAAAGCGTTAGATGGTTTTTAAGTGTTTTATGGTTTTAAGTTTTTTAATTAATTTAATCGCCATTCCGGCGGTGGGTTTTAGTTGTTTAATTGATTTAATGTGGGGAATCTGTAACGATTGGTTTTTATATGCTTCAAGATACTCAAAACATTTTTATTACATTTGCGATAAATCTGAAGAGAAATGCCCATAAGGAACCTTAATGTCCTATCAGAAAAATAAAAAGCTGTTTCCTTTTTTTCGGCAACTCGCGTTTCCGTTACGTATTTTTCTGCTCATTCTGGTGGTTTCTGTTTTCATCGTGGCAGCGTTAGCACAATATTTGTCTGCCAGTTTCGAAGATTATCTGGCGTCCCATGTTCGTGATATGGCGATGAATCAGGCAAAAATTATTGCTTCTAACGACAGCATTATCGCTGCCGTAAAAAACCGGGACTATAAACGCCTGGCGATAATTGCGAATAAACTGCAGCGCGGGACGGATTTTGACTATGTGGTGATAGGCGATCGCCACTCAATCCGGCTTTACCATCCGAATCCGGAAAAAATCGGCTATCCCATGCAGTTTACGAAACCCGGCGCGCTGGAAAGAGGAGAAAGTTATTTCATTACCGGTAAGGGCTCAATAGGGATGGCGATGCGCGCCAAAACGCCTATCTTTGACAACGAAGGCAACGTGATCGGCGTTGTTTCAATTGGCTATCTGGTCAGTAAAATCGACTCCTGGCGGTTGGACTTCTTATTACCGATGGCGGGAGTTTTTGTCCTGTTGCTGGTGGTCTTAATGCTGCTTTCCTGGTTTTTCGCCGCGCATATCCGCCGACAAATGCTGGGCATGGAGCCGAAACAGATTGCGCGCGTGGTACGCCAGCAGGAGGCGTTGTTTAGCTCGGTTTATGAAGGGCTGATCGCCGTTGATCCGGAGGGACATATCACCGCGATTAACCGCAGTGCGAGAAAAATGTTGGGGCTGCCGTCGCCGGGGCGTCAGTGGCTGGGCAAGCTGATAGCGGAAGTCGTCAATCCGGCAGACTTTTTTACCTGCCAGATCGCAGAAAGACGCCAGGACGTGATGGCCAACTTCAATGGCCTGAGCGTCATCGCCAATCGTGAGGCTATCCGTTCCGGCGAGGAGCTGCTGGGCGCTATTATTAGTTTTCGCAGCAAAGATGAAATCGCGACGTTGAACGCGCAGTTAACCCAGATTAAACAGTATGTTGAGAGCCTGCGCACGCTACGCCATGAGCACCTGAACTGGATGTCGACTCTGAACGGCCTGCTGCAAATGAAAGAGTATGATCGGGTCAGAGAGATGGTGCAGGGCGAATCGCAGGCGCAGCAGCAACTTATTGATAGTTTACGCGGCGCCTTCGCCGATCGTCAGGTGGCCGGTTTGCTGTTTGGCAAAGTTCAGCGCGCGCGTGAACTGGGGCTCAAGATGGTGATTGTTCCCGGCAGCCAGCTACATCAACTGCCGGAGGGGCTGGATAGCACGGAGTTCGCCGCCATCGTCGGGAATCTGCTGGATAACGCGTTTGAGGCGAGTTTGCGTACACAGGAAGGCGACAATACCATCGAACTTTTCCTGAGCGACGAGGGCGACGAGGTGGTAATAGAGGTCGCCGACCAGGGCTGCGGCGTTCCTGAAGCGCTGCGGGAAAAAATTTTTGAGCAGGGCGTAAGTACCCGAACTGACGAACCCGGTGAGCATGGTATCGGGTTATATCTGATTGCAAGTTATGTGGGGCGCTGTGGCGGGGTCATTACGCTGGAAGACAATGATCCTTGTGGCACCTTATTTTCTTTATTCCTTCCGAAAGTGAAAAAAAACGATGACAGAACCATTAACCCTATTGATCGTTGAGGATGAAACGCTGCTGGCGGAAATGCACGCAGAATATATCCGCCATATTCCTGGCTTTAACCAGATATGGCTGGCGGGCAATCTGGCGCAGGCGAGAATGATGATTGACCGGTTCAAACCTGGATTAATTCTGTTGGATAATTATCTGCCGGATGGGAAGGGGATTACGCTGCTGCATGAATTAATGCAGTCGCGCTATCCCGGCGGCGTCGTGTTTACGACCGCCGCCAGTGACATGGAGACGGTAGCGGAAGCGGTACGTAGCGGCGCGTTTGATTATCTGGTCAAACCTATTGCTTATGAGCGTTTGGGGCAGACGCTGACCCGCTATCAACAGCGCAGACGTATGCTGGCGAGCGCGGATAGCGCAAGCCAGAAGCAGATAGATGAAATGTTCAACGCCTATGCGCGCGGCGAACCGAAAGGGGATTTGCCGACCGGTATTGATGCCTTAACCCTTAATGCGGTGATGAAGCTGTTTGCCGATCCAACCGTACGCCATACGGCTGAAACGGTCGCGCAGGCCTTAACGATAAGCCGCACCACATCCCGACGCTACCTGGAATATTGCGCGAGTCGGCACCTGATTGTCGCAGAGATTATTCATGGCAAAGTGGGCAGGCCGCAGCGTATTTACCACGGCGGCTAAGCCTGGTTTAAGATGCCGGGGCGATGTTTTCCCTCGCCCCGGCTTACCGGCTATCAGCCGTCAGTAACGGCGGAAGAGGCGCCCGGCACCATAATTTCCGTGGCGATAATGACGATCAACAGACCGACGATGACCGGAACGGACGTGCGTTTCACCACTTCAAACGGTGATATTTTAGCCATCCCGGCGACAGCGACCACGACGCCGGAGACCGGCGAAATCGTGCGCCCCAGGTTTGAGGCTTGCAGCATTGGGATGGATAAATAGGCTGGGTTGATACCGGAGGAGTGCGCCAGTTTAGGGATCATCTCAACAAAGGCGTAAAAAGGCGCATTGCCTGAACCGGTGGTCATCGCGGCCAGCATGGTTAAAATCACTAAGACCAGCATCAGAATAATGCTGGCGGAGCCAAAAGAAGTGGCAATCGAGATCAGACTTTGGATAAAGCCAATGGTGCTCAGCCCCTGGGCGAAAACGCCCGCCGCGACCAGCAGCATCACAACGCCGGCAAACGCATCCGCCATGCCGCGATAAGCCACTTCCAGGCCGGAAAACACATTTTGCGTGTTGAAGCCGCGCACGAATTCCAGCACGGCGGCCAGCAGCATACAGATCACCAGAATGGTAATAATGTGCAACTGCGGCCCCCATTTACCGTCAAAAATCAGTACGCCGATAATGGGCGTGAACGGTAAAAGGGCATAAAACGCCGGGGCTGTGGTGGTAATCTCCGCCACGTCCAGCATCTCATGTGAAATGTTCTCTTTTTTATCCAGATAGCGTTGCCAGAAAAAGTGCGCAATCGCCATACCGATAATGGCGGCGATGGAAATTGGCAGCGTGGTTTTGAACGCGAAATCGATTAACGGCATCTCCGCCGCTTTTGCGGCTAAAACCACATCGCCAGACGTTGGCGAGAGGATAATGGCGGCCGGAGAGGCGCAAATAGCCGCCGCCGCGCCGCGGCTAATGCCGACGTTGACCATCACCGGGAAGAGAGTAGCCATGAGCAGTACGCCAAGCCCCGTCGCGGAAGAGACGGCCAGCGACATCAGGCAGGCGACAAAATAGGCAGCAATCATCAACAGGTAGGGCGAGTTTATGTACTGTAAAGGTTTCGACGCCAGCTTCACGACCATATCATTCGCGCCGATATGCGTCATATAGGCGGCAAAGCCGCACAGCATCATGATCATCATGCCAAGATCGCCGCCGCGACTCATAAGCAAAATTTTGATGTATTCAACAATATCTGTTGCGGTATAGCCGGTACTGGTTTCGCTGGCAGGTAATACCTTATGCCCCATCAGCGCGCTGATAATAAGTAGAACCAGACCGCCGACAAATAAAACGCCAGTGGCGGAATATCCCTTAATGATGTAGCGCGCTACACCCACAATAACGACGACTCCGATAAGGAGCTCTATAACTGTTAGCATTGTTTCCCCTGTCTTATCGACACCCAGAGTAAAAATAAGAGCCACAAAAGTGGTATAAAAATGTACCGAATAAAGGATGGCGCCTTACTGATTAAAATCACGGCGCGGTTATTTTTTCATGTCATCGCTAAAGATGAAATATGCTTATACGAATTTTCTGTAGCGCTATAAGTATTAATTTATTGTTATTTTATTGTTTTATTTGTTGTGCTTTGTTTTGTGTTTTTTGTGAAAGCTTATTAAGGAGCGCGCGACGGTTCTGAGTGCTAAATCAAACGCCGTTAACCCGATACTCTCTCAGATTATTCTCTGTTTATAGTTTGTTAAGATTTTATTCAGGTTAATGTTGTTATTATCACAGTCGAATTTTTGAACGGTATGGCTGTTGTGATGATTATCAGAAAGTATTTTCTTATTATTGCTCTCCTTGTTATGCCATGGCTGGCTATTCCTTCAGTCTCTGCGGCGGATAAAGGGTGGTTTAACACGTTTACCGATAACGTCGCAGAAACGTGGCGACAGCCTGAGCATTATGATTTGTATGTCCCCGCCATTACCTGGCATGCGCGCTTTGCCTACGATAAAGAGAAAACGGATCGCTATAACGAGCGGCCGTGGGGCGTTGGTTTTGGTCAGTCGCGCTGGGACGACAAAGGCAACTGGCATGGCCTCTATATGATGGCCTTTAAAGATTCATTTAACAAATGGGAACCCATAGGCGGTTATGGCTGGGAAAAAACCTGGCGACCGCTGGAAGACGATAATTTTCGTCTGGGACTGGGCTTTACCGCAGGCGTTACCGCGCGCGACAACTGGAATTATATTCCCATCCCTGTGCTGTTGCCTTTAGCGTCGATAGGTTATGGGCCCGCTACCTTTCAGATGACCTACATTCCGGGTTCGTATAACAACGGAAATGTCTATTTCGCCTGGATGCGTTTCCAGTTTTGACGGGGAAGGGCATGCTTCAGTTGTGAATTAAAAATCCTTAAAAAACAATAAGTAGATAGGGTTAGCTAAAAATTAACGCGATATTTATCACTTTTTCGCAAAGTTCGACTGGACAAAATGCATCACAATTGTTGTACTGGTATCCGACACAGCATTTGTGTCTATTTTTCATGTAAAGGTAATTTTGATGTCTAAGATTAAAGGTAACGTTAAGTGGTTTAATGAATCCAAAGGATTCGGTTTCATTACTCCGGAAGATGGCAGCAAAGACGTGTTCGTACACTTCTCTGCAATCCAGACCAATGGTTTTAAAACTCTGGCTGAAGGTCAGCGCGTAGAGTTCGAAATCACTAACGGTGCCAAAGGCCCTTCCGCTGCAAACGTAACTGCTCTGTAAGCATACGTCCGACAGCAAGATTTCAAAACCCGCCCTTTCGGCGGGTTTTTTTTGCGCTTAACGCGCCGCTGCGGCGGAAAATAGCCAGAATGCCAGCGCCGTCATGGCAAACGAACCCAACAGGTTAATCAGCACATTCAGTAGCGCCCAGCCAAAGCGCCCCTCTTGCAGCAAGAATACCACTTCAGCAGAAAAAGTAGAAAAGGTCGTCAGGCCGCCGCAAAAGCCGGTTGTGATGAGCACTTTCCACATCGGATCGATATGTGTCATGCGGTTAAACCAGGCGAACCCCATGCCGATAATAAACGCGCCAAGCAAATTTGCTGTTAGCGTACCGATGGGAATCGCCTGATGAAGCGGATTAAAACGCATACTTAGCATCCACCGGGCTACGCTCCCCGTTCCACCGCCGATAAAAACTGCTAAAAGAAGCTGTAACACTGCCGAATCCTTTATTTAATTGCTATACAGGAGGAGTGTAACGCCGAACACGCATAATTGGCGAGTCCTGACAGAGGTGTGGGAGGGGATATGTTCGTTGCAGCCGGGCAGTTTGTGGTGAGTTCTGTATGGGAAAAGAATGCGCAAGTTTGCGTTTCGTTAATGGCTCAGGCGGCGTGCCGCGGCGTATCGCTTCTGGTGTTGCCTGAGGGGATATTAGCGCGAGATGACATCGACCTTGACCTGCCGATTCGCGCCGCGCAGCCGCTGGATGGCGCGTTTATGACGCGGCTTCTGGAAGAAAGCGCTCATAATAATATGACGACGATATTCACTATCCTTGTCCCGTCAACGCCTGGACGGGCGGTTAATATGCTGGTGGCGCTACGGGCGGGTAACATTGTCGCGCGTTACGCGAAGCTGCATCTCTATGATGCGTTTTCGATGCAAGAATCCCAAAGTATTGATGCCGGAACCGTTATCGCGCCTGTACTGGACGTGGAGGGGGTTAAGGTGGGGCTTATGACCTGTTATGACCTGCGCTTTCCGGACATGGCGTTAGCGCTGGCTTTACAGGGGGCTGACGTATTGGCGCTGCCGACGGGCTGGGTTCGCGGCCCGTTGAAAGAGCAGCAGTGGTCGACGCTGCTGGCGGCGAGAGCGCTGGATACCACCTGCTATATGATTGCGGCCGGGGAGTGTGGTAATCGTAATATTGGTCAAAGTCGTATTATCGATCCGTTGGGGGTAACGATAGCCGCGGCAGCCGATCGTCCGGCGCTGATCGTCGCGGAAATATTCAGAGAACGAATAGACCAGGTGCGGGAGCAACTTCCTCTTTTGCAGCAACGACGATTTGCGCCACCGCAATTATTATGATGTTTTTTTACGCAAAGCTTGATTCACCTTGTTACAGATTGCTATTGTGTGCGCGCGTCGAAAGACCGTTAATATTCTCAGGTTAATCCGGCGCGTTACGCAGCCTGTTTTTAGTGAAGAAGGTATCTATGGGTGAGATTAGTATTACCAAACTGCTGGTGGTTGCCGCACTGGTTGTTCTGCTGTTTGGTACCAAGAAGTTACGTACGCTGGGCGGAGACCTGGGCACGGCGATTAAAGGATTCAAGAAAGCAATGAACGATGAAGACGCGGGCGTTAAGAAAGACGTCGACGGTAGCGTTCAGGCTGAAAAACTCTCGCACAAAGAGTAATAGCGCGATGCGCTTGCTCCGCAGAGTAAAAAAACCGGCGAGTTGCCGGTTTTTTTTGCCTGAAATGTAAGCGTCTATTACACGATCATTTCACTTCCATGCCTTTGGCCTGGAGATCAGCATGGTACGAAGAACGTACAAAGGGGCCACAGGCGGCATGGGTAAAGCCCATCGCCAGAGCTTCCGCTTTCATCTCGTCAAACTCTTCCGGGCTGACATAACGCTGTACCGGCAGGTGATGGCGGCTTGGCTGTAGATACTGACCAAGCGTCAGCATGGTAACGCCGTGACGGCGTAAGTCGCGCATAACCTCAATGATTTCCGCATTGGTTTCGCCTAAGCCCACCATCAGACCCGATTTTGTCGGAATTTCCGGGTGCGCTTCTTTGAAGCGTTCCAGTAATTTCAGCGACCAGTTGTAATCGGCGCCCGGACGAACCTGGCGGTAGATACGCGGCACGTTTTCCAGGTTGTGGTTAAACACATCCGGCGGCGTCGCGTTAAGGATATCCAGCGCGCGATCCATACGTCCACGGAAGTCTGGCACCAGGGTCTCTATTTTTATCTCCGGGCTTTTGGCGCGGATGGCGGTGATGCAGTCAGCAAAATGCTGGGCGCCGCCGTCACGCAGATCGTCACGGTCGACAGAGGTGATGACCACATAGCGTAGCGCCATGTCGGCGATCGTTTGCGCCAGTTTCTGCGGCTCTTCCGCATCCGGCGCAACGGGGCGGCCATGGGCGACATCACAGAACGGACAGCGGCGAGTGCAAATGGCGCCAAGGATCATAAACGTAGCGGTACCGTGGTTGAAACATTCAGCCAGGTTTGGGCAAGACGCTTCCTCGCAGACAGAATGCAGGCCATTTTTGCGCATTGCGGCTTTGATGCCCTGGATACGGGTAGAATCCGCCGGAAGTTTTATTTTCATCCATTCCGGTTTACGTAGTAGAGCGTCGCGCTCTGTGACCACATTTTTAACCGGGATAAGAGCCATCTTATCGGCATCGCGGTATTTTACACCGCGTTCCATCACAATGGGTTTACTCATAGCGTGCGTGTTCCAGTTGCGAATAACGAAGGAAAGCGTTTCAATTCAAGGGAAAGTTGTATTTATCAACTATTTTTGAATTTGTGACACGCAGTATATCATTGATAAGGGCCATAAAGCAGCCTGACAGCCCGGCAAAATGTAAAATAGTTGTTGTTTTGTGCTGTTTGCCCATATCTTCCGTGACCTGAATGCAACATTTTTGTCAGAACGCCTCACGAATGATATCAATGACGTTCTCCAGCACCGGATCGCGCAGACTCAGTTTATTGTAATGCAGCGAGAACTCGACCTGTTCACTATTCACCGGCGCGTAGGGAAGGCGCTCAAGCGGCCAGCAGCGGCTAAATAAGTCGTAGAAGCGGGTGGGCATCAGTCCCAGCAGATCGCTGCTGGCGATCAGCGAGGCAATGGTAAAAATATTGTAGCTGCTAAAACTGATTTGCTGATCGGGAAATGTCTCCTGCAGTCGCTGGCGCAGGAGGGAAAGATGTTGTCCCTCCAGCATCAGAAAGGTGTGATCCGCGCTGTTCAGTCTCTCTTCAGTAATGGCGTTCGCCAGACACGGGTGATGCTGGCGGCAGACAATCTCAAGCGTATCGCTAAACAGGACGTGATGCTGGATGCTCCGGTTGTTATAGCTATGGGTATTGATAATGAGATCGGTCTGAAACTGACTAAGCTGGCTTTCGGCATCGTCTACCGGAATGTTGCGCAGCAAAAGCTGAGGATAACGCGGCCTGATGGCCTGGTAAATAATCGGCATCACTAGCGCGCCGACCGAAGGCGTCGTGCCAATTGTAATGGTGCGTTGCTTATCATAGCTGCCCGTAAGATCCAGGGCGCCAAGAATAGATTCCAGCCCCTGGCTGATGTATTCGTGCAGATGCGTAGCATACGTCGTGGGCGTTACGCCCTGGCCTTTGCGAATAAACAGCGGATCGGGAAATATAGTCCGTAATTTTTGAATGGACTGGCTGATGGCTGACGGCGTCAGGTTAAGAATTTTCGCTGCATTGACGATCCCTTTATGGACATATACGGCCTCGAAAATCGTCAACAGATTGAGGTCAATATTTCTCAGTGTTCTGAAAATTTGCGGTTTGTCTTGTAGGTGTTGATCGGCCGGTTGTCTTTCTGCCTGATTATTATCACTCACGCTCTGGCTCCGAATTCATTCGTATTATGAATAATAGATGAAATAGTATATTTTGCATTTATGAGTTGGTTTTAAAATTACTCTTATGAATGTATTTTTAGTCATTTCAATAAGATAAGTAGCAGCAAGGCCGGGATTTTGTTCACGGAAAATTCCTCATCATGAGGACTGAAGAGGCCATGCCGCCTGGCGGCTACAGCAGGGATATAACGAAAATATAGAAAGCGGGGGGAGAAGTAAAGCATTCAAATCATATATGATTAATGACCCATAAATTTCTTGGGCCATTATATTTTACGCATTAAGCAGCAATATATTCATACGGTGGATTATTTAGCAGAGCTAAAATATTCGCCAGCAAGCGGGGCGCAATATTATCCGTGGTAGCGTCTTCCTTCCACTGTGTTATTTTGGCCATTTCCATGCCGGCATAACCACACGGGTTGATACGCAGGAAAGGAGAAAGATCCATGTTAACGTTTAGCGCTAAACCGTGGAATGAGCAGCCGCGACGGATACGTAAACCCAGCGAGCAGATTTTCTTTTCACCCACATAGACGCCCGGCGCATCGGCGCGCGGATGCGCCTCAATACCAATTTCAGCCAGCGTATTCACCACGGTCTGTTCAAGTAGGGTGACTAAATCACGCACGCCCAGTTTACGTCGTTTCAGGTTAAGTAAAACGTACATTACCTGTTGGCCCGGACCATGATAGGTCACCTGTCCTCCACGATCGCTCTGCACAACGGGAATATCGCCAGGCATCAATATATGTTCCGCTTTACCGGCCTGGCCCTGGGTAAACACCGGGTAATGCTCAACCAACCAGATTTCATCATGGCTGTTTTCATCGCGCATATCGGTAAAGTTATGCATGGCCTGAGAGATAGCTTCATAGGGCTGAAGGCCGAGCTGGCGGACAAGGATTTTATCCTGATACAAAACGGCATCTCCGTAGAGAATGAAAAAAGAGAGGAAAGTATATCACAGCGGGGGAGGCGGGGAGTTACCCGGATAAGACCGGGTAACCGTCTGGATGTATTACAATACCATTCGCACGATATCAATATTGCCCAGTTCTTCGTACAGCGTTTCAACCTGTTCAATATGGGTGGCATTAATGGTGATAGAGACCGAGTGGTAGTTGCCTTTGCTGCTCGGTTTTACCGTCGGAGAGTAATCACCAGGCGCATGGCGCTGTACCACTTCAACCACCTGATCAACCAGCTCAGGTAACGCCTGCCCCATTACTTTGTAAGTAAATGGCGTAGGGAATTCAAGCAGTTCGTTAAGTTTGGTTTTCATGTCAGCTCCGGCATTACGTAAAAAAATAACAACTCCCGCCACAGGGCGGGAGTTTTACTGATGCATAGTATATGGGGACGAAAATCACACTTTCAAGCGTTCAATTTTTATCCAAACCAGTGATGGAACATTAATTTAATGTAATCAATGATTTTACCGAAGAAGTTCCCTTCCGGGATCTCTTGCAGTACGACCAGCGGACGCTGCTCGATGGTTTTACCGTCCAGCTGGAAGTTGATGGTGCCGACCACCTGGTTTTTCTGCAGCGGCGCGTGCAGTTCTGCGGTATTCAGTACATAGCTCGCTTTCAAATCTTTCATGCGGCCGCGAGGGATCGTCAGGTAAACGTCTTTATCAACGCCCAGCGAGGCGCGATCGGTATTACCAAACCAGGCGGGTTCAGAGGCGAACTCTTTACCAGCCTTCAGCGGATTAACGGTTTCAAAGAAACGGAAGCCCCACGTCAGCAGTTTTTTGCTTTCTGTTTCACGGCCTTTATAGGTCCGTCCGCCCATCACGGCGGAAATCAATCGCATCTGGCCTTCGGTTGCGGAAGCGACCAGATTATAGCCCGCTTTGCTGGTATGGCCGGTTTTGATGCCGTCCACATTCAGGCTGTTATCCCACAGCAGACCGTTACGGTTTAACTGGCGAATGCCGTTAAAGGTGAACTCTTTTTCTTTATAAACGGCATATTCGTTAGGCACATCGCGAATTAACGCCTGACCAATCAGCGCCATATCGCGAGCTGAACTGTATTGTCCGTCGGCGTCCAGGCCGTGTACGGTCTGGAAGTGGGTATTTTTCAGCCCCAACGCGTTCACATAGCTGTTCATCAGCCCGACGAAAGCATCCTGGCTACCGGCGGCGAAATCAGCCATCGCCACACAGGCGTCATTGCCGGATTGCAGATTGATGCCGCGTATCAACTGAGAGACCGGTACCTGCATTCCCGGTTTGAGGAACATCAGCGAGGAACCTTTAAATACCGGATTGCCGGTGGCCCAGGCGTCATTACCGACGGTAACCAGGTCGGTTTCTTTAAATTTACCCGCTTTCATTGCCTGTCCGATGACGTAACTGGTCATCATCTTTGTCAGACTAGCCGGGTCGCGACGTTCGTCGGCGTTTTGTTCCGCCAGAACTTTGCCGGAGTTGTAGTCGATCAGGATGTAGGATTCCGCATCGATCTGCGGAACACCCGGGATCATAGTTTTGATATTCAGGTCATCGGCATGTGCGGTTGAGATAAACGCGGCACAAAGCGCCGTGGTGAGCGCCATGCGCTGCATAAAACGAGCGGAAAAAGTGGTCTTCATGGTCTGAACTACGACGTCCGTGATGAAATTAAAAAAAGAGCCCTACTATAGCAAAAGCATAACTGGCAGGCATCTGACTTTCCGCGTGACTTTGTTAATGTCATTTACAGAAATTGACAGTACAGATACCTGCGATCGGTTACTGCGCGCTGGCGATAAAGGACTGTAATTGTGCTTCTGTTTGCAAACGTTGCTGTAACGCGCTGGCTTCGGCTTTACTGGCAAAAGGCCCCAGTTGAATACGCCAGACCGCGCCGTTTTGTATTACGCGTCCTGGTACGCTGAACTGCTGGCTTAAACGCTGTTGGTACTGCTGCGCGCGCGTTTGATCGCTGACGGCGCCGACCTGGACGACGAAACGACCGCTCGCCGCGGCGGCAGGCGCGCTCACCGGGGCAGATACCGGGGCCGCGGCAGCAGGCGCGCTTACCGGCGTCGCAGTCGCTGGAGCCGTCACCGGCGCGGAAACCGGCGCTGTCTGTGGTGCCGGCGTCGGTTCATTACTCTCCAGCACGCCAGGCGCCAGCGTAGTCGGCGCGCCGAGGAAGCCGCTGCTGCTCACCGGCGCACCGGTGGTATCGTCACTTTTCAACGTGGAATTACTGACCGGAAGAACGTCGCCTTGCGGTTGCGCAGGCGCTGAAGAGGCGCTTCCCATGCCGCCGCTTAAATCAGGGCGAGGGGGCAGAGCGTAGGTCTGTTTCGCCACCGTCGTACAGGCCATCCCCGGGCCGGAGAGCGAACCATCCGGCGCCACGATAATGGGGTCAATCCGTACTTTAGTATTATTCGAGGTATTCAGACGATCCGCCGCCGCGCGGGACAGGGAGATGACCCGATCGGTGCCATAGGGGCCGCGATCGTTAATACGCACGACGATCATGCGACCGTTGGCCAGGTTGGTGATTCGCGCATAGCTGGGGATAGGCAGTGTCGGATGGGCGGCGGTAAGCTGCATCGGATCGAACATCTCCCCGGAGGCGGTTAAATTACTGCCGGGTTCCGCATCATAAATAGCGGCCAGGCCAGCCTGGCTAAAGCGGGACGGGTCCTGAACGATTTTATAACTTTTACCGTCACGCTGATAATCCTGGTTTGCGGTCGGATTCAGAGGTTCATAACGCGGTTCCGCTCCGCTGATTTCCACAGTCGGACCATTACATACCGCAGGTTGCGGCGCGACGGTGGTTTGCTGCTGACCGCCGTCATTAGTACATGCCGCGAGTAGTACTATCCCTGCCGCGACGCAGATTACAGGCAACTGCTTACGCATTGCGCACCCCTTATACGCTTTTCGACAACATTTTTCTGTGGGTGTGGATCGACATCACAATCCCGAACCCGGCCATCAGCACAATCAGTGCGGAGCCCCCGTAGCTGACCAGGGGTAAAGGTACTCCAACCACAGGCAGAATACCGCTCACCATACCAATATTTACGAAGACATAAACGAATAATATTAACATTAATCCGCCAGCCATCACGCGACCAAATGTAGTTTGCGCTCTGGCGGCAATCCACAAGCCGCGCATTATTAGCAAAATATAGAGCGCGAGCAGAATCAGGATGCCCACCAGACCGAGCTCTTCCGCCAGTACCGCGAAGATAAAGTCGGTATGGCGCTCGGGTAAAAACTCCAGCTGCGACTGGGTGCCGTGGAGCCAGCCTTTACCGCGCAGGCCGCCTGAGCCAATGGCGATTTTAGACTGAATAATATGATAGCCCGCGCCCAGCGGATCGGTCTCCGGATCAAGGAGCATCATGACGCGCTGGCGTTGGTAATCGTGCATCAGGAAAAACCACAAAATAGGAATAAATGCAGCGATCAATACAATGGCGACCCCAATTAAGCGCCAGCTCAGACCAGACAAAAATAGGACAAAGAGACCGGAAAGGGCGACCAGAATAGACGTCCCCAGGTCCGGCTGGGCGGCGACCAGCAGGGTAGGCATAAAGATTAATACCAGGGCGATGGCGGTATTTTTCAGCGAGGGCGGGCAGACGTCGCGGTTAATAAAGCGGGCGACCATCAGCGGCACGGCGATTTTGGCTATTTCCGAAGGCTGAAAGCGAACGATTCCCAGATCGAGCCAGCGCTGCGCGCCCTTGGATATTGCGCCGAAGGCATCAACGGCAACCAGCAGAATGATACAAATGATATAGAGATAGGGCGCCCAGCCTTCATACACGCGCGGCGGGATCTGCGCCATCACCACCATAACCACCAGCCCCATCGCAATCTGACCGATTTTACGCTCCATCATGCCGATGTCCTGGCCGCTGGCGCTCCAGATGACCAACGCGCTATAAACCAGTAACGCCAGCAGAATGAGTAGCATCGTGGGATCGATATGAATTTTATCCCAGAAGGTTTTTTTGTTCGGATTATCCGTCATGATTATTGGTCCTCCGCCGCTGCAACCACCGGGTTTTCCGCAGGCAAATGGGTGTTGTTGTCGCCCAGCATGATGTGATCAAGGATTTGGCGCATGATCGTGCCTACTGCCGGGCCTGCGCCGCCGTTTTCAAGGATGATCGCGACGGCGACCTGGGGATTGTTATACGGCGCAAAGGCGGTCATTAATTTATGGTCGCGCAGGCGCTCGGCGATTTTATGCGCATTGTACGTTTCGTTGGCCTTCAGGCCAAAGACCTGCGCGGTGCCCGATTTCGCCGCGATTTTATAGGGCGCGCTGGCAAAATATTTATGCGCCGTGCCGTTAGGGCGGTTGGCGACGCCATACATGCCATCTTTCGCTATTTCCCAGTAGCCGGAGTGAATATCGCCCACCGGCGGCTCATGCGGCTGTACCCACGGCACCTGTTTACCGTTTTCCGCGGTGCTCATTAACAGGTGCGGGACTTTAACTACACCGTCGTTAATAAGGATCATCAGCGCCTTACTCATCTGAATCGGCGTTGCCGTCCAGTAGCCCTGGCCGATGCCCACCGGAATCGTATCGCCCTGATACCACGGTTTTTTAAAGCGTTTCTGTTTCCACTCGCGGGTCGGCATATTACCAGATCGCTCTTCTGCGAGATCAATTCCGGTATAGTGACCATAGCCGAACTTACCCATCCATTCTGACAGGCGATCGATCCCCATGTCATAGGCCACCTGATAGAAGAAGGTATCCGCCGACTCTTCAAGGGATTTGGTGATATTCAGATGCCCGTGGCCCCATTTTTTCCAGTCACGGTAGCGTTTCTCAGACCCCGGCAACTGCCACCAGCCAGGGTCGAAAAGACTGGTGTTACGGGTGATGACGCCAGCGCTTAACGCCGATACGGCGACGTAAGGCTTAACGGTAGAAGCGGGTGGGTAGACACCCTGAGTCGCGCGGTTCACTAATGGCGTGTTCGGGTCGTTAAGCAGCCCGGAGTAATCTTTGCTGGAGATGCCGTCCACGAAAAGGTTAGGGTCGTAACTTGGCATGGAGACCAGCGATAGCACGCCGCCGGTACGCGGATCGGTGACAATCACCGCCGCGCGACTGCCTGCCAGCAGCGTTTCAATATACTGCTGGAGCTTGAGATCCAGCGTCAGGTAGATATCGTGTCCGGCCTGCGGCGGCACCTCTTTGAGCTGGCGAATAACGCGACCGCGGTTGTTGACTTCAACCTCTTCATAACCGGTTTGCCCATGCAGAATATCTTCATAGTAGCGCTCAATGCCCAGCTTGCCGATGTCATGGGTGGCGGCGTAGTTCGCCAGTTTGTTTTCTCTGTCGAGACGCTCGACGTCTTTATCATTGATTTTCGATACGTAGCCGATAACGTGGGTCAGCGCCGATCCGTATGGATAATAGCGGCGTTTATAGCCTTTGACTTCGACGCCCGGAAAACGGTACTGGTTGACAGCAAAGCGCGCGACCTGAACTTCCGTCAGGTTTGTTTTCACCGGAATAGAAGTAAAGCGATGGGATCGGGCGCGCTCTTTTTTAAAGGCGGCGATATCGTCGTCGTTTAAATCGACCACACTGCGTAGCGCATCCAGCGTTTGCTGAACGTTATCCACCTTTTCCGGCATCATTTCAATCTGATAGATAGTGCGGTTCAGCGCAAGGGGAATGCCGTTGCGGTCGTAGATTATCCCGCGGCTTGGCGCAATTGGCACCAGCTTGATACGGTTTTCGTTCGAGCGGGTCTGGTAATCGGTAAAACGGAGAATTTGCAGATTATACAAATTGGCGATCAGTACGCCGGTCAGCAGCAAAATACCCAAAAAGGCGACCAGCGCCCGACGCACAAACAGTGCGGACTCAGCCGTATAGTCACGAAAAGAATTTTGTCGTTTCATCCGCTGCTTAATCTTCTCAAGACTTCACGATCACTCACGGTGATAAGGGTGGTTGGTTGTGATGCTCCACGCCCGGTACAAACTCTCCGCGACCAGAACCCGAACCAGCGGGTGAGGGAGCGTTAACGCCGAGAGCGACCAGCTCTGTTCCGCTGCCGCTTTGCAGGCGGGAGATAATCCTTCCGGGCCGCCAATCAGCAAACTGACGTCGCGCCCGTCCTGTTTCCAGCGCTCCAGCTCATTGGCTAACTGCGGCGTATCCCACGGCTTGCCTGGAATATCCAGGGTAACAATGCGATTCTTACCGGCGGCGGCCAGCATCTGCTCGCCCTCTTTGTCGAGAATGCGTTTGATATCCGCGTTCTTGCCGCGTTTGCCCGCAGGGATTTCGATCAGCTCAAAGGGCATATCTTTCGGAAAACGACGCAGATATTCCGTAAATCCCGTTTGAACCCAGTCGGGCATCTTCGTGCCGACAGCGACAAGTTGCAGCTTCACGCATTAACTCCAGAGTTTTTCCAGTTCATACAGGCGGCGACTTTCTTCCTGCATGACATGCACAATCACATCGCCCAGATCGACGACAATCCAGTCAGCCGCATTCTCGCCTTCGACGCCCAACGGCAGCATACCGGCCGCGCGCGACGACTGCACCACGTGGTCGGCAATAGACATAACGTGACGGCTGGAGGTGCCGGTACAAATAATCATACAGTCGGTGATACTGGATTTACCCTGAACATCTAAGGCGATGATGTCCTGACCTTTCAGGTCATCAATTTTGTCGATAACAAAATCCTGGAGTGCTTTACCCTGCAAGTTTTCCCCCTGGGTGAATAATTGCGTTATAACGATAGAAAAAGGCCAACAGGCTGGACCGGTAAGGCGTTGCGAGTTAACGCTAACCTTCCGGCGGGACGCCGTGTAGTATACCTGAATCAGCGGCGATACCGGGACTTATGTCGCCGGATCGGCGTTTAAAACCAGATTATCATCCCATCCCACGTCACAGAAAGCATCGCCATTTTTGTAAAACAATTTCTGCAAAGCTCTGCAAGGTGAAAAAAGCCTGGCTGCGGAGAATAACAGCCTGTCGGGGGCTGTCAATGGGCGAAACCGCTGCGGCGAGAAAAAACGGAAAATTCATCACTCAGGCCGCCAGACGGCACGACTATTTAATACTTTCAGGGTGGCGAACCCTTCGCACAGGTCGATTGCGCTCCAGCATCCCTGTTCTACCCGGAAATGCCATAGCGAGGCGGCGGGCATTGCGAGCAGACGGGCAATCAACAGGCTGAGTACGCCCTGATGGCTGACGATCAGCAGGTTCTGGCAATCGCTGAACGCGTCGAGTCGCGAGATAAAGCGCTCTACGCGCCGGGTAAAAGCCTGAAAACCCTCGCCATTGGTCGGAACCGCATTCTGCCAGTCCGTACACCAGGCGGCATAGCTTTCGGCATCTTCATGGGTGAGGTCGCGGTGATGGCGCATTTCCCAGTCGCCAAAGTACATCTCATTAAGCTCAGGTAAGATGTGTTGCGGCACATCCCGGCCCTCCAGTACGAGCCGGGCGGTATGGCGCGCGCGCTCCAGCTCGCTGCATAACACCCTGTCAAATGGCGCGTGGCGCAATAAAGTATGTAGCGTTTTCGCCTGGCCAATCCCTTTTTCCGTTAACGGCGTGGGAGCATGTCCGCTATACAACCCGGCGACATTGGCCTCGGTTTCGCCATGACGCACCAGCCACAATCGCATGGTATTCCTCATGAGGTTAAATGCGCAAAACATGATAATGCCCCTGATTGCGCAACGTTTTTTTCACTAAAATAGCGTTTTTTGGCCGGAGGCATAATGGCGTTATTCAACAGCGCGCATGGCGGTAATATTCAGGAAGCCGCGACGGTGTTGGGCATCTCGCCTGACCAGTTACTGGATTTTAGCGCAAACATTAATCCGCTGGGTATGCCTGTCAGCGTGAAACGCGCGCTTATCGACAATCTGGACTGCATTGAGCGCTACCCGGACGCCGATTATTTTCATTTGCACCAGGCGCTGGCGCGTCATCATCAGGTGCCGGCATCGTGGATACTGGCGGGAAATGGCGAGACGGAGTCAATCTTTACCGTGGCGAGCGGTCTTAAACCACGTCGTGCAATGATTGTCACGCCAGGTTTCGCGGAGTATGGCCGGGCGCTGGCGCAAAGTGGCTGTGAAATTCGTCGCTGGTCTCTACGCGAAGCGGATGGCTGGCAGCTTACCGATGCCATTCTTGAGGCGTTGACGCCCGATCTGGACTGCCTGTTTCTGTGTACGCCCAATAATCCTACCGGCCTGCTGCCGGAGCGGCCGTTATTACAGGCCATTGCCGTACGCTGCAAATCGCTGAATATTAACCTGATCCTGGATGAAGCGTTTATCGATTTTATTCCGCATGAGGCGGGCTTTATTCCTGCTCTTAAAGATAATCCGCATATCTGGGTGCTGCGTTCGCTGACCAAATTTTATGCCATTCCCGGCCTGCGGTTGGGATATCTCGTCAACAGCGATGACGCGGCGGTAGCGCGGATGCGTCGCCAACAAATGCCGTGGTCGGTTAACGCGCTGGCGGCGCTGGCCGGTGAGGTAGCGTTACAGGATAGCGCCTGGCAACAGGCGACCTGGCATTGGTTACGGGAGGAGGGCGCCCGGTTTTATCAGGCGCTTTGTCAGCTCCCCCTGCTGACGGTCTATCCCGGGCGGGCAAACTATCTGTTGTTACGCTGTGAGCGAGAGGATATTGACCTGCAGCGGCGGTTGCTGACGCAGCGGATTTTAATTCGTAGCTGCGCTAACTACCCGGGGCTGGACAGCCGCTATTATCGTGTGGCGATACGCAGCGCTGCGCAAAACGAGCGTCTGCTGTCGGCGCTGCGCAATGTGCTTACCGGTATAACCCCTGCTGATTGATGTAGTTCAGCACGTTTTCCGGCAACAGATCGTCGCAGGACTCGCCTTTTTCCAGCCGTTCGCGGATGAGGGTTGCGGAGATATTAAGCCAGGGCGTTTCCGCCAGGTAAATTTTACCGGCTGGCAACTGGTGCAGATCGTCCGGCGTATGGGTCAGATGCTGTTCCAGCCACTGCTGGTGTTGCGCCTGCGTCATTTCAAGGGGATAGCCCGGACGACGACAAACGATCAGGTGAGTGTTATCAAGGATGGTGTCGTAATCATGCCAGGTGGGGAAGTTAAGCAGCGAGTCCTGGCCGATAATAAACGCCAGCGGCGCTTCGGGACCCTGTTCTTCGCGCCATGCTTTCAGCGTTTGCGCAGTGTAAGAGGGCGCGTTTCGCTGTAGCTCGCGTTCATCCAGCGTAAAAAGCGGCTTATCGGCGATAGCCAGCTCCAGCATATATTTACGCTGCGCGCTGGAGGCTTCCGGCTGGGGGCGATGCGGCGGCACATTGTTAGGCATAATAATCACCCGCGATAAGCCGATCAGATTCGCCAGCGTTTCAACAGGTTTAAGATGTCCATAATGCACCGGATCAAAGGTGCCGCCGAATAAAGCCTGTAACGATTTCATATCACCCATCAATAAATACGTCTGCCAGCGCCTTATGGCAGAGCAGGAGCGACAGCCCTTCAAGATCTGCCCATACCGACTGACCATAATCCTGTTTGAGCGTAATTTCTGTACGCGTCAGTAACTGCACGGCCTGGCGAAGCTGCGCAGGATGGAGACGCTGCAACGCGTCGCCGATCATGGGGCGACGGTTTTGCCAGACCCGGTGTTTATCAAACAGCGCGCGTAACGGCGTATGCGCGGACTGACGTTTGAGATTTACCAGTAGCAGCAGCTCTCGCTGGAGGGTGCGCAGCAGAATAACCGGTTCGCTGCCTTCAAGGCGTAGCTGTTGCAGGATATGCAGCGCGCGTTTGCTTTTCCCCATCAGTAACGCATCCACCCAGTGGAAAGGGGTAAAGTGGGCGGCGTCATTGACGGCCTGCTCCACGCGAGGAAGCGTTAACTTACCGTCAGGCCAAAGCAGCGACAGCCGTTCCAGCGCCTGTGCCAGCGCCAACAGATTGCCCTCATAGCAATAGCACAGCAGTTGGTTCGCGGCGTCATCCAGTTGCAAATTCTGTGCTTTCGCTCTGGCGGCCACCCAGCGGGGAAGCTGCGCCTGCTCCGGCGTCTGACAACTGACCTGAACGCTACGGTCTGCCAGCGCGGTATACCAGGCGGCGTTCTCCTGCGCTTTGGTGAGCTTGTTTCCGCGTACTATTAATAACAGGTCGTCATGCAGCAGCTCGCTCAGGGTGGCGAGTTGCTCATTCATTGCCGCGTTAGGCCCGTTTTCCGGCAGTTGCAGCACCAGCGTTTGACGGCTGGCGAACAGGCTCATCGCCTGGCAGAGTGAGAAAAGCGATCCCCAGTCGGTACTGGGATCGAGAGTAAAAGCGTGGTGCTCTTCGAAGCCTTGCGACGCAGCCGCCAGACGAATAGCGTCCTGACTTTCCTGCAGCAGCAGCGGATCGTTGCCCAATAATAGATATGCCGCACGCAGCCCTTCGTTGAGCTGCGCGCGGAGTTGTTCAGGATACAACCTGATCATTAGTTACTCAGCGTAGTGGAGACGCGTGCTGGCGTAGAGGCGGGCACCGCCGTCTCATTGTCGGCGGTAGCCTCCTCTTTCGTCGCCTGAATATCCGCCGCGCGGACGCTGGTCAGCTTACGAATCAACTGTTCAGCGGCTTTGTCGTACATCTCTTGAACGATCATGGCCTGCTCGTTATCCTTCGCCAACGCCATCTGCGGGTTATCGAAGAACGAACGGTACACTTTCGTGCTGATAGGATAGATGTCATGGCCCGGAATCAATACCGAGGCATTGACGGTCATTACCATCTGATATTCCGCCGTCTGGCCGTCCTGGAACACTGACGCCGTATCCTGCGAAATAGTTACCGTTCCAAGCCGCAGAGACGGAACGTCTTTGCGCGTTGTGTCTTTATCAAGCAGGTTTACGTTATTCAGCCGTAACTGATTACGTACCGCACGACTTAGCGGACCGTTCGGATCGCCGGAATCGAGGATCATCGTTTTCATTGAAGCCGGAACCTGCGTAGTGCTACGCAGATGCCAGCCGCATCCGGCGGTGACCAGCACCGCCAGAGATAACAACAGTGTTACCAGATATCGCACGCTTCCTCCCGCGCTTAGCCAACAACCAGATTGAGGAGTTTACCCGGAACGTAAATCACTTTACGCACGGTAACGCCATCAAGATATTTTGCCACCAGATGTTCCTGGCCTGCACGTTCACGCACCTGTTCTTCGGTGGCATCCACCGCAACGGTGATCTTACCGCGAACTTTACCGTTAACCTGCACGACAACCAGCGTGGTGTTTTCCACCATTGCCTGCTCGTCGGCAACCGGCCACGGCGCGTTGTCGATATCGCCTTCGCCGCCCAGTTCCTGCCACAAGGTAAAGCAGACGTGCGGGGTGAACGGGTTAAGCATACGCACGACGGCCTGCAGCGCTTCCTGAAGCAGTGCGCGGTCTTGTTCGCCTTCCTGCGGGGCTTTCGCCAGTTTGTTCATCAACTCCATGATCGCCGCAATGGCGGTGTTGAACGTCTGACGGCGGCCGATATCATCGGTCACTTTGGCAATGGTTTTATGCACATCGCGACGCAGCGCTTTTTGATCTTCGCTCAGCGCATCGACGTTCAGCGCCGCGACAGGACCTTTAGCGGTGTGTTCGTAAACCAGCTTCCAGACGCGTTTAATAAAGCGGTTTGCGCCTTCTACGCCGGACTCCTGCCATTCCAGAGTCATATCCGCCGGAGAAGCGAACATCATAAACAGGCGTACCGTGTCCGCGCCATAACGTTCAACCATTACCTGCGGGTCGATACCGTTATTTTTCGACTTGGACATTTTACTCATGCCAGTGTAGACCAGCTCATGACCCGCTGCGTCTTTTGCTTTGACGATGCGGCCTTTTTCATCGCGCTCGACGATAGCGTCAACTGGCGAAACCCAGTTACGTTCGCCGTTCTCGCCGACATAATAGAACGCATCCGCCAGCACCATGCCCTGGCACAGCAACTGTTTAGCCGGCTCGTCAGAGGTGACCATGCCCGCATCGCGCATCAGCTTATGGAAGAAGCGGAAGTAGAGCAGGTGCATGATGGCATGTTCAATACCGCCGATGTAGATGTCGACTGGCAGCCAGTAGTTTGCCGCTTTCGAATCCAGCATTCCTTCCTGATACTGCGGGCAGGTGTAACGCGCGTAGTACCATGACGATTCCATAAAGGTGTCGAAGGTGTCGGTTTCACGCAGCGCCGGCATACCGTTAACGGTGGTTTTCGCCCACTCAGGATCGGCTTTAATCGGGCTGGTGATGCCGTCCATGACGACGTCTTCCGGCAAAATAACCGGTAGTTGATCTTCCGGCGTCGGCAGCACGGTGCCGTCTTCCAGGGTGACCATCGGGATCGGCGCGCCCCAGTAACGCTGACGGGAAACGCCCCAGTCACGCAGACGGTAGTTCACTTTACGTTCGCCGACGCCTTTTTCCGCCAGTTTATCGGCAATGGCGTTAAACGCCGCTTCAAAGGCCAGACCGTCGAACTCGCCGGAGTTAAACAGCACGCCTTTTTCGGTCAGCGCCTGTTCGGAAAGATCCGGCTCGGAACCGTCGGCGGCCAGAATCACCGGCTTGATGGTCAAACCGTATTTGGAGGCAAATTCGTAGTCGCGCTGATCGTGACCCGGAACGGCCATCACCGCGCCAGTGCCGTACTCCATCAGGACAAAGTTTGCCGCCCAGACCGGGATCTCTTCGCCAGTTAACGGATGAATCGCTTTATAGCCGGTGTCGACGCCTTTTTTCTCCATGGTCGCCATTTCGGCTTCGGCCACTTTGGTGTTACGGCATTCGTCGATGAACGCCGCCAGCTCGGCGTTATTCGCCGCCGCTTTTTGCGCCAGCGGATGACCGGCGGCCACCGCCAGGTAAGTGGCGCCCATAAAGGTATCCGGACGGGTGGTATAGACGGTCAGGGTGTTATCGTAACCCTTCACATCGAAGGTGATTTCCACGCCTTCAGAGCGGCCAATCCAGTTGCGCTGCATCGTTTTTACGGTATCAGGCCAGTGGTCCAGCTTATCCAGATCGCGCAACAGTTCGTCTGCGTAAGCGGTGATTTTGATAAACCACTGTGGGATCTCTTTACGCTCAACTTTGGTGTCGCAGCGCCAGCAACATCCGTCGATCACCTGTTCGTTGGCGAGAACGGTCTGATCGTTCGGGCACCAGTTAACGGCAGAAGTCTTCTTGTACACCAGGCCTTTTTTATACAGCTCGGTGAAGAATTTCTGTTCCCAACGGTAGTATTCCGGGGTGCAGGTCGCGATTTCACGGCTCCAGTCATAGCCAAAACCCAGCGTTTTGAGCTGGTTTTTCATGTACGCGATGTTGTCGTACGTCCATGGCGCCGGCGCGGTGTTGTTCTTCACCGCCGCGCCTTCCGCCGGCAGGCCGAAGGCGTCCCAGCCGATTGGCTGCAGCACGTTTTTGCCCAGCATACGCTGGTAGCGGGCAACCACGTCGCCGATGGTGTAGTTACGTACGTGGCCCATGTGTAGTCGGCCAGAAGGATAGGGAAGCATCGACAGGCAGTAATACTTCTCTTTGCTCTCGTCTTCGGTCACTTCAAATGTGCGCTTCTCATCCCAGTGAAGCTGTACTTTGGATTCTATCTCTTCCGGGCGGTATTGCTCTTGCATGGCAGCCAGTAGTCCTGTTTTCGATACAGCTACAAATGTAGCTTTAGAGGTGGTGTTTAGATCCGCATAGCATAGCCCAAACACGCACGTCAAAACAGGGGGTAGAACATTTGTCGCGCCAGGCGTTCATGAGGAGGTGACGCAAAATGCGACACGACTGAGGCAAATTACCGCAGTTCCTGTCACCGCCAGATCGGTCTGTGAAAATAAAGACATATAAAACAATAAGTTAAAAAATGGCACGCCTTTTGATTAGGGAAGACAGGACTAAAGCAAAGGAGTTAATCGTGAAAAAAAATGCAGTGGTGATTCACCCTCAGGATTGCGTCGCGACGGCTATTACGGCGCTCAAGGCCGGCGAAACCGCCACAATGTTCATTGGCGAACGCGAGATAAGCGTTGTGTTACATCAGGATGTGCCATTTGGCCACAAATTCGCCATCTGCGATGTGCCTTTTCATGGCGAAGTTTATAAATATGGCGAATCCATTGGCCGCGCCACTCAGGAAATAAAAAGTGGCGACTATGTGCACGTCCACAATGTGGAAAGCGAACGCGGACGTGGTGACTGGAAATAATATAAAACAAGGGAAAATGATTATGAGCAATGAGACTTTTTTGGGTTTCCGCCGCCCTGACGGCCGTTTTGGCATCCGTAATTATGTACTGATTTTACCTACCAGCGTTTGTGCGAATAAAGTTGCCCAGGATATTGCCCGGCAGGTAAAAGGCGCGACATGGGTGAATAACGATTTTGGCTGCTGCCAGGTGGCAGGCGATGCGCGTCTGACGGAAAAGACATTGATTAATGTGGCGAATAATCCCAACGTCGGCGCTATTGTGGTTGTGGGCTTAGGCTGTGAAGGCGCGGAGCCGCTGCGCATCGCAGAAGAGATTACCGCATTTGGCAAACCGACCTCCTGCATTACCATTCAGGAAGAGGGCGGCACGCTTAAATGTCAGGCCAGGGGGATTTCGCTGGCCCGCGACTATGCGCAACAACTCTCCATGCAAAAACCGCAGCAAGCACCGGTTAGCGAGCTGCTGCTGGCGATGGAGTGCGGCGGGTCAGATACGACATCGGGGCTGGCGTCTAACCCTTCCTGCGGGGTCGCCTCGGATAAGCTGATACGCTGTGGCGGAAGCTCAATTCTTTCTGAAACGACGGAATTTATTGGCGCCGAGCATGTGATGGCGAAACGCGCGGTGACGCCGGAGGTTGGTCAACAGCTCATTGATTTAGTGGTCGGCTGCGAGGCGCGAGCAAAAGCGCTGGGCGAGGATATTCGCGGGGGACAGCCGACGCCGGGCAATATTAAAGGCGGGCTGACTACCATTGAAGAAAAATCGTTAGGCTGTATGCATAAAGCAGGTCATGCGCCGCTACAGGGCGTACTGGAATATGCCGATAGCCCAACGCATCCTGGCCTGTGGATTATGGATACCCCGGGGCAGGATATTGAATCTATTTCCGGCATGGTGGCGGGTGGAGCGCAGATCGTTATTTTTACTACCGGTCGCGGAACGCCTGCCGGTAACCCAATAGCGCCGGTAATAAAAATTACGGGTAATAAAGCAACGTGGGAAATGATGCAGGACAATATTGATATTGATGTGTCCGCCATTATGTCTGGCGAGGCTTCTATTACACAAATGGGCGAGGAAATTTATCAGGAAATTTTACGCGTCGCGAATGGGAAAACGACTAAATCAGAAGATTTAGGTCATAACGAATTCTCTATTTATAAGATCGCGCCGACGTTCTGATACCAAATCGGGCAGCACAAGCTGTCCGGTTATCTCCTGGGAATAAGCTATGAAAATTAAAAAAACACTGGAACGTTTTCCTGGTGGTATGATGGTTGTACCGCTAATCATCGGCGCATTGTTTAAAACTTTTGCGCCGGAGGCGCTGGAAATAGGCGGTTTTGTCACCTCTATTTCGCATGGCGCAATGGCGATTTTAGGCATGTTTTTAGTCTGTATGGGCGCGGATATCCAGTTTAAAGCCGCGCCGAAAGCGTTGAAAAAAGGCGCTGCGATCACCTTTGCGAAATTTGCCAGCGGCGTGATTATTGGCATTCTGGTCGGGAAATTTTGCGGCCCGGATGGGTTATTAGGTCTGTCGGCTTTAGCGATTATTTCGGCGATGACCAACTCAAACAGTGGGTTATATGCCGCGTTGGTGGGGGAGTACGGCGATGAAACCGACGGCGGCGCGATTGCGGTAATATCGTTGAACGATGGTCCCTTTTTCACCATGCTGGCGTTAGGGTCGGCAGGCATGGTGTCGATACCCTTTATGAATCTGGTGGCGGTTATTATTCCCATTATCATTGGCATGATTTTGGGTAATCTGGATGAGGACATGCGCAAGTTTCTTAAACAGGGCAGCGTGGTAACGATTCCCTTTTTTGCCTTTGGGTTAGGATACGGTATTGATTTCGCAAGACTTATCACGGCAGGTTCTTCAGGCATTTTACTGGGACTCATGACGGTGGCGATTGGCGGATTTTTTAATATTTTCGCCGATCGTCTGACGGGAGGCAGCGGCGTGGCAGGCGCGGCGGTATCCACCACCTCTGGCAACGCCGTCGCGACGCCAGCGGCAATCGCGCTGCTCGATCCGCATTTTACTGACCTGGCGTCGACGGCGGCGGCGCAGGTGGCGGCCTCGACGATTATTACCGCTCTGTGCGCCCCCTTCCTGACCGTATGGATAAAAAAACGCTACGATCGTAAACTGAACCCAGCCGCCGCAGGCGGTTAGCGTTTCGGCGGAAAATAAATCACGACGGGCGGTCTCGCCCGTTTATAAACCAACAGGATGGTGAGTGATGAATAAGACGAAAGATATAGCCGCATCTCCTCTCTGTTTTGTTTCTCCTTATCCGCAACTGGCAAAGGCTGCCGAGGCGCTGGTCGCGCAGTTGGATTACGCCGTCACTATTCATCAAACGACGCTTAATCGTATCCTGGATGAGCTACCTTTATTAGAGTCCCGTGGGCACCAGGTACTGATTAGTCGTGGCGGCTGTGCGGAAATATTAAAAAAGCACAGTAAATTACCGGTAGTCGAAATTAAAATGTCCGGCTACGACATTCTTGATGCGCTTATCCCTTTTAAAGGACAAAAAGGCACTGTCGGTATTGTCGGCTTTTCCAGTGTGATCAAAGGATGCGCGCGCGTAGCGGAACAGTTAAATATTAACTATAAAATTTTTACCTTACAGGGAAATGATAAAGAAACGATTTCTTGCCTGAAGCGGCAATTAGCGTCCACGCCATTAGATTGCATTGTTGGCGATACCGTTTGTCAGGATTATTTTTCACCGCTGGGCTCGCAATTCCGTTTACTTGATTCCAGCCCCGCCTCAATAACCGAAGCTCTGGAAGAAGCCCGCTCATTATATCTGGCTTTTCGCAGCCAATTACTGGAGCGCCATCATCTGCAGCTGATTCTCGATCAGTTTGATAAAGCTGTTATCACGCTTGATGATACCGGCGCGTTACTGCATTATAATAAATATGCGAGCCAACTTTTTAAAATTAACGCCTCCGGTGAAATTTATGACGCATCTTTCCTGAAACAGGTATTGCACCAGGAGCGGCATACATTACGCGAGGGAAAAACCGTCAGCGCGAAAGTCGTCGATACGCCGCAAGGCGCGATGGTGGTTAATCTGTATCCGGTATTTGCGGCCAGACAGTTAAGCCGGGTAGTGTTGACGATGCAAACCGTCTCCAGTTTACAGGGGGCGGAACATCATGTTCGCCGCCAGGAACTGTCTCGCCGTGGCTTGAGCGCCCGCTATCATTTCGACGATCTGCTTACCGAAAACCCGGAAATGCTGCGTCGTCTGGCGATCATTAAAAATTATGCCGGTACGGACGCGACTATCTTAATTAATGGCGAAAGCGGGACGGGAAAAGAGGTGCTGGCGCAAAGTATTCATAATGCCAGCCAACGCGTCAACGGCCCGTTTGTCGCCATTAACTGCGGCGCGATGGCCCCTCAGATTCTGGAGAGCGAACTCTTTGGCTATGTCGCCGGCGCATTTACCGGCGCGTCGCCGAAAGGCAAAATAGGCCTGTTTGAATTAGCGCACCACGGTACCATTTTTCTGGATGAGATTAGCGAACTGGATAAACCGCTACAGACGCGCTTATTACGGGTATTGCAGGAGCGGCAGATTATGCGGCTGGGCTCGGACCAGATGATACCTGTTGATATTCGCGTGATTGCGGCGACCAATCAGACGTTAACGAAGCTCATTGCGGACGGGACATTTCGCGAAGATCTTTACTATCGGCTTAACGTATTAAAAGTGACCACCATCCCGCTACGCAAACGTCCGGAGGATATCAAAGCCATCGGCCTGTCGCTGCTTACTAGTTTCAGCCAGCATTATAAACGCCCGGCACTAACGTTAACCCCGGCGCTGTGGCAAGAGCTTCAGCGCTTCGCCTGGCCCGGAAACGTCAGGCAGTTAAGCAATATTATCGAACGGCTGGTGCTCTCTATTGATCACTCCCCGGCAACGCTGGATGAGGGTCGCCTCTTGCTGGACGATCTGGAAGAGGGGAGCCGACGCGAGCCAACTACCTGCCACGACTGCCAGATGCTGGCTGGCGATTATAAAACGATTCGCCTGCGTATTTTGAGAAAATTATTAGAGGCGGAAAGGGATAATAAATCGTTAGTGGCGAAACGGTTAAATGTCGATCGTACCTCGCTGACGCGCTGGATACGTGAGTCGGCCTGACAAGAATTTACAGACTCTGTGGGCAGCCTTGCAAAGCGTAACGCAAATAACGTCTATTATTATAGGCAGTTAACGATCCAAGAGGTGAAGTGATGAACAAGGTTGCTCAATATTACCGTGAACTGGTGGCCTCATTAAGCGAGCGTTTACGCAATGGCGAGCGCGACATTGATGCGCTGGTGGAGCAGGCGCGCCAGCGCGTGATGCAAACAGGGGAGTTAACGCGAACCGAGGTGGACGAACTGACGCGCGCTGTCAGACGCGATCTGGAAGAGTTCGCCATGAGCTACGAAGAGAGCCAGGAAGATAGCGTCTTCTTGCGGGTGATTAAAGAGAGTCTCTGGCAGGAACTGGCGGACATTACCGACAAAACCCAGCTGGAATGGCGTGAAGTCTTCCAGGATTTGAATCACCACGGCGTGTATCACAGTGGCGAAGTGGTGGGGTTGGGGAATCTGGTGTGCGAGAAATGCCACTATCATCTGGCGGTTTACACGCCGGATGTGCTGCCGCTCTGCCCGAAGTGTGGGCACGATCAGTTCCAGCGCAGGCCGTTTGAGCCGTAAGGTTCATTATCGTGAGCGGACGGTTGCCGTCCGCCATGTTAAGCGTGCAGTTGGGCTTCCAGTTTGCGGATCTCTTCGTCGACGTTCCATTTGCCCGTGGGCTGTGCTTTTTTGAACCAGTAGAGCGCCTGCTTCACATCCACTGCGGTACCGCGCCCGTCGCGGTACATAAAACCCAGGTTATACCATGCGGTAACGTTGCCAGCTTCCGCCGCCCGATGAAACCAGCTAAGTGCTTCTTCATCGTCACGCTCGACACCGTGTCCTTGTTTGTACATCCAGCCGATATTAACGTAAGCATTGCTATCTCCCTGCGCCGCAGCTTGTTGATACCAGTGCATTGCCTGCTGATAATCCTGCTTAACGCCTTCCCCTTCGCTATACGCGCAGCCAAGCTGGAATTGGGAATGGACTTCATCCTGTAGCGCACTTCTCAAATACCATAAGGTAGCCAGGCGTAGGTTTTTTGTCGTGCCGCGACCGTCCCAATACATATCTGCCAGATTCTCCTGGGCGGTAGCGTCACCTTGTAAGGCCGCCTGTTTGTACCAATAAAAGGCCAGTTGATGATTCTTCTCAACACCGTCACCTCCTTCATACATTTTGCCGAGATTATTTTGCGCATAGCTGTGCCCGCGTTCCGTACCGACGCGATACCAGAATACTGCCTGAGCGTAATCTGGTTCACTTCCTGTTTCTCCTTCCAGGACCCACCCCAGGTCGTTAGGCGCAAGCTTATGCCCTTGCTTTGCTGCTTTTTCCAACCAGTATGAGGCTTTGGCATTATCTTTCATGCTGGTAGGCGTGTCTGAATATCGTAAGCCGAGCCAATATTGCGCCTCGCAATGCCCTTGCTCGGCCGCCTGCTGTAGCCAATAAAAAGAGAGCTTATCCTCTTCGCTGCCATCTATACGTTCGTCATTATATAAACGGCCTAATATATATTGAGCTTCACTATTTCCTGACTGCGCCAGTTCGGTTAATTGTGCTAAAGATACGTTGTCGCAGGGATGACTGGTTATGGAATGATTCATTTTTTAATTTATCCCGCCATTGTTTTTTAGATTAATAATATATTGCGATTTGGCTTTGTTGTACTCTATTTTAGTTTTCAATTGCGTTTTTATTTGTGGTGTGAATATATTTTGGCGATTTATTATGGATAAAGAATCACAATATTTACTCTTTGCACTTTCCTCGCCGATGGAAGTATTGAACGAGGACTGTTTACCTTCACATTCGTCACCGAAAATGTATTTAGGGATAAAACGTTTCGATCTTGAATCGTCGTGGGGTATTGAAAATCGCGATGAACTGCTTCAGACCATTTCCCGCATGACGGATGACGGTCATGCCACACAACTGGAATGGCTATATCGCCTCTGGTTTAGGTATGCGCCGCAGGAGTGGCAGGAGTATACCGACACGCTGGACGAGGGAGATCGTATTTATGCCCGATTCGTCGCTGATACCGCCGTGTGTTGCGGTGAAGGCGGTATTCGCAGCTGGGATTATGTGCGGATGGGATTTCTCTGCCGCATGGGCGTACTCAATGAATGGCTGACGGAAGAGGAGGGCCTGTGGCTGCAGTCGCGGATACAGCTTCGTGCGCTCAGCTATTATTCCGGCTGGTTG
Organism: Salmonella sp. 2020_1395; assembly: GCF_043848115.1. NCBI lineage: Bacteria > Pseudomonadati > Pseudomonadota > Gammaproteobacteria > Enterobacterales > Enterobacteriaceae > Salmonella > Salmonella sp. 2020_1395. The sequence continues at coordinate 20,340 of NZ_JBCMFH010000003.1, read as the reverse complement.
CAATATTTCAGCGCTTATTACACCGGGCGTTTGTACTGGCAGTTACGGAATGGCGATAACCTACCGTTGCTACGCGAGACATTCGCCCGTAAGGAGTTTGATGACGCGGGGCGACGTATGATGAATAAGCTGATCGCCGGGAAAGACAGTTTTTACGCCACGCTGCCGTGGCGCTACCTGCCTCATTACCCTGAATGCCCGGACACGCTTCAGGAGGTGAGCGATCTATGAAAACCTGTTGGCAAGTCCTTGGTATTGAGGCCACCACGGATACCGACGCCATTCGTCAGGCTTATCTGGCGCTGCTGCCGTCATTTCATCCGGAAACCGATCCGCAGGGTTTTAAGCTATTGCGAGAAGCCTATGAGAATGCATTGCAGGGGACAACATCGCCCGCCATTACGGTGGTTGATGAGGATCCCGATACCCCGTGGGTGAATTATCTCGGGGAGATTTTCCGTGACTTGCTGGCGGATGAAGAACGGCGCTTTCAGCCGCAGGCATGGCAGGAGTTTATCCAACAGATCAATAAATTATCGATTACACAGGCCGAAAAAGCGCGCTGGCTATTGTGCGATATCGCGATGCAGACGTTTCCAGTCTCCTATAGTTGTATGAACCTGCTATCGCAGCGGTTGAGCTGGGAGCAACGGGACTGCAATGAGGAGATGGATCGCGAAAGGCTGGATAATTTTCTGTCCTATGTTGAGCACGGCGATATGTTTGACTATGCGCTACTGCTCAATATACCGCCGGAGGTGCAGAATCAGACTCTGGCGTTTTATGATGCCCTGGACAACACCTTTTTCGAGCATCCTCTCTATTTCGCCCAACTTATGGCCCAGCACGGCCCGTGGATTGTCCCGGACGATCTGCGCTTTCACCGACGCTTGTTACGCTGGTTCAGCACCCTGCATCTTGGCGTCGCGGAGCTGCTGCCCGTCGCCCTGACATGGCAGGAAGCCGAACCCGATAGCCAGACGCCGGGTTATTACTACTTAGCCCAGCGCGTATTCTGCGGTGAAGGCGATAGCCTGCTGCCAGAACTTTACGCGCAGTGGTGGGCGCATCCTTCTACCCAGCTTGACGATCTGTTGCTGCGTTGGTGCCGTCAGCATCGACCGGACTTTTTCCCGCTGCTGGTGATGGCGGTTGAGACGCGCGAGCAGGTCGATATCGATGGCGAACCGCTGCTGTATATTCCCGGCTCCAGCGCCCGTTCCTGCTTGCTGTGGGCCGAGGCGCTGCACAGCGGCGCATTATCGCCGCTAAGCGAAAGTTTTATTGCGCGGCGTTTGAATTATGGCGCGCCAGCGGTGAGTGAGGCGCATAGCCAGCATCCATACTGGCTGTTGTATCAGGTGGCGGATAGCCTGGCGTGCGCCGAGGAGCCGTCAGCGGCATTGTTACAGAGTCTGGTAACGAAGCTTGATGCGCCGGATATCTGCCCGTTGGAAGCGCTGGTTATTCGCGGGTTGCTGGGGCGGGCTGCGGCTGTCGCCACACCGTGTGAAGCTGTAGTCGCAGATGAAGAACCGGTGACGACGGTGACTTCGCCGAGTACGGAGGAATCTGGCGGCGGCTTTGGCCTCTGGCAGGTGATTAAAATCATTTTATTTATTGGCGTTGTCGGCCATGTATTACGCCAGTTTATGCATTAGGGATATCGAATATGGACAAGGAAGAACAATATTTACTTTTTGCGCTCTCCACGCCGATGGAGGTGCTATATATCGGCAATGAGCCTTCGCATACCTCTCCAGCAATGTATACCGGAATTCCTGCTGTCGATCTCTCCGATTCATGGGGGATTGATAACCGTGAAGATCTTATTCAAACCATCTATCGGATGACGGACGATGGTCATGCGGCAGATTTGGCTCCCTTTTATATCCGCTGGTTTACGCTATCTCCTCGTCAATGGCGCGAATTTACCGCGCAGTTTGGCGAGCAGGGCCAGATTTATGCGCGATTTGTTGCCGAAACCGCACTATGCTGCGGGCGCGGAGGCATTAAAGCCTGGGACTATGTGCGTATGGGGTTTTTATGCCGGATGGGGGTGTTGAATCAATGGCTGACGGAAGAGGAAAGCCTGTGGCTGCAATCGCGTATCTATGCGCGGGCGTACTATTTTTACGACGGTTGGACGCAATATTTTGCCGCCTATTCGTTGGGTCGGCTGTACTGGCAGGCTAAAGGGGACACCATACAGGCATATTTCGCTCACCTAAAGTACGACGCTTCAGGCGCGCGGATGTTTAATGAACTGGCCTCTACGACAGAGAGTTATTATGCGCAGCTACCGTGGCGTCCGCTCAACGAACAACCGACATGCCCGGAAACGCTTAAAGGAGTGAGCGATTTATGAATATCTGTTGGGAAATCCTGGGCATTGAACCCACCACCGATCTGGAATGTATCCGTCAGGCTTATCTTGCCCTGTTGCCCTCATTTCACCCTGAGAGCGATCCGCAGGGTTTTAAGCGATTGCGCCAGGCCTATGAAGAAGCGCAGCACTGGGCCGCCTCGCCTGCGGAGGACGCAAAAACGGAAGAGGTGGGCGACGAACATGAAATACTGGTGGCGTTCAGGGAATTGCTGGCATCAGAGCGCGATCGCTTTCAGCCCTCGGCATGGCAGAAATTTATTCAGCAATTGAACCAGTGTTCAATGGATGAGATAGATAAGCTGCGCTGGCAGTTGTGCGACATCGCCATGAAAACGGAAACGATCTCGCTGTCTTGCCTGGCATTGTTGGCGCAGCGTCTGAACTGGCAGCCGCAGGAAGCGGACGATGATGCTGAGGGAGAAGAGCTGGAAGCATTTCTGGAGACCGTAAAGCGGGGCGATGCGTTTGATCTGCTAAGTCTGGCCAAATTGCCTCTTGTTGTTCAAGACCAAACTGACGCCTACTTTTTTAAGCTTGAGCGTATCTGGCGCTTTTATCCCGAACATTTTGCCGACGCTCTGCAGGTTCAGGGAGCCTGGATAATTCCCGATGATAAACAGCTGCATCGTAAACTATTACACTGGTTTAGCGCCGAGCAGTGGGGCATGGCCGAACTGGTCGATATTGCTCGTCGCTGGCAGGCCGCGGAGCCGGATAACGAAGATGCGCACTATTACCTTTGCAAACAGCGTTTGCTCTGCGGCGAAGGAGAAAGCCTGTTGGCCGATCTTTGCGATTTCTGGCAGCGTTACCCCTCCACGCAGGCGGACGACCTGTTGCTGGGCTGGTGCCGCCAGCACCGGCCTGATTTCTTCCCGCTGGCGGTGATGGCGGTCGAAGCGCGCTGTATGGCGGATGCCGAATATGTCCCCGGTGAAAGTGCGCGCACGCGTTTACTGTGGGCCGACATTTTGCACAGCGGTAGGTTATCACCGCTGGGGCGTTCATTTGTTGACTCCCTGTTTTATAAGCGAAAAGCGATGGCGTGGGCAAATTCACGGCTGAGTACCCAGGGGGAACCCGAAACGCCGCTGTTGGATCTGTACCGGACGGCGGAGCAGGTGGTGCTGGAAGCGTTTCCCAAAGAAAAGCCCTTTTTTCGCCTGCTGATCCGGCTGGAGGAGGGGCAAGCCTGTCCGCTGGAGGCGCTGATAACCCAGGCATTGTCATCTAAAATCGCCATGAAGCCAGGCGATATTCGTGACAAAAAGGAGCTGGCGGAAGAGCTCAGGCTGGCGGCTGAGAAAAAATTGTCTTCTGAAGCGAAAACCGAAACACCCCGTCAGGCGGAATCTGGCGGGGTGATGAAAATCATGAAGATTGTCGGTTTGATCGCGTTGATTGTCTGCGCGTTAAATCGATTCTTCCATTTTTTCTGAACAGGGGTAGTGAAAGCGCCGTTACGGCGCTTTCGGCTCGTCAATACCCAGATATTCGCAGGCGCGACGGCGCACGTCATCGACGCGCTGCATATCATTAGACAGCAGCGCCGCGTCGAAATCGGTAATAATCTCCCCCAGCATTTCGCGCTCATCGCCTAACGCGCGTGACCACTGCTCCTCTAACTGTGCTTTAAACGTCCGGTTAATCAGCATATCGCGGGGATAAATTTTCAGCGCCTGCAGGCGCTCGCGGCTGGCGTCGATTTGCTGCGTCGTCAGTGAGGTGGCATTGTGACTGATGATTCTGGATTCACTCTTGCCGTCTTCCAGCAGCACGTCAACTTCCAGCAGGCCATTAATATCGTAGCTAAAACGAATATCAATGGCCTGAATGTGCCCGTTCGGCTTCAGCATGACGTCAAAAGAATCGATCAGGATATTATTTTTCACCTTGTGGCTTTCGCCCTGGTATACCCTGACGCAGATAGAGTCCTGCTCAGGGTGCATGGTGGAGTACGTTTCCACTTTTGACACCGGAACGGTGGTATTGCGTTCAATGATGGGCGAGAAGATACCAGGCACGCCCTGTCGGTTGACCTCTACGCCCAGCGAGTAGGGGCAGATATCTGTGAGGATCACCTCTTCAACGTCTTCATGGCGCAGGCGACAGGCGGCCTGAGTTGCGGCGCCAAGCGCCACGATGGTGCTGGGATCGTAACTTTGATAGGGCAATTTACCGAATAAGCGCACCGCGATGCGTTGCACCAGCGGCATCTGTGACGCGCCGCCGACCAGCACCAGGCTATCAATTTGCTCCGGTTTGAGTCGGGAGTCGCGCAGCGCCTGCTCAATGGGCGTGCGCAGCCGGTTGAGCAACGGTAGCCACAGGGCTTCCAGCTCATCGTCATAAAACGTGCTTTCCAGAACGCTCTCCTGATAAAGCCAGCTCATGCGCAGCGGGGAGCCGCTGGCGCATTTTGCGGCTTCAACACAGGCATACAGCGCAGCCAGATCGCTATCCGTCAGCGCTGATTTATCGAGATTCCAGCGTTTTAGCACTTCATCAAGCAACAAATGCGTGAAATCTTCGCCGCCGAGGTAGTTATCGCCAGCGGAGGCGTGAACTTCGATAATCGGCGTAGCGTATTCCAGAACGGTCACATCAAAGGTTCCGCCCCCCAGATCGAAAACCAGCGAACGGCTGTTTTGCTGCGTATGCAGGCCATAAGCCATTGCCGCCGCCGTGGGTTCATTGATCAAGCGCACGGCGTTTAACCCCGCAAGCTCAGCGGCAAGGCGTGTATGCTTACGCTGCTCATCGCTGAAATAAGCCGGAACCGAGATCACGACGTCCTTGATTGGCTGCTGAAGGTAGTCTTCCGCATCTTCTTTCAGCGAGCGTAAAACCAGCGAAGATAATTCCGGCGCATTAAACGACTCTTCACCCAAATGCCAGTGAGTATTACTGCCCATTGCGCGTTTAAATAAGGCAGCGGTTTTATCTGGATGAGATGTTTTACGCGCTGCGGCAGGTTTTCCCACCAGAATTTGTTTATTTTCATCCATACTAATTATGGATGGTGTTAAATATTCACCAAATTTATTAGGTATTAATTGTGCGGCTCCGTCTTGCCAGACGGCGATTAAACTATTAGTGGTGCCGAGATCGATACCAATCGCTAACGTTGCATTATCCATTGCGTTTAATTTATCGGGAAAGAGAGTTTATAGAATAAAGAACACCACCCTCTGGCGTGGTGATCTTTATCAATGTCACGCCTGGCGAAAGTATTCATCCATAATGTTCGTCAACTCCGGGCGCTCGCCGTCATCATTGATGGCGAAATCGAGGAAAAAAGCATCGGCCTGTGGCGTGCGTTTCTGGGCCAGTAAACGAAACGCCAGCGGGTAGTGGCAAGCATAACCGGGTGCGCGAGTCAGAAAACGGACAAAATCAATCAACAAGGGAGAATGGGTATAAAACAGCGCGCGTAACAGTACGGCGGGAAATCCCTCTTCGGCGATCCCTTGCGCCATGATTTTGTTGAGACCGGCTTCGCTCAAATCGCCTGCGGCAATAATATCTGCGCAGGCCGCAAGATCGGGATAATGCGTTGCGCAGTTAGCCAATGCGTTCGGCCAGTTGACGCGGGTATAACGTTCGTCATGGCGAGTAAAGTAATCCTCCCAAAGGGATGGCGGTAGTTTTTCGTACTGTATTTTCAGGGGGATGCGGCGCTGAAACTGGGCTTCTTCCAGGCGCTCGCCGTCATAAAATCGCAGGTATTGCTGTCGCGTCTCGTAGCATGACACCGCTACCGGCTGGCTGATGACCCAGGTCTTCACGGGCCGGCCTTCCAGCGCGGCGGCGGTGGCTTTATGGTGACCATCAAGCAGGACGCAAAGCCAGCTGTCATTCATATGCCAGGCCAGCGCGTGGCTCTCTGGCTTATCGCGGTAATACCCGGCGCGTTGTGGGTTAAATCGCGATGGGGGCTGGCCTGGCAGTAAAAAACAGGGTTCGCCGGACTGGTAGTGATAGTCCACGTCAGCAATCCACTGCCCTGTGGTCGCGGGATTCGGTTGTTTTTCGTTACCCACCGCCCAGAAAAAATGCCCGTTGCCATCCGTCGGATAAAGTTCGCGTTCTTCCAGCCGGTAATAGCCATCGGCAAAGAGTGAAAATAGCGGCGTCAGGGCGGTAAATGCTTCGTTCAACCCGACTCCTGGCTGATTCCACTCGGCAAGTGAGGATAAAAACTGCGCGGCGCCTTCATCATCATTGCTAAAACCGGCATAAACAAATTCTGCACAAGTTGGGCACCAGGCTTCAGTGTAAAAACGAATCAGCGGCGAGCCATGCCAGGAGAGCGTATGAATACCGGCGTAAGAGTCGGGATCGTGGATAACGCAGGGACGAAGCAATGCTTTTCCGTTACGTACTGAAAACGTTATATGGGCTACATCGTGCTGTAGCAGGCTAATTTCAGGTCTATTGTTACGCCAAAACATCGCTGTTCATCCCTGGATTCTACTTTGCGCTTTATGCGTAGTATTGCAGCCGTTCCGCCAGCAAATCGACAAATCCCTGGCGGTCTACATCGACCATCACCGTCGCATTCGGCTTATTCCCCGTCAGGAAATAATAATCCACCACCGTCATCCCCTGGGTGTATTTCCCCTGGGTTTCCACGCCAACCCAACGCTCAACGGTGGTGAAAATCTCGGGTTTCAGCAGCCAGGCGATGGTGCACGGGTCGTGCAGCGGCGCGCCGACAAATCCCCATTTTTCGTCTTTGTGATACTCCATAAAGAAGTCCAGCAGTTCGGCGACGATGGTGGAAATCGGGTTACCGATGGCGCGGAAACGCTCGATATCGGCGGCGTGAATCTGCGCCTTATGGGTGACGTCCAGCCCGGCCATCACCACCGGAATGCCTGACTGGAAGACAATTTCTGCCGCTTCCGGGTCGACGTAAATATTAAATTCCGCAGCGGGCGTCCAGTTCCCCAATCCCATTGCGCCGCCCATGATCACAATGCGCGCAATTTTCGCGTGCAGTTCCGGATGGCTATTCAGCAGCAGCGCCACGTTGGTCTGTGGGCCAGTGGAGACGATGGTGACTGGCTGTGAGCTCTCACGCAGTGTTTTTGCCATCAGCTCAACGGCAGTGCCGCTTTGCGGGGCGAATGACGGCTCGGGCAGCGCCGGGCCGTCGAGGCCGCTTTCGCCGTGAACGTTATCGGCGATAATCAGTTCGCGCATGAGAGGTTTCACCGCACCGCCCGCCACCGGAATATCCGGGCGTTTGAGCAGCGTCAGCATCCGCAGCACGTTGCGCAGCGTCTTCTCCGGCGTCTGGTTGCCGGCGGAAGAGGTGATCGCTTTCACTTCCAGTTCAGGGGAGGCGAGGGCGAGAACGAGGGCGATCGCGTCATCATGACCCGGATCGCAATCAATAATAATGGGCAGTGCCATTGTGGCTCCTTGTAAGCGGTACTTTGTGACAAGGTTAACGCCCGGCTGGATACGTTTCGAGAAGCGAAGCGGTAAAGCGTGAGATAGCGCGCACTCTGACATGCGCGCCGGGAAGATTAGTGCAGGATTTTCGCAAGGAAGTCTTTTGCGCGATCGGAACTGGGGTTAGCGAAGAACTCCTCTTTTGGCGAATCTTCGACGATTTTACCTTCATCCATAAAGATCACCCGGTTAGCCACTTTACGGGCAAAGCCCATTTCGTGCGTCACCACCATCATGGTCATCCCTTCGTTCGCCAGTTCGACCATCACGTCCAGCACCTCGTTGATCATTTCCGGATCGAGCGCGGAAGTCGGTTCATCGAATAACATGGCGATAGGGTCCATACATAGCGCACGGGCGATGGCGACACGCTGCTGCTGACCGCCGGAAAGCTGCGCCGGGAACTTGTTGGCATGCGCAGACAGGCCAACGCGCTCCAGCAGCTTCAGGCCCTTATCGCGGGCGGCGGCCTTATCGCGTTTCAGTACTTTCACCTGCGCCAGCGTCAGGTTTTCGATGATCGACAGGTGGGGAAACAGCTCGAAGTGCTGGAATACCATGCCCACGCGGGAACGCAGTTTCGCCAGATCGGTTTTTTTGTCGTTCACAATAATGCCGTTAACGGTAATTTCGCCTTTTTGCACCGGTTCCAGACCATTGACGGTCTTAATCAGCGTGGATTTACCGGAACCCGATGGCCCGCAGACTACCACCACCTCACCTTTTTTCACTTCTGTTGAACAATCGGTCAGCACCTGAAAGTGACCATACCATTTTGAAACATTTTTCAGGGTAATCATTAAACTGTCCTTTTCTTCAAATAGCTGACCAGCAACGACGCGCTCAGGCTGATAACAAAATAAACGGCACCGGCGAACAGAATCATTTCGACCTGAGTACCGTCACGCTCGCCGATAGTCGACGCGGTGCGGAAGAAGTCCGCCAGGCTGAGTACATAAACTAAAGAGGTGTCCTGAAATAGCACGATGCCCTGCGTAAGCAACAGCGGCACCATCGCCCGAAACGCCTGCGGCAGAATAATGAGCTTCATCGACTGCCAGTGGGTCATCCCCAACGCCAGCGCGGCGCTGGACTGCCCGCGGGAAATACTTTGAATACCGGCGCGAATAATCTCGGAATAGTAGGCCGCTTCAAACATAGAGAATGCCACCATCGCGGAGATCAGGCGGATATCGGTTTTCGGCGATAGTCCCAGCACGTTTTGCAGAAAGCCGGGTACAATCAGATAAAACCACAGCAGCACCATCACCAACGGGATGGAACGGAAAACGTTAACATACGCTTTAGCAAACCAGGCGATAGGGGTAAAGCTTGAGAGGCGCATGACGGCCAGAATGGTTCCCCAGACTATCCCCACGACAACGGCGGTGACGGTGATCTTCAGCGTGATGACCAACCCGGCCAGCAGGTAAGGCAGTGAGGGGATAATCGAACTCCAGTCAAATTCGTACATTATTTGCTCCCCACGTTGCCCGGCAGGCGGACTTTGCGTTCAACCAGGCTCATGACCAGCATGATAACGGCGTTAATCAGCACATAGGCCAGCGTAATGGCGGTGAAGGATTCCCAGGCGTGCGCCGAGTAATCCAACAGTTTGCCTGCCTGCGCCGCCATATCCACCAGACCGATGGTTGACGCGATGGCCGAGTTTTTCACCAGGTTCATCATCTCTGACGTCATTGGCGGCACGATAACGCGATAGGCATTCGGCAGCAGGACATAGCGATAAGCCTGCGGCAGCGTTAGCCCCATCGCCAGCGCCGCGTTCTTCTGCCCGCGAGGCAGAGACTGAATCGCGGCGCGTACCTGTTCGCAAACACGGGCGGCGGTAAACAGTCCCAGACAGATCATTGAGGAGAGGAAAAACTGAATATTGGGATCGAGTTCCGCCTTAAACCACATGCCAAGATCTTCCGGCAACAGTTCAGGCACCACCAGGTACCAGGTGAAGAATTGCACGATCAGCGGCACGTTACGGAACAGTTCTACGTACAATGTGCCCAGTCCGGAGAGGAAACGGTTGGGAACGGTACGTAAAATGCCGAAAATAGATCCTACCAGGAAAGCGATAATCCAGGCGGTAATCGAAAGGGCTACGGTGACCTGAAAACCACTCCATAGCCAGCCGAGATAAGTGGTATTGCCGAAGGGGGCTTCCTGTAAAAAAATACCCCAGTTCCAGTCTATTGACATACATCTACTCCGAAAAAAAAGGGTAGCAGCGCTACCCTCGAAGATTGTTGCCCGGCGATTTGCGGCTTCAGGCCCGATGGGGAACGACCATCAGGCTTATAGTCTGTCCGTGCTGAGCGACAATCGAGAGGACAGGAGTCCCGTCCCATTTAGTTTTAGTTAGTTAAGCGCTTTATCATTCGGTGCTTTGAACAGGGCTTTCATCTCGTCAGACAATTCGAAATTCATGTTCAGGTTTTTCGGTGGGATCGGATTTTTAAACCACTTATCAAACCACTTTTCCGCTTCGCCGGAGGTTTGCGCCTGGGCGATGGTATCGTCCATCAGCTTTTTAAACTCAGGGTCGTTTTTACGCAGCATACAGCCGTAGGCTTCCTGGGACTGCGGTTTACCGACAATCTCCCAGTTATCCGGTTTCTTGGCTTTGGCGCGCTCGCCGGCCAGCAGCGCGTCATCCATCATAAAGGCGACGGCGCGACCGCTTTCCAGGGTGCGGAACGAGTCACCGTGGTCTTTCGCGCTAATAATACGCATCCCCATCTTTTGCTCTTCGTTAAGCTTATGCAGCAGAATTTCAGAGGTCGTCCCGGAGGTGACGACGACCGCTTTGCCTTTCAAATCCGGGAAATCTTTAATATCGCCGCCTTTTTTAGTCAGCAGTCGCGTCCCGACGACGAAAATCGTATCGGAGAAGGCGGCCTGTTTCTGGCGCTCAAGGTTGTTAGTCGTTGAACCACATTCAAAATCGAAGGTTCCGTTTTGCAATAGTGGAATACGGTTTTGCGAGGTGATCGGGATCAGCTTCACCTGCAGATCGGGCTTGTTAAGTTTCTTTTTTACCGCTTCCACAATGGCGTTGGAGTAGTCCTGGGAATAGCCGACCACTTTCTGCTGGTTGTCGTAATAAGAAAAGGGCACAGAAGATTCGCGATGCCCGACGACGATCACGCCATTTTTAGCGATCTTGTCCAGGGTGCTACCAGCGGCAGGCGCGCCATCTTCTGCGTGCGCAAGGCCCGCAGACAGTCCCATGACCAGCATTGCTGTGGTTAGCTTACGTAATTGCATATCCAACTCCTTTATCATCTGCGCCGTCGACGCATTGATAGCTATTGTGATGTTGTTATTGCCTGCAACTTGCGCGTGCAGTGTTATGTGTGTTTGTTAACATTTAGTGTGGCTTGTTGTAAATATTTTGCTGCGATATTGTTTATTTTTGCGAAGTGCGCCGCACCGTTCAGAGGCAAAAATCCTACATTGCACCGTTCAGGTGCTACCGATGATCGATTTTGGTGCGACCAGGTTGCACAAGCAGCCAGAACAGGTTTGCCATGTTTAACAAAGCAATAGACGTGCCAGAATGAGGGAAAAAGGAGGATTTTCAGGCCGGATAAATGAAGCGCTATCCGGCCTGGGAAGAGATTATTTCCGTCGTTGTCGCAGACTCATCACTACCGCGCCAAAAGCAAACAGCGCGGTCAGTACCCATAGCGGCCAGTTGCCGGTACGGGCATAGGGAGTTAACCCCGTGGTTGGCGTGACATTGGTGGTCAGTACCTGGCGTGTGAACTGCGGGATCATCGCCTGAATTTCGCCCTGCGGGCCAATCACCGCCGTAATACCGTTATTAGTACTGCGCAGTAACGGACGCGCCAGCTCCAGCGAACGCATCCGCGCCATCTGGAAATGTTGCCACGGGCCAATGGACTTACCAAACCAGGCGTCGTTAGAAATCGTCAGCAGGTAGTCGGTGTCCGGGCGGAAGTTATCCCGCACCTGTTCGCCAAGAATAATTTCATAACAGATTGCCGCCGTCAGCTTATAGTCGTGCGCATGTAACTGCGGCTGGATATAAGGGCCGCGACTAAAGGAGGACATGGGCAGATCGAAGAACGGCGCCAGCGGACGCAGGATAGACTCCAGCGGAACGAACTCGCCAAAGGGCACAAGGTGATTTTTATTGTAGCGATTGGGCGAATCATAACTGTATGGATTATCTTTGCCCAACGTAATAATCGTATTGTAGGTGTCGTATCGATTCTGTTTATTGAGACGCGCATCGACAATACCGGTGATCAGCGTGCTATTTTTTTCGCGTAACATCTCGTCCAGCGAACGAAGGAAAGGCTGCTGATTGATTTCGAGATCCGGAATCGCCGACTCAGGCCAGATAATAATCTGTGATTTGCCTAACTCTGGGCGAGTTTCGTTGAGATAAATTTTTAGCGTATTCAGTAGCTGGTTTTCGTCCCACTTCAGCGACTGCGGAATATCGCCCTGCACCAGCGATACCTGGGTCGCTTTGGCCGGTTCCAGCGTAAACCACTGGATATAACGTAGCGGAAAGGGCAAAGCAAACAGAATCACGGCGACAGCCAGCGGACGCCAGTTCCGCGTCGCCAGTGCCAGCGCTAACAGGCCGCTGACCATCATCAGCAGGAAGTTGATCGCTTCGACGCCCATTACCGGCGCCAGGCCTTTTAGCGGGCCATCGACCTGACTATAGCCAAATTGCAGCCAGGGGAAGCCGGTCAGCACCCAGCCGCGTAAAAATTCGGTGATTTGCCATATTGCAGGCGCGGCGATAGCGACGCGCAGCCAGTTGGTTTTTGGCCACAGGCGCGACAAAATCCCGGCAAACAGTCCGGTATACAGCGAGAGATAAGCTGCAAGCAGCACCACCAGAAAAACGTTAACCGGACCCGGCATGCCGCCAAACTGCGCGATACTGACATAAACCCAGTTAATCCCGCTACCGAAAAGTCCGAGTCCCCAGCAATAGCCGATAGCGGCAGACTGGAGCGGGCGGCGATTAAACGTTAAGGCCTGCAGCCCGATAAGCGACACTATCGCTGCGGGCCAGACGTCATACGGAGAGAAAGCCAGTGTTCCGCAGGCGCCGAATAATAACGCCAGCAGCAGGCGAATACGCTGGCGTTCAATTAACGAGGCAAATGCCATTTTTAGTCCACTATTGCTGTTATTCGTCCAGTTTTGGCTGGGGCGAGTCATCCGGGATCCTGACATGCACCTGAATAATACGACGACTATCGGCCATCGCCACTTTGAACTGGTAACCATCAATGTCAATGGTTTCGCCGCGGGCCGGTAAATGGCCGAACGCCTGCATCACCAGCCCGCCGATGGTATCAACTTCTTCATCGCTGAAGTGGGTGCCGAAAGCGTCGTTGAAGTCTTCAATCGACGCCAGCGCGCGAATCGTCCAGGTATGGCGGCTAAGCTGACGGAAGTCGATATCGTCTTCTTCGTCATACTCATCTTCAATTTCACCGACAATCAGTTCGAGGATGTCTTCGATAGTTACCAGGCCGGAAACGCCGCCAAACTCATCGATAACGATGGCCATATGGTAGCGCTGGGAGCGGAATTCCTTGAGCATACGGTCAACCCGTTTGCTTTCCGGTACGACAACCGCGGTGCGTAACACTTTGTCCATGCTGAAGGCTTCGGCATCGCTGCGCATAAACGGCAGCAAATCTTTGGCCATCAGAATCCCTTCAATGTGATCTTTATCTTCGCTGATCACCGGAAAACGCGAGTGGGCGGACTCGATGATAACATCGAGACATTCGTCCAGCGTCTGATTGCGTTTCAGGGTAATCATCTGGGAGCGCGGGATCATAATATCGCGAACGCGCTGGTCGGCGATGTCCATTACGCCTTCGAGCATATCGCGCGTATCTTCATCGATAAGTTCGTTCTGCCCGGAATCACGGATCAGCGCCAGCAACTCATCGCGGTTTTTAGGTTCCCCGTGGAAAAGCTGGCTGAGTAGCAGGGAAAAAAATCCCTTTTTACTGTTTACTGTGTCACTACTGTGTGAATTGTCGTCGCTCATGGCGTCGTATGGGTTCTCATGTTAGTTAATACAAAGCTCGTCATGCGTATACTCAGCTGTGACGGCATGTTTTGCCTGATGGCGCTACGCTTATCAGGGCTACAAAAGGCATGAATGTAGGCCGGATAAGGCGCAAGCGCCGCCATCCGGCAAGCTACTATTCTGCAATCTTCTCGGCAATGTACGGATCCTCATAGCCCATAGCAAGCATAATCTCCGTTTCGAGAGACTCCATCTCTTCCGCTTCGTCATCGTCGATATGATCGTAACCCAGCAAATGCAGGCTACCGTGCACGACCATGTGCGCCCAGTGCGCCTCCAGCGGCTTGCTCTGTTCCTGCGCTTCCTGCTCCACGACCTGACGGCAAATAATCAGATCGCCCAGTAGCGGCATTTCAATGCCGGGGGGCGCTTCAAACGGGAAGGAGAGAACATTAGTGGGTTTATCTTTCCCGCGGTACGTCAAATTAAGGTCGTGGCTTTCGGCCTCATCCACCAGACGGATTGTGACTTCCGCCTCTTCCTGAAACTGCGGAATAACGCCGTCCAGCCAGCGTTGAAACTGAGCTTCATCCGGCAGGCCCGCGTGGTTTTCACAGGCCAACTGTAAATCGAGGATCACCTGGCTCATTTCTGTTCCTGCTCCTGGGCTTCACGCTTACGCTCTGCCGCCAACGCCGCTTTGCGTTTTTGTTCGGCCTCTTCCCAGGCTTCATAGGCGTTAACAATGCGGGCAACGACCGGATGGCGCACCACGTCTTCGCTGTGGAAGAAGTTAAAGCTGATTTCATCGACTTCCGCCAGCACTTCAATGGCATGACGCAAGCCGGATTTGGTGTTGCGTGGCAGGTCAATCTGCGTCACGTCGCCGGTGATCACCGCTTTCGAGTTAAAGCCGATACGCGTCAGGAACATCTTCATCTGTTCGATAGTGGTGTTCTGGCTTTCATCCAGAATGATAAAGGCGTCGTTTAATGTGCGTCCGCGCATATAGGCCAGCGGCGCGACTTCAATCACATTGCGCTCAATCAGCTTCTCGACTTTTTCAAAGCCGAGCATTTCGAACAGCGCGTCATACAGCGGACGCAGGTACGGGTCCACCTTCTGACTTAAATCGCCTGGCAGAAAGCCGAGTTTTTCGCCCGCTTCCACCGCCGGACGGGTCAGTAGAATACGGCGAATCTCCTGGCGCTCCAGGGCGTCTACCGCAGCGGCGACCGCAAGATAAGTTTTACCGGTACCCGCCGGGCCGACGCCAAAGGTAATATCATGATCGAGAATATTGGCGATGTACTGCGCCTGGTTCGGGGTACGCGGTTTAATCACGCCGCGCTTGGTTTTGATATTGATCGCTTTGCCATAGTCAGGCACGCTTTCCGCGCTCTGTTCCAGCACCCGCGCTTCTTTGATCGCCAGATGAATTTGTTCCGGTTCGATATCCTGAGTCTGGCCGCGCATCGGTGCGGTATCGACATACAGACTTCGCAAAATATCTGTCGCCGCGGTCACGCAAATCGGACGACCGGTCAGTTTAAAGTGATTGTCACGGCGGTTGATTTCAATACCGAGACGACGTTCGAGCTGTTTAATATTGTCATCAAACGGCCCGCAAAGGCTCAACAGACGGGCGTTGTCTGCGGGCTCAAGGGTAATTTCGCGAGTGTCTATATTCAAACTGTTCCTCTTGTATCTGTATCGCCGGACGCTGAACATTTACCGGCATCTAAGGAAATTATTCACGCCATAGGGAAAAGGCGCAAGCATTGCAATGAAGATGGGGATGAAGAGGGAAAATTGCAAGGCCCGTCGGGCGACAGGCCATGACCAGGAAGCCCGACAGGTGTAGTGCCATCGGGCATTATTGCCTTTCCTGCAGGATTAAGGCTGGTAGAATCCTACGCCCAGCTCATTTTCTTTACGGGTACGGGCAATGACGGACTCCGGCGTTTCGGCGACGCGCAGCCCCATTTCATCTTCGGTACGCACCACTTTTCCGCGCAGGGAGTTCGGATAGACGTCAGTAATTTCCACATCGACAAACTTACCAATCATCTCCGGCGTGCCTTCAAAGTTCACCACCCGATTGTTTTCGGTACGGCCAGACAGTTCCATAATGTTTTTACGTGACGTACCTTCCACCAGAATGCGCTGTGTCGTGCCGAGCATACGGCGGCTCCATGCCATCGCCTGCTGATTGATACGCTCTTGCAGAATATACAGACGCTGCTTCTTCTCTTCTTCCGGTACGTCATCAACCATATCGGCAGCCGGCGTTCCCGGACGCGCAGAGAAGATAAAGCTGTAGCTCATATCAAAGTTGACGTCAGCGATAAGCTTCATGGTTTTTTCGAAATCATCGGTAGTTTCGCCAGGGAAACCGACGATAAAGTCAGAGCTTATCTGAATGTCCGGCCGCGCCGCGCGCAGTTTACGGATGATTGCTTTATATTCCAGCGCAGTGTGGGTGCGCCCCATCAGATTCAACACGCGATCGGAACCGCTCTGTACCGGCAGATGCAGGAAACTGACCAGCTCCGGCGTATCGCGGTACACCTCGATAATATCGTCGGTGAACTCAATCGGATGGCTGGTGGTAAAGCGAATACGGTCAATGCCGTCGATGGCGGCAACCAGACGCAGCAGATCGGCAAAGGTACCGGTGGTGCCGTCGTAGTTTTCTCCGCGCCAGGCGTTAACGTTCTGGCCCAGCAGGTTGACCTCACGCACGCCCTGCGCCGCTAACTGGGCGATTTCGAACAGGATATCGTCTGAGGGACGGCTGACTTCTTCACCGCGGGTATACGGTACCACGCAGTAAGTACAATATTTATTGCAGCCTTCCATGATAGAAACGAAAGCGGTCGGGCCTTCGGCGCGCGGTTCCGGCAAACGGTCGAACTTCTCGATTTCCGGGAAGCTGATATCGACCACCGGGCTGCGGTCGCCACGCACGGAGTTAATCATCTCCGGCAGGCGGTGTAAGGTTTGCGGACCAAAAATAATGTCGACGTAATGGGCGCGTTGACGAATGTGCTCGCCTTCCTGGGAAGCCACGCAGCCGCCGACGCCGATAATCAGATCGGGATTTTTCTCTTTTAACAGTCTCCAGCGACCTAATTGATGGAAGACTTTTTCCTGAGCCTTCTCGCGGATTGAGCAGGTATTCAACAGCAGCACATCCGCCTCTTCCGCCACGTCGGTCAGTTGATAGCCGTGGGTGGCGTCCAGCAGATCGGCCATCTTCGATGAATCGTACTCGTTCATCTGACAGCCCCAGGTTTTAATATGGAGTTTTTTAGTCATCGACTTGCTCTTGCGAAATAGTGGCTGAAAAGCAGGGCGCATAGTGTAATGCTTTGGCGCGGTTGTGACCAGTATGACTGACGTCAGCCCTAATGGGTAAAAAATCCTGTAAACTTGTCTAAAACGTAACAGGATGAATGACCATGACAAATCAACCAACGGAAATTGCCATTGTCGGCGGGGGAATGGTCGGCGGCGCGCTGGCGCTGGGTCTGGCGCAGCAAGGGTTTACGGTGATGGTAATAGAACATGCCGCGCCTGCGCCGTTTGTGGCTGACAGCCAGCCTGACGTGCGGATTTCGGCCATTAGTGCGGCATCCGTGGCGCTGCTCAAGGGACTGGGCGTTTGGGAGGCGGTGCAGGGGATGCGTAGCCATCCTTATCGGCGACTGGAGACCTGGGAGTGGGAAAACGCCCATGTGGTGTTCGACGCAGCTGAACTCAAGCTGCCGCTGTTAGGCTATATGGTAGAGAACAACGTCCTGCAACAGGCGCTGTGGCAGGCGCTGGAAGCGCACCCCGGCGTGACGCTGCGCGTTCCGGCTTCACTGGCGGCATTGCACCGCCGCCACGATGGTTATGCGCTGGAACTGGCCGACGGCGAATGGGTAACGCCGAAGTTAGTGATTGGCGCCGACGGCGCGAATTCGCAGGTTCGGCAAATGGCGGGAATTGGCATTCATGCCTGGCAATATGCGCAGTCGTGTATGCTTATCACCGTCAAGTGTGAAAATGCGCCAGGCGACAGCACCTGGCAGCAGTTTACGCCAACGGGGCCGCGCGCTTTTTTGCCGCTGTTCGACGATTGGGCGTCGCTGGTGTGGTATGACGCTCCGGCGCGTATTCGCCAGCTGCAGGGTTTATCGATGACGCAATTGCAGGTGGAAATTAACCAGCACTTTCCGGCGCGTCTGGGGGCGGTGATGCCTGTCGCGGCGGGCGCGTTTCCGCTAACCCGTCGTCACGCGTTGCAGTATGCGCAACCGGGGCTGGCGCTGGTAGGCGACGCGGCGCATACCATTCATCCGCTGGCCGGGCAGGGCGTCAACCTGGGGTATCGGGATGTTGATGCGTTGATTGATGTGCTGGCGAGTGCCCGTAGCTATGGCGAGTCCTGGGCCAGCCATTCGGTGTTGAAACGCTATCAGACGCGGCGCATGGCAGATAATTTTATGATGCAAAGTGGAATGGATCTGTTTTATGCCGGGTTCAGCAATGAATTGCCGCCGCTGCGTATTTTACGCAATATGGGGCTGATGGCGGCGCAGCGCGCAGGCGTGCTAAAACGTCAGGCGCTGAAGTATGCGTTGGGGTTGTAACCCGCTGAATGCCTTACCCGGTTTGTAAAAACGCTCAATTGCAGGTCGGGTAAGCGTATTGACATCTTACTTTACTGCAAATAAAGCACATAAACCTAATTTCCCTTTTAAATCAAACTCATACCAAGGTGATGCCATTTCAATTGTGCATACGTTGTATTGGCAACGTACTACTTTATGTAGCATCAGTAATGTGGAACTCATTGATTTTACAAGAATCGCCAGGGTGATTAATGCGGCGAGAATCCGATACCACGTCAGTGTTGCATGTTGGACATCAAACCACAGAATATAAAAAGTGATGATGTGAAGAATGACTTTGCTGGACAGGGCGCGAATATAGAATCCACGCAGCGCCGTTTTCGAGGAAAACGCGACATTAATCAGCGCGCTTTGTTTTTCTTGCACAGGGATCCCTGGCAGATACACTATCCATTCCGCACTATTCTGGCGTAGCATGACGGCCTTTTTCTGGTGCAGTATATGTAGCCTCATTGACACTGCCACGGGGTAAACCAGACCCAAAATAATCAACCAGGCGGCGCTGGCCGTGATATCAATGAAGGTGAAAGCGCAGAGCAAGACGACCATAAAAAATGTTAATGGCCGCAAAAAGAGATACCAACAAAACTGGTAATTCATTGTGAGGTTACCGAACGATCCCTGTAAGGCTTTATCATAGCGTTTTACTGATAGCAGGGCATTGAGGGGGAAACCTCTTTCGGAATTTATAAACGCAGAAAAGCAAAAAGCTCGCCGAAGCGAGCTTTTTAAAGGTGGCTGGGGTACGAGGATTCGAACCTCGGAATGCCGGAATCAGAATCCGGTGCCTTACCGCTTGGCGATACCCCAATTGTCGTACTTCTTGCGCTCATTAGCAGAGCGTCTTTAAAACTGGCTGGGGTACGAGGATTCGAACCTCGGAATGCCGGAATCAGAATCCGGTGCCTTACCGCTTGGCGATACCCCAACAAATTATTTTCGAACCGGTCGAATACCTCGACGCGTTCTGAATATGGTGGCTACGACGGGATTCGAACCTGTGACCCCATCATTATGAGTGATGTGCTCTAACCAACTGAGCTACGTAGCCAGATGATTTCTTCGATGGCTGGGGTACCTGGATTCGAACCAGGGAATGCCGGTATCAAAAACCGGTGCCTTACCGCTTGGCGATACCCCAATACCGTCGCGGTGAACCGCAAACTCGAAGAAATATGGCTGGGGTACCTGGATTCGAACCAGGGAATGCCGGTATCAAAAACCGGTGCCTTACCGCTTGGCGATACCCCATCCGTACAACGCTTATCGGTGAATGGTGCGGGAGGCGAGACTTGAACTCGCACACCTTGCGGCGCCAGAACCTAAATCTGGTGCGTCTACCAATTTCGCCACTCCCGCAAAAAAGATGGTGGCTACGACGGGATTCGAACCTGTGACCCCATCATTATGAGTGATGTGCTCTAACCAACTGAGCTACGTAGCCATCTTTTTTCGCGTTACCTTATCGGCGTTGCGGGGCGCATTATGCGTATTGAGCCTTGAAGCGTCAACCTCTTTTTCATCGAAAAACGTCGGAAAGTGTCTGTTTGGTTAGGTTGCGAACAGCGTGGCGCAATATTCGGCAATTATTGGTTATTAATCGTTTTTCCGAAAGTGGTTTGCTTGACTAGTCCTGATATAGGTTGACAGTTTTTTGTCTGTAAAACGCCTGATGAACATCATCGGGCGTTTTGTATTTCAGGGCCAGGTGTGGCCGTTCATGGTTATAAATTGCCACGGACTCTTTTACT